>DASRZN010000001.1:0-3371 GCA_035686325.1 Lysobacteraceae bacterium
TGGTCCTCGGCCGCGTGCGCGCGCACCAGGGCATCGACTACGGCGCGTCCAGCGGCACCCCGATCCACGCCGCCGGCGACGCCCGCGTGGCCTTCGTCGGCTGGAAGGGCGGCTACGGCCGCACCGTGATCCTCGACCACGGCCGCGGCTACACCACGCTGTACGGGCACATGTCGCGCTTCGGCAAGGAGAAGGTCGGCCAGCGCGTGCAGCAGGGCGCGGTGATCGGCTACGTCGGCGCGTCCGGCCTCGCCACCGGCCCGCACCTGCACTACGAATTCCGCATCAACGGCGTCCACCGCAATCCGCTGTCGGTGACGATGCCGCCGCCGGAGCCGCTCAAGGGCGCGGCGCTGGCGCAGTTCCGCGCGCAGACCAGCAACGCGCTGGCGCGCATCCGCCGGGTCGAGAACGTGATCTACGCCGACGCCAGCGAGCACAAGCCCAGGCCGGCCAAGCAGGCCTGAGCCCCGCGACGCGCCCGCCCGGGCGCGTCGTCGCATCCGCCCCCGGAAAAACTCCCGACGCGCATGACCGCCGATCCCGCCGGCCTCTATCTCGGCCTGATGTCGGGCACCAGCGCCGACGGCATCGATGCGGCCCTGGTCGCCTTCGACGAAGCCGGCGGGCGCCTGCGCGCGCGGCTGCACGCGGCGCGCACACAGGCGTGGGAACCGGCGCTGCGCGAGCGCCTGGTCGGACTCGGCCAGGGCGGCGACTGCACCTCGCTGGACGAGGTCGGCGCGCTGCACGTGGCGATCGGCGAGGCGTTCGCGCAGGCGGCGCTGGCGCTGCTGGAGGACGCCGGCATCGCGCCCGCGCAGGTCGCGGCGATCGGCTCGCACGGGCAGACCCTGCGCCACCGCCCGCACGGCGCGCGCGGCGACGGCGCGCAGCCCTTCAGCCTGCAGCTCGGCGACGCCAGCGTGATCGCCGAACGCACCGGCATCGCCACGGTCGCCGACTTCCGCAGCCGCGACGTCGCCGCCGGCGGCCACGGCGCGCCGCTGCTGCCGGCGCTGCACGCGGCGCTGCTGCACGATGCCGGCGAGGATCGCGCCGTGCTCAACCTCGGCGGCATCGCCAACCTCACCCTGCTGCCGGCGCGTGGCGAAGTGCGCGGCTTCGACACCGGCCCGGCCAACGCCCTGCTCGACGCCTGGTGCGCGCGCCAAACCGGCGCGGCCTACGACGCCGGCGGCGCGCTCGCCGCGCGCGGGCGGGTCGACCCGGCGCTGCTCGCGCGGCTGCTGGACGAGCCGTGGTTCGCGCTGCCGCCGCCGAAGAGCACCGGGCGCGAGCAGTTCCACCTGGCCTGGCTCGAGGCGCGCCTGGACGACGCCGCACCGCCGGCGGACGTGCAGGCGACCCTGCTCGAACTCACCGCCGCCACCATCGCCGACGCCCTGCGCGCGACCCAGCCCGGCACCCGCCGCGTGCTCGCCTCCGGCGGCGGCGTGCACAACCCGCTGCTGCTGGCACGCCTGGCCGCGCGGCTTCCCGGGGTGTCACTGGAATCCACCGCCGCGCACGGCGTGGATCCGGACTTCGTCGAAGCGATGGGCTTCGCCTGGCTGGCACGGCAGACCCTGCTCGGCTGTGCCGGCAACCTGCCCGCGGTCACCGGCGCGCGCGGCCCGCGGGTGCTCGGCGCGGTGCATCCGGCCTGAGCCGGACGCGTCGCTCATTCCAGCGAAAACTGCGGGCTGATGCTCTGGTCCGGTTCGTCCGGCGCCACCGGCGTCTCGCCGGGGGCGCGGCCGATCAGGGCGAAGCCGGGATCGTCCGGCACGCCTTCCAGCGCCAGGATCGCCGCCTGCAGCACGTCGCGTTCCTCCTGGTCCAGGCGCGCGCCGAGCTCACCCTCGCAGGCGTGCAGCCCCTGCTCGAGCAGGCGCATGAGGGCGTCGGCCAGGCTCCAGCCGTGGGCGTCGGCGATCCGGCGGATACGGTCGGCCAGGACCGTGTCGATGTCGCGCAGGACGATGTCGGTCACGCTTCACCTCCCTCCGCAAAACGTGTCCGACGCGTGCGTCAGGTCAGTCCAGCCCGCGGCCCGCGCCGCGCCAGGACGATGCACAGCAGCAGCGCCGGGATGCCGACCAGGGCGGTGCCGATGAAGAACAGCGCATAGCCTTCCAGCTCCGTCCGTCCCGCCTGCAGGGTCTGCACCGCGACCCCGGAGAAGCCCTTCAGCGCCTTGCCCAGCAGGGCGTAGAACGAGCTCAGCAAAGCGTACTGGGTGGCCGTGTAGCCGATGTCGGTGAGGCTGGACATGTAGGCGACCAGGGCGACCCCGGCGAAGCCGTTGCAGAAGTTGTCCACCGCCATCGCGGTGGTGAACACGCCGATGTCGCCCCCGGCCCAGGCCAGCCAGGCGAAGGCGAGGTTGGAGCCCGGCCCCAGCACCGCCCCGACCAGCAGGGTCGCCAGCGCGCCGAAGCGCACCGCGAACAGGCCGGCCGCGGCCACCCCGATCACGGTGGCGACCAGCCCGACCGAGCCGCGCACGGTGCCGACCACGTCGCCGGACAGGCCGAGGTCGACGTAGAACGGGTTGGCCATCGGCCCCATCACGAAGTCGGCCAGGCGATACAGGCTGATCGCCGCCAGCATCGTCCACGCCCACGCGCCGTGGTGGCGGAAGAAGGCGAGGAAGGGCCCGACGATCGCGTCGAACAGGCCGCGCGGGGTCAGCAGCGAGCCATGGGTGGCGACCGCCTGCAAGCGCGCCGGCTCGCTGGCGAGGAAGGTCGCGAGCATGCCCACGCCCATGCACACCGCCATCAGCTCGTAGGACAGCGTCCAGCCGAGGTGGGTGGCGAAGATCAGGATCAGCGAGTCGGTGACCAGCAGCGCGCCGCGGTAGCCGAGGGTCGAGGTCGAGGTCAGCAGGCCCTGCTGCGCGCCGTCGTCGGCGACCTCGATGCGCCAGGCGTCGATCACGATGTCCTGGGTCGCGGAGGCGAACGCGACCACCAGCGCCAGCACGCCGAACACCACCAGGTGGTCGAGCGCCATGCCGCCGATGAACAGCGTGCCCTCGCGCGGCTGCACCAGCGCCATCCCCACCAGCGCCGCGGCGACCACCAGTTGCGACAGCAGCATCCAGCCGCGCCGGCGCCCGAGCAGGCGGCCGAGCAGCGGCGCCGGCGCCTTGTCCACGATCGGCGCCCACAGGAACTTCAGCGAATAGGCGATGCCGACCCACGACAGGAAGCCGATCGCGTCCAGCTCGATCCCGTTCTGCCGCATCCAGAAGCCGAGCGTGTTGCCGACCAGGTACAGCGGGATGCCCGAGCTGAAGCCGAGCAGCAGCATGACCAGCACCTTGCGCTCGCGCAGGTTGCCGGCCACGGCACGCCAACCGC
>DASRZN010000002.1:0-3958 GCA_035686325.1 Lysobacteraceae bacterium
CAGCGCGGCCAGCTGCGCCGCCAGCGGCGCGGGCACCCCGCGTTGCTGCCAGTGCGCCAGGCGCGCCGCGTGGCCGTCGCCGCGGTGGCCGGGCAGCAGGCCCGGCAGGTTGGCGCGGATCTCGTCGAGCGCGGGGCGGTAACGCTCCACCGCCTGCGCGATCGCCGGCAGCGGACCCGGCCGCGACAGCAGCCAGCGGCTGGTGCCGCGCAGCAGGTGCCAGATCGCCTGCAGCGCGTCCACCTGCACGTCTTCCGGTACCTTGCCGTCGAGCGCGTCGATCGCCGCCCACATGCCGCGCACGTCCAGCGCCTCGCGGCTGATCGTGTAGGCCTTGGCCACCTCGCCCGGGGTGCGGCCGGTGTCCTCGGTCATGCGCAGGGTGAAGGTGGCGCCCATGCGGTTGACCATCGAGTTGGTCACCGCGGTGGCGATGATCTCGCGCTTCAGGCGATGCTGCTCCATCGCCTTCGCGTACTTCTGCTGCAGCGGCTGCGGGAAGTAGCGGATCAGCTCCTTGGACAGGTACGGATCCTCCGGCACGTCCGACTCGACCAGCTGCTGGAACAGCACCAGCTTGCTGTAGGACAGCAGCACCGCCAGCTCCGGCCGGGTCAGGCCCTGGCCGCGGGTCTTGCGCTCGGCGATCTCGGCGTCGGTCGGCAGGTATTCGATCGCGCGATCGAGCAGGCCCTGCGACTCCAGCGTGCGGATGAAGTGCTGCTTGGAGCCGAGCCGCGACAGGCTCATCCGCTGCATCAGCGACAACGCCTGGTTCTGCCGGTAGTTGTCGTTGAGCACCAGCGCGGCGACCTCGTCGGTCATCGCGGCGAGCAGCTTGTTGCGCTCGGGCAGCGACAGCTTCTTCGCCTTGACCTGCGCGGTCAGCAGGATCTTGATGTTGACCTCGTGGTCCGAGGTGTCCACGCCCGCCGAGTTGTCGATGAAGTCGGTGTTGAGGATCACGCCCGCCTGCGCCGCCTCGATGCGGCCGAGCTGGGTGAAGCCGAGGTTGCCGCCTTCACCCACCACCTTGCAGCGCAGTTCGCCGCCGTTGACCCGCAGCGCGTTGTTGGCGCGGTCGCCGACGTCGGCGTGGGTCTCGCTGCTGGCCTTGACGTAGGTGCCGATGCCGCCGTTCCACAGCAGGTCGACCGGCGCGCGCAGGATCGCGCTCATCAGTTCGGTCGGGCTGAGCGCGGTCACGCCGTCGGCGAGGCCCAGCGCGACGCGGACCTCGGGCGAGATCGGCACCGACTTGGCGCTGCGCGGGAACACCCCGCCGCCCTTGCTGATCAGCGACTTGTCGTAGTCGTCCCACGAGGAACGCGGCAGCTTGAACAGGCGCTGGCGCTCCTTGAACGAGGTCGCCGCCTCCGGGTTGGGATCCAGGAACACGTGGCGGTGGTCGAACGCCGCCACCAGCCGGATGTGCTTCGACAGCAGCATGCCGTTGCCGAAGACGTCGCCCGACATGTCGCCGATGCCGACCGCGGTGAAGTCCTCGCGCTGGCTGTCGCGGCCGAGCGCGCGGAAATGGCGCTTGACCGACTCCCACGCGCCGCGCGCGGTGATGCCCATGCCCTTGTGGTCGTAGCCGACCGAGCCACCGGAAGCGAACGCGTCGCCGAGCCAGAAGCCGTGCGCCTCGGAGATGCCGTTGGCGATGTCGGAGAAGGTCGCGGTGCCCTTGTCGGCGGCGACCACCAGGTAGGGGTCGTCGCCGTCATGGCGCACCACGTGCTGCGGATGCACCACCTGCTCGCCGTGCAGGTTGTCGGTGATGTCGAGCAGGCCGTTGATGAAGCGCTTGTAGCAGGCCTGCCCTTCCGCGAACCAGGCGTCGCGGTCGGTCGCGGGACTCGGCAGCTGCTTGCAGTAGAAACCGCCCTTGGCGCCGACCGGCACGATCACGGTGTTCTTCACCATCTGCGCCTTGACCAGGCCGAGGACCTCGGTGCGGAAATCCTCGCGGCGGTCGGACCAGCGCAGGCCGCCGCGCGCGACCGGACCGAAGCGCAGGTGCACGCCTTCCACGCGCGGGCCGTAGACCCAGATCTCGCGGTAGGGGCGCGGCTTGGGCAGGTCGGGCACGCGCGAGGAATCGAGCTTGAAGCTGACGTAGTCGCGCGGCCCGCCGTCGGCGCGACCGACGCCGCGCACGTTGAGGTAGTAGCTGGTGCGCAGGGTGGCCCCGATCACGCCGATGTAGCTGCGCAGGATGCGGTCCTCGTCGAGGCTGGACACGCGGTCCATCAGCCCGAGCAGCGCGGCCCGGGTGGCTTCCACCTGGCGCTCGCGTGCGCCGGCGCGGGCCTGCAGCACGGGTTCCACGATCGCCATGGCCGCCGCGTCGTTGCCGGCGAGTTGGCGCAGGCGCGCCTCGAAGGCGTCGCGGCCCTGCTGGATCTCGGCCTTGCTCTCGCTGCCGGTGGCCGGGTCGAAGCGCGCCTCGAACAATTCCACCAGCAGCCGCGCCAGCAGCGGATAGCGGTTGAGAGTGGCCTCGACGTAGGCCTGCGAGAACGGCACCCCGACCTGCAGCAGGTACTTGCAGTACGCGCGCAGCATCGCGACCTGGCGCCAGGTCAGGCCGGCGCCCAGCACCAGGCGGTTGAAGCCGTCGTTCTCGGCGTCGCCCGACCAGATTCGCTTGAACGCTTCCTCGAAGGATTCGTCCAGGCTGTCGACGTCCAGGTCCGGGTGGGTGGACTCGACCTCGAAGTCCTGGATCCAGGCATCGGTGTCGCCGAGCTCGACCCGGTAGGGATGCTCGGTGATCACCCGCAGGCCGAGGTTCTCCATCATCGGCAGCGCGTCCGACAGCGGGATGTCGTCGCCGAGCCGGTAGAACTTCAGGCGCAGCTGGCCCTGCTCGCGCGCCGGGCGGTACAGCCTCAGCAGCAGGTCGTCGGTGCCCTGCAGCGCGGCGAGGCTGCGCACGTCGGCCGCGGCGAGCGCCGGGGTGACCTGCTCGATGTAGCCGGCCGGCAAGGCGCGCCCGTAACGGTTGGCGAGCTTCAGGCCCTGCTCCTCGCCGTCGCTGGCGATCAGCTGCTCGCGCAGGTCGTCCTGCCAGTTGCGCACGATCGCGGCGAGCTTGTCCTGCAGCGAGGACGCGTCGACCTCCGGCGCCTCGCCGCCCTTGGGCCGCACGATCATGTGCAGTTGCGCCAGCGGCGACTCGCCGACCTGCACGGTGGTGTCCACGTGCTCACCGTCGAGCGCGTCGCGGAGCATCGCCTCGATGCGGCGGCGCACTTCGGTGTTGAAGCGGTCGCGCGGGATGTAGGCCAGCGCCGAATAGAAGCGCCCGTAGCGGTCGCGGCGCAGGAACAACCGGCTGCGCACCCGCTCCTGCAGGCCGAGGATGCCGGTCGCGGTCGCGAACAGCTCGTCCTCGCTGGACTGGAACAGCTCGTCGCGCGGCAGGGACTCCAGGATGTGGCGCAGCGCCTTGCCGCTGTGGCCGGTGCGCGACAGGCCGGAACGCTCCATCACCCGCTCGTAGCGCTCGCGCACCAGCGGGATCTCCCAGGGGCGGCGGCTGTAGGCGCTGGAGGTGTACAGGCCGAGGAAGCGATCCTCGCGCACCGGGCGCCCTTCCTTGTCGAAGCTGAGCACGCCGATGTAGTCCATGTAACCGGGGCGGTGCACGGTGGCGCGCGCATTGGTCTTGGTCAGGATCAGCGCGTCGACCGATCCGGACTGCGGCATGTAGTGGGCGAGCAGGCTGCGCAGCGGGCGCGAACGGCCGCGCTCCTTGCCGCGCAGCAGGCCCAGGCCGGAATCCTCGACCGGGCACAGCATCTCCTCGCCGCGCTTGCCCTTGACCTCGTACTCGCGGTAGCCGAGAAAGGTGAAGTGGTTGTCGGCCGCCCAGCGCAGGAAGTCCTGCGCCTCGCGCCGGCCGGCGTCGCCGACCGGCATCTGCCGGGTCGTGAGGTCGTCGGCGACC
>DASRZN010000003.1:0-4262 GCA_035686325.1 Lysobacteraceae bacterium
GTACGCCGCGCCGCGCTCGCTCTGCCGCAACACCGGTTCGTCGGAGCGCAGGCCGAAGGCGGCGAGGGTGCGCAGCTGTTCGTCCGCCGCGCCGGGGACCTCGCGCGGCGGATCCAGGTCCTCCACCCGCACCAGCCAGGCGCCGCCGGCGCGGCGCGCGCGCAGCCAGCTGCCGAACGCCGCCAGCAGCGAGCCGAAGTGCAAGGGCCCGGTGGGCGAGGGCGCGAAGCGGCCCCGGTAAGCCCCAACGCCGGCTGTGCGGCCGGGGTTCATCGGCTTGAATTCGCCGCGCGCTTCCCGCACCTTGCGGGAGATGCCGCGCATGCCGCGCGACAAGGGAAAGAAAGACCCGTCATGCTCAAGCGACTCGTCCTGTTCCTCGGTACCAACCTGGCCGTGCTGGCCCTGGTCAGCGTGGTGATGTCCGTGCTCGGCGTCAACGCCGGCTCGTTCGGCGGGCTGCTGGTGTTCGCCGCGCTGTTCGGCTTCGGCGGCTCGATCGTCTCGCTGCTGCTGTCCAAATGGGTGGCCAAGCGCTTCACCGGCGCCCACGTCATCGAGACGCCGCGCAACGAGGCGGAGCAGTGGCTGGTGCAGACGGTGCGCCGGCAAGCCGAGCAGGCCGGCATCGGCATGCCGGAGGTCGCGATCTACGACGCGCCCGAGATCAACGCCTTCGCCACCGGCGCCAACCGCAACAACGCGCTGGTGGCGGTGTCCACCGGCCTGCTGCGGGCGATGAGCCGAGACGAGGCCGAGGCCGTCCTCGGCCACGAGGTCAGCCACGTCGCCAACGGCGACATGGTGACCATGGCGCTGCTGCAGGGCGTGCTGAACACCTTCGTGATCGTGCTGGCGCGGGTGGTCGGGCGGGTGGTCGACGGCTTCATCAGCGGCGACCGGGACGGCCCGGGCTTCGGCTACTACATCATCGTGTTCGTGCTCGAGATGGTATTCGGCATCTTCGCCAGCATGATCGCGATGTGGTTCTCGCGGCACCGCGAGTTCCGCGCCGACGCCGGCGGCGCCACCCTGGCCGGCCGCGAGAAGATGATCGCGGCGCTCGAGCGCCTGGCCCAGACCTACGGGGCCAGCACCCTGCCCAAGCAGGTCGCCGCGTTCGGCATCAGCGGCGGCGTCGGCAGCGGCTTGCGCCGCCTGTTGATGAGCCACCCGCCGCTGGACGAGCGGATCCAGGCCCTGCGCGACGCCCCGCTGGACGGCCGCGCCGTGCGCGAGGGCGTGGTGGCCTGAGGCGCAGAGGCGACCAACGCTGCGAAGAAAAAGCCCGCCGTCCGGCGGGCTTTTTTTATGGAAGCGACGAAGAGGAAAGCCGAGCATCCTGGGCCCGCGCCAGGGAGAGATCCTCGCTGCTTGCCGTAGAGCGGAGCTTGCTCCGCTGCCACGCAATCCGGGTACCGGCGCAGCGGAGCAAGCTCCGCTCTACGAGGGGTGAAGACGAACCGCGAGAAGGGTGGGGCGCGTTGGGTGGGAGAGGTGGGCAGGACCGTATGCGCCATGGATGGCGCATCCGAGCCTCCATGGATGGATTCACGGCGCGTCCTGCCTGCCTCTCCCGCCCGGCGCGCTCGCAACATCGCCGGACGATCAGCCGGTTCGGCCCTCAGCCCTCGAACTCGTAGTTCATCTCCGGCCCGGCCGGCGCGAGAAAGTAGCCCTCGACGTAGTCGATGCCGCTGGTGAACAGGAACGCCATGCTGCCCGCGTCCTGCACGAACTCGGCGATGCTCTTGATGCCGAGGCCGCGCACCTTGTCGGCGATCTCCTTCACCCGCTTCTGGTTGGCCGCGTTCTTCGGCAGGTCTTCCATGAAGCTGCGGTCCAGCTTGACGAAGGCCGGGTCGAAGTGGGACAGCAACTGGAACGAGTCCAGGCCCGCGCCGAACTGCTCGAGCGTCACCCGGCAGCCGAGCTTCGCCACCGCGGCGACGAACTCCTGCGCCGCGCGCAGGTTGGTGAACACCTTCGCCTCCGGCACCTGCAGTACCAGGCAGCTGCCGTCCACGCCGTGGGCGGCCAGTTGCTCGCCGATGTAGCGCGGCAGGGTGTCGTCGACCAGCGAGGCCTGGGTGATCTTGGCCAGCAGGGTGACCGGCTTGCCTTCGCGCTTGCGTTCGCCGACCACCTCGATCGCGCGGCCGATCACCCAGCGGTCGATTTCCGACAGCAGGCCGTGCTCCTCGGCGATCTGCAGGAAGCTCAGCGGCGGCACCGTCTCGCCGGCGCCCGCGTCCAGCCGCACGTAGGTCTCGTACATCGCGCCCGGCTCGCCCTGCAGGCTGATCACCGGCTGGTAATGCAGCAGGAAGCGGTCGTTGGCGAGCGCGTCGCGCAGGCGTCCGACCCACGCCTGGATGCGCTCTTCCTCGGCGCGGTCCACCGCGCTCGGGTCGAAGATCTCGAAGCGGTTGCCGCCGACGCCGATCGAGGACTGCACGCCCTGGTTGGCCTTGGCCAGCACCTGGGTCACGCTGGCGATCTTCTCGCCGACCTGCACGCCGCCGATGCTGGCGGTGATCACGCTGGAGCGGCCGGCGACCTCGAACACGTGCGAGGCGAAGGCCTCGCGGATGCGCTCGGCCAGCGCGGTGGTGACCTTGTGGTCGCCGCGGGCCAGCACCGCCAGGCTGTGCTCGCCGAAGCGCGCGGCCTGCGCGCTGCCGTCCTCGAGCTGGCCAGCGATCACGCCGCGCAGGCGCCCGGCGATCGCTTCGAGCAGGGCGTCGGCCGAGTCCAGGCCGATTTCCTGCAGCAGGCGCTGGTAGTGGTCCGGCTCGAGCAGCAGCAGGCCGTACTGCGCCTGGCGCTGGGCCGCGTCGGCGACCGCGTCCTCCAGCGCGCGCAGGAAGGTCGGGCGGTTGAGCAGGCCGGTGGTCTGGTCGCGCTGGCGCAGTTCCTCCACCTCGCGCGCCAGCTCGGGATCGATCTCCTGGCGGCGGAACACCACCTGGATGCACGGCTCGCCCTCGTACAGCGCCTGGGTGAACTCCATCACCGCGGGGAAATCGTTGCCGTCGAGGTCGCGCGCGGTCAGCTCGTGGCGCGGCGGCGGCGGCTCGCCCTTGCTCAGTGATTTAAGCAGCTGCTTGAAGCCCTCCACGTGCTGCGGCGCGACCAGGTCCAGCAGCGACATGCCCTCGATCTCGTCGAAGGACTCGTAGCCGAACATCTCCAGGTACGCCGCGTTGGCGCGGATGTGCATGCCCTCGTGCACGTAGGCGATCGGATCGCGCGAGGACTCGATCAAGGCGTCGCAGCGGCGCTCGGTCTCGCGCACCTGCGCCTCCAGCCGGCGCAGCGCGCGGCGCGCATCGAGGTCGGTCCATTCGGTGCGGACCACGCCGAGCAGCTGCTGCGGCTTGTGGCGCAGGGCGATGCCGCGCACGCCGCCGGCCAGCGCCTGGGTCAGGACCTCGTCGTCGACGCGGTCGGCGACCGCGATCACCGGCAGGTCCTTGCCGCTGGCCTTGACAAGCTGCAGCACCTCGTCCATCTGCACGCCCTTGCTGTGCTGGGCGGCGAGCACCAGGTCGATCGCCTGGCCGCCGACCATCTCCTGGGTCTCCTCGGCCGTGGCCGGGCGCAGCGGGCGGACGGCGATACCGGCGTTGCGCAACATGCTGACGATCGCCTCCGCGTCCTCGACGCTGTCGTCGACGATCATCAGGCGCAGTGCGGTATCGGGGCCTTGGGGCATGCGTTTCTCCGTGATCGGCCGGTTCTACACGATGGCCGCGTCGCCGTCCATCCGACGGACGGGCCGTTTGCCGGTATCGCCGGCGACCTCGCGTACCAGCCGCGGCACGAGGTAGCCGGACAGCCGCGCCGCCAGCGCGTCGTGCAGGCGGCATGCGCGGGCGTCGTCCACCTCGAAGTGGGCCGTGCCGGCGACCCGGTCGAGCTGGTGCAGGTAATAGGGCAGCACGCCCGCCGCGTACGCCCGTTCGGACAGCGCCGCGAGCGCATCCACCGAGTCGTTCACCCCGCGCAGCAGCACCGCCTGGTTGAGCAGGGTGGCCCCGGTCGCGCGCAGGCGGGCCAGCCCGGCGTCCACCGCCGGGTCGAACTCGTTGGCGTGGTTGACGTGGATCACGAACGCGACCGGCCACGGCAGCGCGCGCAGCCAGTCGGCGAGCCCGGCGTCCACGCGCTCGGGCAGCACCACCGGCAGGCGGCTGTGGATGCGCAGGCGGCGCAGGTGCGGGATCCCGGCGAGCGCGGCGGTGAGGTCGGCCAGCTTG
>DASRZN010000004.1:0-4518 GCA_035686325.1 Lysobacteraceae bacterium
CGGCCAGGCGCAGCGACAGGTCGGCCAGGGCCGCGTACCAGGAGCCGTAGCTGGCCGGGTCGAGGCCGCCGGCGCGCAGGCGCGCGCTGCCGCGCAGGGCGACCGCGTGGCTGACCGCGGCGGGCAGTTCCGGATGCAGCGGCGGCAGCGCGGCGCAGGCGCGGGCCAGGCGCTCGCCGTCGGCGGGCGGCGGGTTGATGTCGCCGGGACGCGGCCAGGCGACGGTCTCGCCGGCGTTGCACCAGGGCGTGGCGGTGGCGATCGCGGCGTCGCGGGCGAGGCAGGCGGCAAGCTGCTGCAGCCAGCCGGGCAGCGGCATCGCGTCGGGCGCGAGCACCACCACGTCGGCGTCGGCGCAGGCGGCCAGCGCCTGGTCGAGGTGGGCGACCTCGCCGACCGCGCGCGGGCGCCGGCTGTAGTCCGCCGTCAACGGCGTACGCTCGAGCCAGCGCGCGACGATCTCCCGCGCACGCGGCCCGGCCTGCGCGTCGTCCACCAGCCACACCCGCGCGCCGGCCGGCGTGCCGGCGTCGAGCGCGCCGAGGCAGGCATCCAGGGCCTCGTCGTCCACGCCGAGCGGCAACAGGACGACGGGCAGCGGCGCGCCGGTCGAAGCCACGGTCCGCGCGATGCTCTTATTCCTTGGGCGCCACGTACAGCGGCTCGAGCGCGCGGAAGCGGCGGCCGTATTCGTCGGTCAGGTCGCGTGCTTCCTGCGGGTCGCGGATCACGGTCGGGGTGATCAGGATGATCGTTTCCTCGCGCTTTTCCGACGAACTCTGGGTGCCGAACAGCGCGCCGAGGATCGGGATCCTGCTCAGGCCGGGCACGCCGCTGCCGCCGCGGGTGGTGCCGTCGCTGATCAGGCCGGCCAGCATCACGGTGTCGCCGCTCTGCACCGCCGCCTCGGTCTTCAGCTTCTGCGAGCTGATCCGCACGTTGCCGTTGGGGTCGGGCTCGCCGGTCGGCTGGCTGACTTCCTGCACGAGGTCGAGGAAAACCATGCCGTCCTTGGTGACGCGCGGCCGCACCTTCAGGATCACGCCGGTGTCGAGGTACTGGACCTGGCTGAAGGTGCCCTCGCCGGTGGTCGGCACGCCGCCCGGATTGAAGGTCACGGAGGAGATCGGGATGCGGGTGCCGACGTTGAGGGTGGCCTCGCTGTTGTTGCGCACCATCACCGAGGGCGTCTGCAGCAGGCGTATGTCGGTGACCTGGTCGAGCGCGTTGATGACCGCGGCGGCGTTGCGGCCGAGGAAGGTCCAGGCGAGGCCGGGGTTGATGCCGCCCGCCGGCTTGATGCTGCCCGCGATGTCGCCCCAGAAGTCGCGGCCGACCGCGCTGGGCAGGCCGGCGCCGCCCTCCGCCACCGGGGTGTTGACGGCCTGCTCGAAGAACCAGCTGACGCCGTAGCGCAGGTCGCCGGTCAGCGCCACCTGCGCCACCTGCGCCTCGATGTGGACCTGCAGCGGCATCACGTCGAGCTTCTCGACCACTTCGCGGATCGACTTCCAGGCCTGCGGCGTGGCCCGCACCAGCAGGCTGTTGGTCTCGCCCACCGCCGACACGCCGACCTGGTCGCCGTTGACCTGCAGGGTGACGGTGCCGTTGCCGCTGGTGGCCTGGCCGAGCGACATGCCCTCGCCGATGCCGCCGGCGCTGTCGCTGCCGGTGCCGCCGGGGGTATCGCCGCCGATGCGCGCGCTGCTGACGCCGCTGCTGTCGTCCACGCCGCTGTCGCGGATCTCGGTGGATTCCAGGCCCGGCATCAGGGTCGGCCCGCCGCTGCCGCCGCCGCGGCCGGCGCTGCCGCCGAACACCTCGGCCAGGCGGTCGGCCAGGTCCTTGGCCTTGATGTACTTGAGCTCGTAGGAGAACAGCTGCACGCCGCCGCCGGCGCCGTCGATGCGCTCCAGCCACTGCTGGATGTCGTCGAGGTAGTCCGGCTGCGAGGTGATCACCATCACCGCGTTCGCCGCTTCCAGCGGCATGAAGCGGAACATGCCGGCGACCGGCGACTTGCTCTGCTCGCCGAACACCTTCTCCAGGTCGGCGACCACCTGGCTCGCCTTGCCCGACTGCAGGGGAAACACGCCGACCGACATCGACGACATCCAGTCGACGTCGAAGATCTGGATCGTGCGCAGGTAGTTCTCGAGCTCGGCGCGGGTGCCGGCGACGGTGATCGTGTTGCGGCCGGGATCCGCGTTGACCACCGCGTTCTTGCGCGCGAACGGCTCCAGGATCTTCTTCATCTCGGTCGCCGACACGTACCTCAGCGGCACCACCCGCGACTCGAAGCCGCGCGCCATCGCCGCGCCGCCGGTGCGCGGCGCGACGGTGCCCGCGAGCGCATCGTCGGAAGGCACGATGTTGTAGCGGCCGTCGGCGTAGACGAGGCGCGCGTTGTTCCAGCCCAGCACCATTTCCAGCAGGCTCAGCGCCTCGGCCGGGCTGACCGGGCGCGAGGTCACGTAGGTCACGGTGCCCTGCACGCCGGGCGCGATCACGTAGTTCTGGCCGAGCATGTCGCCGAGGATGGCCTTGGTCACGGCCTGCACCGATTCGCCCTCGAAGTTGAAGGTGGCCTCGCCGGTGGTGCCGCCCAGGCGCGGCGGCGGCGCGCTGGCGGCGGCCTGGTTGATCACCTGGCCGGTGCCGCGGCGGATCACCGGGACCGGGCCGGTCGCTTCGGCGGGCAGCGCTTCCTTGTCGACGGCGCCGGCGCCGGTGGCCGGGGCCGCGGTGGCGCCGCGCTGGATGCGGGCGACCGGCGCGCTGGCGCAGGCGGCGAGCAGGCCGGCGAGCACGGCGGCCGCCGTGCTGCGGAGGAGTGCGCGGACGCGGGGGGAAGTCGGGCGTCGGTTCATGGGTCCACTCTAAGGGTTGCGGCCTGGCGGCGGCTGCTGGCCGGCTTCGCGGCGCAGTTGCGCGCGCCGCTCCTCGATGCGCTTGCGGATGCTTTCCATCTGCTGGCGCGCGCGTTCGGCTTCCTCGGGATCGGGCTTGTCCTCGCCCAGCCCGCCGGCCTTCACGGCGTTCGCCGGCGGCGGCGGGGGCGGCGCCGGCATGTCCGCCGGCACCGCGGCGTCGGCGTCGGTCACCGCGTCGACGGCGGTCGGCGGCTGTCCGCCCTTGCCGTCCCACACGCGCAGGTCGAGCGCCTTGCGGCCGCCGGGGCCCTCGAACACCGCGCTGCGCGGGTCGAGTTCCACCAGTCGCCATTCCGGCAACGCCTCCGCCGCCTCGCCGAAGCGCACCAGCACCGATTCGCCGCCTGCGCTCGGCTGCAGGATCGCCAGCTTCGTGCGCGGGGTGATGAGGACGCTGGTCAGCACGTAGTCGAAGGCGTTGGCGTCGGTGCCTTCGCCGGCGGCCTGCTGCAGGAAGAAGGGCCGCGGCCGGCGGTCGCTGGAGAACAACGGCCGCGACGCGACCTCGGCGTACTGCGACAGCGGTCCGACCCGGTCCGGTGGCGAGGGCGCGGGCTGCGGCAGCGCCTGCAGCAACGCCGGATCGGCCGGCAGCAGCGCCACATGCCCGCCCATCCCGGCCAGCGCGAGGATCCACGCGGCCAGCGCCCAGCCGGCGAACGCGCCGAGCAGCCAGGTGCGGGTGGCGACGTGCTCAAGGCGCACGGGACGCTCCCGCCGGCGACGACGCGCCGGGCCGCAGGTAGCCGTACAGGTCGAAGCTCACGTCCAGTCCGCCGGACTGGTCGCGGCTCCCCGGCATGGAGAAGGTCGCGCCGGACAGGATGTTGAGGTTGTCGACGAACAGCCGCGGCGATCCGCTCTCCAGCGCGTGCAGCACCGCCGCCAGTTCCGGCGTGCCGCAGCGCAGGCGCACCTGCACGGTGACGCGGGCGAAGCGCTCCTGGCGCGGTTCGGTCGCCGGCGACCGGTTGGTGATCGCGCAACTGCGGTTGCCGGGGCTGGCACGGGACACCACGTTCTCCAGCCGCTGCACCAGGCCCGCGGTGGCGAGTTCGTTGGTCGCCTCCGGCAGGAATGCCGGCGCGTGCGTTTCCAGGCGTTCGGCCTCGGCCAGCCGCTGCGCGACCTGCGGCGCCTGCTGCAACTGCATGCGCGCCCGCAGCTCGCGCTGCTGCAGCGCGGAGATGCGCTCGCTCGCATCCAGCATCGGCGCGGTCCACCACGGATGCAGCAGCAGCAGGTAGGCGAGCGCGAGCGCGGCCAGCAGCAGGCCGAGCGCCAGCCAGCGGTCGCGGTCAGCGCGGCTTGCCATCGGCGGCGTTCCCGGCCGGCGTCGCCGGACCGTTGGCGAGGGTGGCGGTGAGGGTGAAGCGGTCCAGCCGGGTACGCGGGTCGGGCTGCACGGTGCCGGTCAGCGCCGGCGAATTCCACAGCCGCGAACCCTCCAGCCGCGCCACCAGCGACGAGGCTTCGCCGCTCAGGCCGATCAGCGTCAGGCGGTTGTCTTCCACCGCAAGCTTTTCCAGATAGGTGCCGTCGGGCAGGCGGCGGCTGAGTTCGTCCAGCACCTCGACCGCGGTCG
>DASRZN010000005.1:0-7074 GCA_035686325.1 Lysobacteraceae bacterium
ATCGAAACCTCCTGCGACGAAACCGGCGTGGCCGTGTTCGACACCGCCTTCCGCGGCGCGGAAGGCCTGCGCGCGCAGGCGGTGTACAGCCAGATCGCGCTGCATGCCGAGTACGGCGGGGTGGTGCCCGAGCTGGCCAGCCGCGACCACGTGCGCAAGCTGCTGCCGCTGGTCCGGCAGACCCTGGCCGAGGCCGGGCTGGGCGTGCGCGACCTCGACGGCGTGGCCTACACCGCCGGCCCCGGCCTGGTCGGCGCGCTGCTGGTCGGCGCGGGGGTGGCGCGGGCGCTGGCCTGGGCGCTGGAGCTGCCGGCGATCGGCGTGCACCACATGGAAGGCCACCTCCTCGCGCCGCTGCTGGAGGCGCCCGACCTTGAACCGCCCTTCGTCGCCCTGCTGGTGTCCGGCGGCCACACCCAGCTGGTCGCGGTGGACGCGATCGGCGCCTACCGCCTGCTCGGCGAGACCCTGGACGACGCCGCCGGCGAGGCCTTCGACAAGACCGCCAAGCTGATGGGCCTGCCCTATCCCGGCGGCCCGCAGCTGGCGCGGCTTGCGGAGGACGGGCAACCCGGCGCGTTCCGCTTCGCTCGGCCGATGACCGACCGGCCCGGCCTGGACTTCAGTTTCAGCGGGCTCAAGACCCAGGTGCTGCTGGCCTGGCGCGACAGCGCCCAGGACGCGGCCACCCGCGCCGACATCGCGCGCGGCTTCGAGGACGCGGTGGTGGACACGCTGGCGATCAAGTGCGGGCGCGCGCTGGACGCCGCCGGCTGCGAGACGCTGGTGGTCGCCGGCGGCGTCGGCGCCAACCGGCGGCTGCGCGCACAGCTGCAGGCGATGGCGCAGCGCCGCGGCGGCCGGGTGGTGTTCCCGCGCCCGGCGCTGTGCACCGACAACGGCGCGATGATCGCCTTCGCCGGCGCGCTGCGGCTGGCCGCCGGCCAGCACGACGACGCCTCGGTGCGGGTCGCGCCGCGCTGGGACATGGCCACGCTGCGGCCGGTGGACGCGGAATCGGCGCAGCCGGCGCGTTAAGCTCGCCCGGTCACGTCAGGAGCCGGCCGCGCCGCCCATGGACAAAGTCTTCATCGAAGGCCTCGAGATCGAGGCGCTGATCGGCATCTACGACTGGGAACGGCGGATCCGCCAGCCGCTGGTGTTCGACCTCGAGATGGCCTTCGACAACCGCCGGCCGGCGGCGACCGACGCGATCGCCGACACCCTCGACTACAAGGCGGTCAGCAAGCGCCTGATCGCCTTCGTCTCGCAGTCCTCGTTCGGGCTGGTGGAGACGCTGGCCGAGCGCTGCGCGGCGATCGTGCTGCACGAATTCGGCGTCGAGCACGTGCGGCTGAAGCTGAGCAAGCCGGGCGCGGTGCGCGGCGCGCGCGCGGTCGGCGTGGTGATCGAACGCAGCCGCGCGGACGTGCCGGCGCCGGTGCGGGAGGAGGAACCGGCACCGCGGGAGGTGGCTGCGGCGATGCCTGCGCCGATCCCGGCCGTCGAGCCTCCCGCGCCGCAGGCCGATGTCGTGCCGGCGGCGCCCGCCGCACCGCAGCCCGCCATCGCGCCGGCGCCGCCTTTCGACTCCGTGGCGCAGCCGGAGTCGAAGCCCGAGCCGGTGCAGCCGCCCACGCCCACGCCCATGCGCCGCGCCAGCGACCGGCTGAAGGCCGCCGGTCCTGCGCCGGAGCCGCGCGTGGCGCCGGTGTCCGCGTCGAAGGCGCCGTCGCGCGCCGACGCCATGATCGCGGCGATCGCCGGCATGCGCGGCGATGCGCCGGCGCCCGCGCCGGCCATGCGCGCTTCGGCCGACGTGCGCAAGCTGGCCGGCACGACCTGCCCCGCCTACCTCAGCCTCGGCAGCAACATCGAGCCCGAACGCAACCTGCGCACGGCGATCGCCGCGCTGCGCGCGCGCTTCGGCGACATCGAGGTATCGCCGGTCTACCGGACGAAGTCGGTCGGTTTCGACGGTCCCGATTTCCTCAACGCGGTCGCGATCGTGCACAGCGATCTCAACCCGTTCGCCCTGCACCGCTGGCTGCACCGACTGGAGGAGGCGCAGGGCCGCGACCGCCGCGACGCCAGCTACAGCAACCGCCCGCTCGACGTCGACATCATCTACTTCGGCGACTTCGTGCTCGACGGTCCGGGCGACTTCCAGCTGCCGCGTCCCGAGCTGCAGCACGCCTTCGTGCTCAAGCCGCTGGCGGACATCGCGCCGGACTTCGTGGACCCGATCCGCAACGTGACGCTGGCGCGGCTGTGGGCGATCCATCCCGGGCACGACGCGCCGCCGGAGCGGGTGGAACTCGCGCTCTAGCGGGGTGGGCCTGCGCGCACGGGGCCGTTACCCTGTGCGCATGTCGTTCGCCTTGCCCTCGGTTTCCTTCGTCCCCGATTCACTGCTCGCCGGCGCCGGCCTGCTGCTCGCCGCGGCGCTGGCCTACCTGGTCGTCGGCCGGGTGCTGGTGCGCATCGCCGCGCGCCTCGCCGACGCCTCGCCCGTGCACTGGGACGAGGTGCTGGTGCAGTACGGCGTACCCGCGCGCCTGGCCTGGATGGTGCCGGCGCTGGTGGTGCTGGGCGGGCTCGATTACCTGCATGGCCTGCCCGCCTTCGTGGTGGTGGCGGCGCGCAACGTCGCCCTGGCGTGGATCGCGCTGTCGGCGACGCTGGCGCTGTCGTCCCTGCTCGACGCGCTCAATGCGCTGTACGAGCGCCGCGACGCGCTCGCCCGCGAGCGGCCCATCAAGGGCTACCTGCAGTTGCTCAAGATCGCGCTGTGGGTGATCGCCGCGATCCTGGTGGTCGCCGCGCTGATCAACCGCTCGCCGCTGGTGCTGCTGACCGGCCTCGGCGCGATGACGGCGGTACTGCTGCTGGTGTTCAAGGACACGCTGCTGTCGCTGGTGGCGAGCGTGCAGCTGGCCAGCAACGACATGCTGCGCCTGGGCGACTGGATCGAGATGCCGAGCCAGGGCGCGGACGGCGACGTCATCGACATCAGCCTGCACACGGTGAAGGTGCAGAACTGGGACAAGACGATCAGCACCATCCCCACCCACCGCCTGATCAGCGAGAGCTTCCGCAACTGGCGCGGCATGAGCGAGTCGGGCGGGCGCCGGATCAAGCGCGCGCTGCTGCTGGACCAGACCTCGGTGCGCTTCCTCGACGCGGACGAGCGCGCGCGGCTGCGGCGCTTCGCGCTGATCGACGACTACCTCGACAAGCAGCGCGCCGAGCTCGACGCGTACAACGCGAAGATGCAGGCGGCGGGCAAGGACCCGGTCAACAACCGCCGCGCCACCAACCTCGGCACCTTCCGCGCCTACGTCACCGCCTACCTGCGCTCGCACCCCGGCGTGCACCAGGGCATGACCCTGATGGTGCGCCAGCTGGAGCCGACCCCGCACGGGCTGCCGATGCAGATCTACTGCTTCTCGGCGGACGTGGGCTGGGTGGCCTACGAGAACCTCGCCGGCGACATCTTCGACCACCTGCTGGCGGTGTTGCCGGAGTTCGGCCTGCGCCTGCAGCAGCAGCCCGGCGGCGCAGACCTGCGCGCGGCGGTGGCCTCGGTTGCGGAGGGTCGGCCGGCACGCGCATGATCGGGCAATTCCGACCGGGGAGGACGGCAATGGGCAAGTTCGCGCGCAGCTGGGCGCTGGCCAAGGCCAGCTTCGGGGTCCTGCGTTCCGACAAGGAACTGCTGGTGTTTCCGCTGGTGTCGGCGATCGCGGTGGTGATCGTCGCCGCGAGCTTCGTGCTGCCGATGTTCGGGCTGGGCACGTTCGAACAGCTCGAGCGCAGCGACAGCCTGCCGCCGGCGATGTACCTGTGGCTGTTCGCGTTCTACCTGGTGCAGTACTTCGTGATCTTCTTCTTCAACGCGGCGCTGGTCGGCGCGGCGATGATCCGCCTGGACGGCGGCGACCCGACCGTCGCCGACGGCCTGCGCATCGCCCGCCGCAAGTGGCTGCCGATCCTCGGCTACGCGGCGATCGCCGCCACCGTCGGCATGCTGCTGCGCGCGCTGGAGCAGCGCGCCGGCTTCGTCGGGCGGATCGTGATCGGCCTGATCGGCGTGGCGTGGACGGTGGCGACCTACCTGACCGTGCCGGTGCTGGTGGTGCGCGACGTCGGGCCGGTCGAGGCGGTCAAGGAAAGCACGGCGCTGCTCGCGCGCACCTGGGGCGAGAACCTGATCGGCAACGGCGGCATCGGCCTGGCGATGGGCCTGCTCAACGTCGCGGTGGTCCTGGTCGGGCTGGTGCTGGCCGGCGCGCTGTTCGCGCAGGGGCTGATGGTGCCGGCGCTGGCGGTGGTGGTCGTCGCGGTGCTGGCGATCCTGGCACTCGCGCTGGTGCAGGCCGCGCTGTCGGGCATCTACTCGGCGGCGCTGTACCGCTTCGCGGTGGAAGGCGACGCGCCGGCCGGCTTCGACGGCGTGATGCTGCGCGAGGCGTTCCAGCGCAAGGTGTGACGGCGGAAAAACTCCCTCCCCCGCTTGCGGGGGGAGGGTCGGGGTGGGGGTGCGTCTCCAGCGCGCCGGGCGGGAGAGGCAGGCCGGACACGCCGTGAATCCGTCCATGGAGGCTCGGATGCGCCATCCATGGCGCATACGATCCTGCCTGCCTCTCCCACCCGGCGCGCCCCCACCTCTTTCGCGAGCCGGCTTCCGACCGCGTTTTTTCGTAGAGCGGAGCTTGCTCCGCTACGCAGGTGGCCGAATCGAACGGCAGCGGAGCAAGCTCCGCTCTACGGGTCGAGCAGCCGTCCGCCGTCGACGCGCAGGATCTGCCCGGTCGTGTAGGTCGCGCCGCGCAGCAGCCAGCGCACGGCTTCGGCGATTTCCTCCGGCGTGCCGGTGCGCGCCAGCGGCGTGCTGGCGAGCAGCGCGTCCCGTTCGGCCTGCGGCTTGCCGGCGTCGGGCCACAGGATTGCGCCGGGGGCGACCGCGTTCACCCGCACCTGCGGCGCGAGTTCCAGCGCCAGCGCCCGGGTGAGGTGGATCAGCGCGGCCTTGCTGGCGCCGTACACCGCGTGCCCGCGCAGCGGACGCTCGGCGTGGATGTCGACGAGGTTGACGATGGCGCCGCGCGCGGCGGCGAGGTGCGGCGCGGCGGCCTGGGCCAGCTCCCACGGCGCCTGCGCGTTGACCGCGAACAGCGTGCGCCAGTCCTCGGGCGTGGCGGCGCCGAGCGGGGTCGGGAAGAACGCCGAGGCGTTGTTGACCAGCGCGTCCAGCCGGCCGAAGTACGCGACCGTGTCCTCGACCAGCGCCGGCAACCGTGCGCCGTCGGCGAGGTCGGCGGCCAGCAGCAGGGTGCTGCCGGCGCGCGCGCGTTCGAACTCCGCAGCCAGCGCCTCGGCCTCCGCCCGCGAGCCGCGGTAATGCAGGGCGAGGTCGAAACCGTCCGCGTGCAGCGCGCGCGCGATCGCGGCCCCGATCCGGCGCGCGGCGCCGGTGACCAGGGCGACGGGGCCCCGCTCGGACAAGCCTCGCTCGGACAAGCCTCGCTCGGACAAGCGTGGATCGCTCATGGGGTCCTCCCGCGGCTGCGGCTATGCTGCGCATTGTCGTCGCAATCCGTCGCCCATGTCCCTGCCCGCCCCCACCGCCGATGCGCTGGCGCACAGCGAACGCCTGCGCGCCCTGATCCAGGAACAGGTCTTCGCCGCCGGCGGCGCGCTGCCGTTCTCGCGCTTCATGGAGCTGGCGCTGTACGCGCCCGGACTGGGTTACTACAGCGCGGGCGCGACCAAGTTCGGCGCCGCCGGCGACTTCGTCACCGCGCCGGAACTCGGCCCGCTGTTCGCGGCCTGCGTGGCCGACGCGCTGGCGCCGGCGCTGCGCGAGATCGGGCGGCGCGCGGTGTTCGTCGAACTCGGCGGCGGCAGCGGCGCGTTCGCCGAGGTCGCGCTCAAGCGATTGATGGCGCTGGACGCGCTGCCCGACCGCTACGCCATCCTGGAACCGAGCGCCGACCTGCGCGAGCGCCAACGCGAGCGCCTGCAGCGGCACCTGGTGCCGCCGCTGTTCGCGCTGGTCGAATGGCTGGACGGACCGGTGCAGGAACCCTGGGACGGCGTGCTGTTCGCCAACGAAGTGGTCGACGCGCTGCCGACGCCGCGCTTCACCCTGCGCGCCGGCGAGGTGATGGAGGAACACGTCGCGCTCGACGGCGAGGGCCGCTTCGTGTTCGGCGATCGGCCTGCCGACGCCTTGCTGGCCGCCGCCGTGCGCCACGTCGAACGCTACCTCGGGCGGCCGTTCGCCGACGGTTACCGCAGCGAGCTGCTGCCGCAACTGCCGTACTGGCTGCAGGCGGTGATCGGCGGCCTGCGCCGCGGCGCGCTGCTGTTCGTGGACTACGGCTACGGGCGCGGCGAGTACTACGCGCCGGAGCGCCGCGACGGCACGCTGCGCGCGTTCCGCGGCCACCACGTCTCGAACGACGTGCTGGCGCTGCCCGGCCTGCAGGACCTCACCGCGTCGGTGGACTTCACCGCGCTGGCCGAGGCCGGCACCAACGCCGGCTTCGACTTCGCCGGCTACTGTTCGCAGGCCAGCTTCCTGCTCGGCAACGGCCTGGCCGAGCGCCTGGCCGAGGCCGAGGCGAAGGCACGCGACGACGCCGGCGTGCACGCGCTGCGCCAGGAAGCCAAGCGGCTGACCCTGCCGGCGGAGATGGGCGAGCGCTTCCAGGCGATGGGTTTCGCCCGCGACGTGGGCCTGGAACACGCGTTCCTGGTCGGCGACCTGGGCCGGCGGCTGTGAAGGCGTCGCCCTGGCTGAAGCCGTTGCGGCACGCGCGCGGCTGGCTGGCGCTGTGGGCGCTGGCGGTGCTGGCGGCGATCGCGGTCGAGCTGCTGCCGGCGATGTTCCTGCCGCGGGTGCCGGTGGGCGGCGACAAGCTGGAGCACATGCTCGGCTACGCCCTGCTCGCCTTCGCCGCGGGGCAGGTGTTCGCGCGGCGCGCGTGGGTGCGGGTCGGGCTCGGCCTGGTCCTGCTCGGCATGCTGCTGGAGGTCGCCCAGGGCACGCTGACCGCGACCCGCAGC
>DASRZN010000006.1:0-9036 GCA_035686325.1 Lysobacteraceae bacterium
CAACGTTGGGGTGCTTGCCTTCCTCCGCGTGCAGGGAAAGGCGAGGCTGTTCTCCTTCCCCCGCTTGCGGGGGAAGGCCGGGACGGGGGCAAGCGGCCAGCGCCGCCTGGATCACTTCCAGCACGCCATCGATATTCTGCAGCACTTCCGTGTTCCAGAAGCGAAGGACGCGGTGGCCCGCCTCCTGCAGCACGCACGTGCGGCGGTCGTCGTCCAGGGCGGACGCGTGCTGGCCGCCATCGATCTCGACGATCAGACGGCGGTCGATGCAGGCGAAGTCGGCGATGTAGGGTCCGACCGGGTGCTGCCGGCGGAAGCGATGGCCCGTCTGCTTCCGCCGGATGCGCTTCCACAGCGCCTGCTCCGCGTCGGTCATCGAACCGCGCAATTGCCGTGCGAACTTCACCTTGGCGCCACTGCGCATCACTCACCCCCATCCCGGCCTTCCCCCGCAAGCGGGGGAAGGAGACAAGCGGCAAGCCTCGCCGACGCGGCACCAACGCAGGATCGGAAAGCGTCGACCATCTCCGTGGGAAAACACACTCCGGGCGACCGGCCGCCCCGCTCCTTCCCCGCTTGCGGGGACAGGACAAGCTCAACGGGCCGCTCCCCGGCCCCTTCTCCCGCTTGCGGGGACAGGACAAGCTCAACGTGGCCGCTCCCTGCCCCTTCCCCCGCTTGCGGGGGAAGGTTGGGATGGGGGCACGCCGAAGCACCGCCTTCCCCACGGACAAAAAAGGCCGCCCGAAGGCGGCCTTTCCATCACGCTGCGAACCCGCGCGCGATTACTTCCCCAGCCGCCCCGCGATCGCCGCGCCCAGGTCGCCGGGCGAGCGCACGGTGGTGACGCCCGCCTGCTCCATCGCGGCGAACTTGCCTTCCGCGGTGCCCGTGCCGCCCGAGGCGATCGCGCCGGCGTGGCCCATGCGCTTGCCCTTCGGGGCCGAGGCGCCGGCGATGAAGCCGACCACCGGCTTGGTCACGTACTCGGCGATGAACTCCGCCGCTTCCTCTTCGGCGCTGCCGCCGATCTCGCCGACCATGATGATGCCCTCGGTCTGCGGGTCGTCCTGGAACAGGCGCAGCGCGTCGATGAAGTTCATGCCGTGCACCGGGTCGCCGCCGATGCCGATGCAGGTGGACTGGCCGAGGCCGACGTCCGTGGTCTGCTTGACCGCCTCGTAGGTCAGCGTGCCCGAGCGCGACACGATGCCGACCTTGCCCGGCTTGTGGATGTGGCCCGGCATGATGCCGATCTTGCACTCGCCCGGGGTGATCACGCCGGGGCAGTTCGGCCCGATCAGGGTGACGTTGTCGTAGCCGTACAGGGTGTTCTTGACCCGCAGCATGTCGAGCACCGGAATGCCCTCGGTGATGCACACGATGACCTTGATGCCGGCGTCGGCGGCCTCGAGGATCGCGTCGGCGGCGAACGCCGGCGGCACGTAGATGACCGAGGCGTCGGCGCCGGTTTCGGCGACGGCGTCGGCGACGGTGTTGAAGACCGGCAGGCCGAGGTGTTCGGTGCCGCCCTTGCCGGGGGTCACGCCGCCGACGACCTTGGTGCCGTACTCGAGCATCTGCTCGGCGTGGAAGGTGCCCTGCGAGCCGGTGAAGCCCTGGACGATGACCTTGGTGTTCTTGTTGACCAGAACGCTCATCGAAATCGAATCCTTGGTGGTTGGCTCCTTCCCCCGCGAGCGGGGGAGGGAACGTATGCGTCAGGCGGCCTGCTTCACCGCGGCGACGGCCTTCTTCGCGCCGTCGTTGATGTCGTCGGCGGGGATGATCGCCAGACCGGAGTTCTTCAGCAGCGCCTTGCCGGCCTCGACGTTGGTGCCTTCGAGGCGCACGACCACCGGCACCTCGACGCCCACTTCCTTCACCGCCGCGATGATGCCCTCGGCGATCATGTCGCAGCGGACGATGCCGCCGAAGATGTTGACGAAGATCGCCTTCACCTTGTCGCTGGACAGGATCAGCTTGAACGCCTCGGTCACGCGCTCCTTGTTGGCGCCGCCGCCGACGTCGAGGAAGTTGGCCGGTTCGCCGCCCTCCAGCTTGATCACGTCCATGGTCGCCATCGCCAGGCCGGCGCCGTTGACCATGCAGCCGATGTTGCCGTCCATGGTCACGTAGTTGAGGTCGTACTGGCTGGCGCGCACCTCGGTCTCGTCCTCCTGTCGGATGTCGCGCATGGCGCCCAGGTCGGCGTGCCGGAAGGTCGCGTTGTCGTCGGAGTTGACCTTGCCGTCGAGCACCGCGAGGTCGCCCGACTTGAGGATGGCGAGCGGGTTGAGTTCGACCAGCGACAGGTCCTTCTCGTTGAACAGCTTGTACAGCCCCAGCATGATCCTGGTCAGCTGGTTGACCTGCTTGGCGTTGAGCCCGAGGCCGAAGCCCATCTCCCGGCACTGGTACGGCTGCAGGCCCTGCACGTAGTTGACGTGCAGCGTCTTGATCGCGTCCGGGTTCTCCTCGGCGGTCTTCTCGATCTCCACGCCGCCCTCGCTGGAGGCGATGAAGGTGACCGACTTGCTGGAGCGGTCCACCAGCACCGACAGGTACAGCTCCTTGGCGATGTCGGTGGCCTGGGTCACCAGCACGCAGTCCACCGGCAGGGCGACGCCCGCCGACTGGTAGGTTTCCATCTTCGTGCCGAGCATGCCCTTGGCGTACTCGCGCACCTGGTCCAGCGTCTTGGCGAGCTTGACGCCGCCGGCCTTGCCGCGGCCGCCCGCGTGGATCTGGGCCTTGACCACCCAGAAGTCGCCACCGATCGCCTTGGCGGCCTCGACCGCCTCCTCCGGCGTGCGCGCGACGCGCCCCGGGGGAACCGCGATGCCGTATTCGGCAAACAACTGCTTCGCCTGATATTCGTGGAAGTTCATGCGTCACCAGCTAGGGGAGAAGAGCTCCACCGCAGAAGGCGGCCACGCGCGGGGTCGCGGGCGGGGAGGCCGGCTATTGTCGCCGATGGGCGGGGGCCTCGCAAAAAGCACTCTCCTGCGCGGCCCTTCCCCCTCTCCCGCTCGCGGGCGAGGGCCGGGGTGAGGGCGCTCCTGCTTGTGCCCCCTCCCCCGCTTGCGGGGGAGGGTTGGGGTGGGGGTGAGTCTTCCGCCAACAGCCGCACCCTCACCCTCGCGCTCCGCGCTCGACCTCTCCCGCAAGCGGGAGAGGTGACAGCAACCGCAGCATCCCGCCGTTTCCCCTCTCCCGTTTACGGGAGAGGGCCGGGGTGAGGGCGAGCGGCGCGAAGGCCATGCCTATACTCCCCGCAAGCCAACGCCCGGACCGCCCGCTTGCCGACCGGTTTCGTGTCCCGCCTGACCCCGCCCGGCCGCGACGAGGCCGAGCAGCGCCGCGAGCTGTACTTCTTCAGCCTCTACCGGGTCTTCGAGGCGGCGCTGCTGACCCTGGTGCTGCTCACGCCGCCGGGGACGCTGGTCGCCGAGCCGCGCCACCCCCTGCTCGGCCTGGGCGCGGCGCTCGCCTACCTCGTCATGTCCGGCGTGCTGCTGTATTGGGCCAGCCGCCGGCGTGCGCTGAAGGCGCAGGTGAAGCTCGGCGCCGGGATCGACATCGTCGCGGCGACCCTGGCGATCCACGCGCTGCCGTCCTCGGCGCCGGGCATCGCCCTGATGCTGCTGTTCAACATCGGCTCGGCGGCGCTGCTGCTGCCGCTGCGCTACGGCCTCGGCGGCGCGGCGATGGCCGCCGCCGCGATGATCGGCGAATACGTGTGGAGCTACCTCCGCGACGACGACGTCAGCCGGCCGCTGGCCGAGCGGGTGATGTTCGCGGTCAGCTACCTCTCCATCGCGATGCTGACCTACCTGCTCGGCCGGCAGATGCGCGAGGCGCAGGCGCTGGTCGTGCAGCGCGGCGCCGAGCTCGCCGACCTCGCCGAGGTCAACGAACTGATCATCCGGCGCATGCGCACCGGCGTGCTGCTGGTGGACGACGAAGGCCGCATCCGCCTCGCCAACGAGGCGGCCCAGGCCCTGCTCGGCCCGCACGACGGCGAGCGCATCCTCGCCCTCGCCGCGCCCGAGCTCGCCCGCCGCCTGCAGCAGTGGCGCGCCGACGGCAACGGCAGCGACCTGCCGCTCAAGCTCGGCGACGGCAGCGAGGTGCTGCCGCGTTTCGCCCGCCTGCGCGCGAGCGGCGACAGCGCGCTGGTCTTCCTCGACGACACCGCGCTGGTCTCGCGGCGCGCCGAGTCGATGACCCTGGCCACCCTCGGCCGCTTCTCCGCCAGCCTCGCCCACGAGATCCGCAACCCGCTCGCGGCGATCAGCTACGCGACCCAGCTGCTGGAGGAATCGGAGGAAATGTCGCAGGGCGACCGCCGCCTGCTGCAGATCATCCACCAGCAGTGCCTGCGCACCAACGGCATCGTCGAGAGCGTGCTCGGCATCGCCCGCCGCGAGCGCGCCAGCGCCGAGCACGTGGACCTGGTCGCCTTCGCCCGCCGCTTCGTGCAGGACTACCAGCAGACCCTGCAGCCGGAGAACGGCAGCCTGCAGCTCACCGCCCCGCCGGGCGCGGTGGCGGCGATGGTCGACCCCCGCCACCTGCAGCAGATCCTCACCGTGCTGGTGCAGAACGCGCTGACCTATGGCCGCCTGCCGCACCAGCCGGCGCGGGTCAGCCTCGCCGTGCACCGGCGCGAAGGCCGGCCGACGCTGGAGGTGCTCGACCGCGGCCCCGGCATCCCGGAGGCGAACGCGTCGCAGCTGTTCCGCCCGTTCTTCACCACCTCCGAGCACGGCACCGGGCTGGGCCTGTACATCGCCAGCGAACTGGCCCGCGCCAACGACGCCAGCCTGGCCCACGTCCCGGTCCCGGGCGGCGGCAGTTGCTTCCGCCTGCTGCTGGCCGGCACCCACGCGCTGGCCCCTGCCTGACGCGGAACGCGTTTTCCCGGAAAGGGGACGGAAAACACGGTCATCCGCGCGGCGCCGGGCCACGGCCGCCGCGCGGCGTCCGGCGGCCGGCCCGCCCCGCCTCGCCGCACGACTGAATCCTTCATGCACGCATCCTGTCGGGAAATCCCCCAATTGGCGGCCCCGTGCCCATCCGTTAAGGTGGAGCGATGACCGACCCCCGCGGCCTCTCCCCCAGCGCGCTGATCGTCGACGACGAGCACGACATCCGCGAATTGCTGGTGCTGACGCTGGGCCGCATGGGCCTGCGCACCGACACCGCCGCCACCCTCGCCGCCGCGCGCGCCCAGCTCGCCCAGGCCCGCTACGACCTGTGCCTGACCGACATGCGCCTGCCGGACGGCTCCGGCATCGACCTGGTCGCCGAGATCTCCGCGCAGCATCCGAACACCCCGACCGCGATGATCACCGCCTACGGCAACGTCGAGGCGGCGGTGGACGCGCTCAAGGCCGGCGCCTTCGACTTCGTCAGCAAGCCGGTCGACATCAACGTGTTGCGGCGGCTGGTCAAGCACGCGCTGGAGCTCGGCCAGCAGCGCCGCGAGCAGACCGCGATCGTGCGTGCCGAAACCGGCCTCGGCCGGCTCGGCGGCGACTCGCCGGCGATGCAGGCGTTGCGCGCGACGGTGGCCAAGGTCGCGCGCAGCCAGGCGCCGATCTACATCGTCGGCGAATCGGGCGTCGGCAAGGAACTGGTCGCGCGCACCATCCACGCCGAAGGCAGCCGCGCCACCGGCCCGTTCGTGCCGGTCAACTGCGGCGCGATCCCGGCCGAGCTGATGGAGAGCGAGTTCTTCGGCCACAGGAAGGGCAGCTTCACCGGCGCCCACGCCGACAAGGCCGGCCTGTTCCAGGCCGCCGAGGGCGGCACCCTGTTCCTCGACGAGATCGCCGAGTTGCCGCTGCCGATGCAGGTCAAGCTGCTGCGCGCGATCCAGGAGAAGTCGGTGCGCCCCGTCGGCGCGTCCACCGAGGTGCCGGTCGACGTGCGCATCCTCTCGGCGACCCACAAGGACCTGTCCGCGCTGGTCGCCGACGGCCGCTTCCGCCACGACCTCTACTACCGGATCAACGTGATCGAGCTGCGGGTGCCGCCGCTGCGCGAGCGCGGCGACGACCTGCCGCAGCTCGCCGCCGGCATCCTCGCCCGCCTCTCGCAGGCCCAGCAGCGCCCGGCGCCATGCCTGGGCGAGGACGCCCTCGCCGCGCTGCGCGCCTACCCGTTCCCGGGCAACGTGCGCGAGCTGGAGAACATCCTCGAGCGCGCGCTGGCGCTCACCGACGGCGACGTGATCGACGCCGCCGACCTGCGCCTGCCGAACACGGCCGCCACCGCGACCGTCGCGCCGGCGGCGGCGGCGCCGCGCCCGCCGCGCGACCCGCGCACCCTCAGCCCGTTCGAGAGCGCGACCACCGCCCTGCCCTCGTACATCGAGGAAGTCGAGCGCAAGGCGATCGAACAGGCGCTGGTCGACCACCGCTACAACAAGACCAAGGCCGCGGCCGCGCTGGGCATCACCTTCCGCGCGCTGCGCTACAAGCTGAAGAAGCTCGGGATCGACTGACCCCCGGCCTGACGCGAAGCGTCACTTTTGGACCAGGCAGGTCATCCGCCGGAAACCCGCCCGCCGAATCGCAACGGCCTGCCCCCCTCCGGTGTGATGGCCGCCACGGGAATCCGCCTGACCTGTTTGGCACGCCTCGTGCGTATCATGCTCTGCACGTGCTCATCGGCACGGCTACCCTCGGATCCGGACCGACACCGGCCCGTGGGCACGTGGATACCAACACTCCTAGGGGAAACACCATGAAGAAGATGCAAGGCTTCACCCTGATCGAACTGATGATCGTCATCGCGATCCTGGGCATCCTGATCGCCATCGCGCTGCCGGCCTACCAGGACTACACCGTCCGCGCCAAGGTTTCCGAGTGCGTCCAGGTCTCCGCTCCGACCAAGCTCGCCGTCGGCGAGTTCCGCAGCAGCAACGGCCACTTCCCGGCCAACCTGGCCTCGGTGATCACCACGGGCGCCAACGGAAACGGCGACACCAAGTACTGCGACGGCTTCACCTACGCGGCTGGCGTTTTCGGCGCCAACGTCGACGAGACCGCCGTCGCGGCTCCGACCGCCGGCGTGATCGAGCCGACCTTCTCGCCGACCGTCAACACCGCCGGCGACGTGGACTGGAAGTGCAAGCCCGGTGCGACCGCGGCCGCCACCATCAAGTACCTGCCGTCGACCTGCCGCTGAGCCTAGCGTCGGATCTGGAAAAACCCCGGCCTCGCCGGGGTTTTTTCTTTGGCGTCCCCTAGACTGTGCCGATGGCCCGCGTCCTCCGACGGCTCCTGCCGTTCCTCACCATCCTCGCCTGCCTGCTGCCGTTCCTGCCGGGACTCGGCGGCCCCTTCCTGCACGACGACGCGGTCAACCTGGGCGCGCTCAAAGTGGGCCCGTTCTCGCTGCAGAGCGCGCTGGACGCGGCCTTCCGCAACGAGAGCGGGCTGCTCCGACGCCCCCTGTCGAACCTGAGCCTGGCCGCGAACATCTGGCTGGGCGGGCGCGACCAGCCGTTCGGCTTCAAGCTGGCCAACCTGGTCCTGCACGGCGCCTGCGGGCTGGCACTGTTCGGCTTCGCGCGCGCGCTGCTGCTCGGCCTCTGGCCCAAGGTGCCGAAAGAGCGCAGGTACGCCGTGGCGCTCCTCGGCGCCGCCCTGTGGACGCTCCACCCCCTGCAGGTCAGCACCGTCCTGTACGTGGTGCAGCGCATGGCGCAGTGGCCCACGCTCTTCCTGCTGCTGCTGGCGTGGCGTTTCCAGGCCTGGCTCAACCGCGGCGACTTCAGCCCGCGCGCCAACTTCGCGATGCTCGCGGCGTGGGGCCTGTTCGCCCTGCTGGCCCTCGCCTCCAAGGAAAACGGCGCGCTGGCGCCGCTGCTGACCGGCGTGCTGTGGCTGCTGCATCGCGCCCGCAACCCCGACCGCGAACCGCCCCGCTGGGTCGCCTGGATCCTCATCGGCCTGCCCCTGCTTGCGGCAGCGGCGATCGCGGCCAGCCACCCGGGCTTCGTGCTGGCGGGCTATGCCGGCCGCGACTTCACCATGCCGGAGCGCGTGCTTACCGAAGCGGTCGTGCTGTGGCACTACCTGCGGCTCTGGTTCATGCCATGGATCCCATGGATGGGCCTGTATGCCGACATTCCCGTCCGTGGGCTGGCGGATTTCGCCGGATGGTTCGCGCTGGCTGCATGGGCGCTGGCGGCCGCCACCACGTGGGCGCTGCGGCGGCGATGGCCGCTGGCCGCCTTCGCGGTGCTGTGGTTCCTCGCCGCGCATGCGTTGGAATCCACGATCATCCCGCTGGAACTCGTCTACGAACACCGGAACTACCTCGCGCTGCCTGGCGTCGCCATCGCATCCGCGGCCGCGATCGTCGCGCTCGCCGCGCGCACAGGGATCCGGCTAGCCGTCCTCGCCCCGCTTTTGATGCTGCCGCTGGCGGGCGCGACGCTGCACCGGGCGCACACCTGGTCTTCGCCGGACATGTTCGCCGTCACGGAGTTCAGCCACCATCCGTCGTCCAACCGCGCGAGCATGGCGCTGCTGGCCCGGGACGTGGCCGTCGGCGACGCCGCGGGCACGGCACGACTGCTTGGCCACATCCGGGCGCTCAATCCGGGCGCCGCTTGGGTGATCGCCCTGGACGCGGCCCTGCAGTGCGATGCGCCGCGCTATCCGGTGTCCTGGGACGCGCTTGAACGGATGATCCGCAGGCAAGGCACCGACAACCGCACCATGCAGCTGTTGCGCCAGGTCAGCGTCAACCGCATCCGTGCGCGCTGCCCCTACCTGCAGGCGGACCGGTTCGAACGGGTGATGACGCTCGGTTTCCGGCGGTCCCTCGCGGAAGGCAACCGCCAGCAGGCGGAAATCTACGGCACCTACCTCGCGTGGCTGGCGCGTTCCAGCGGCGACGAGGATCGCGCCGCGCACTGGTTCCGGCGCGCTTCCGCCGCCGCACCGACAGCGGTGGAGCCGCTGTTCGACTGGGCCTACATGGAACTCAACCGCGACAACCCCGACGCGGTCG
>DASRZN010000007.1:0-4804 GCA_035686325.1 Lysobacteraceae bacterium
GCACCAGCGCCAGCGTGTTCGCGTCGATGGTCGCGCGCGCGCTGACCCAGGCGACCTCCGGGCCGACGGTGAAGCTCTGTTCGCCCACCGGGCCCACCGGCGCGAAATCCACCGCGAACGGGATCGGGTCGGCGCCGGGCACCAGCAGCGCATTGCTGTTGAAGCTGCGCAGCGCGTTGACCGTCGCCCCGTAGTCGGTGCGCAGGCCGGACGCCATCGCCACCGCCTCGTAGGCGTTGACGTGGCCGGCGCCGGCTTCCCATGCCAGCCGGCCGGTCATGTTGGTCGCGGTGCGCCGCAGGATGGCGGCGACATCGAGCGGCGTCAGGTTCGGATTGGACTCGAGCATCAGGGCGACGATGCCGGCGACATGCGGCGTCGCCATCGAGGTGCCGCTCATGTGCGTGTAGAACGGCAGGTAGGCCGCGTCGAGGGTCTCCGCGTCGTGCTGCAGTTCCAGCGCCGGCAGCGTGCCTGTGGTGGTGCGGGTGGACACGATGTCCACGCCCGGCGCGACGATGGTCGGCGCGTTGACGTAGGTCCAGCGGCTGCCATCGGGCATGGTGAAGTCGCCGCTTTCGCCGCGCTTGCCGCGCGAGGAGAAGGACGTGAGCACCGCATCCTTTTCGCTGGCGCCGACCGAAACCACCCAGGGTGCCTGCGCGTAGGGATTGTGGGTGTCCTCGCCCGGGCCCTCGTTTCCGGCCGCGAACACGCTCACGATGCCGTGCTTGTAGAGCTGGTAGCTGGCGATGTTGACGGGGTCGTTCGGGTCGAACTTGCCCGAGGTGCCCCACGAATTGCTGACGACGCGGACCGGATGTTCGTAGCTGAACTGGTGGGTGAGCGCATAGTCCAGGCCGCCCACCGCGTCGAGGATCAGCAGGACCGCGCCCGATCCGTATCCGACCAGGTCGGCGCCCGGCGCGACGCCCCGGTACAGGCCGTTCGACATCGCGCCGTTGCCGCCGATGATGCCCGCGCAATGGGTGCCGTGGCCCGAACCCCAGTCGGTGTTGGGCACGCCCTCGAGCCAGGTGATCGGCAGCATGCCGTCCAGCGCGGCGAGGTTGGTGGCGCCCTGGGTGTTCTGCACCAGGTTCTGGCCGAACTTGATGTCCGGGTGCACGCCGTCGACGCCCGAATCGTTCACCACGACGGTGACGCCGTGGCCGCTGAACGGAATCGCCCGGCCGTAGTCGCCGGGATGGTCGAACATGCGCTTGACGCCCGACAGGCCGTTGGCTTCGGCGTCCAGGTAGCGCAGCGGCGCGTTGAACCAGATCGACGCGACGTCGTCTCGCCGCGCGAGCGCGCGAATTTCCGCCGGCGTGGCGAGCGCGCCGGCGATCGGCAACGCGCGCATGGTGACGCCGCGGGTGATGCCGAGCGCCTTCAACGCGGAAACCTGCGCGGCGGTGACCGGCCCCGACTGCTCGTAGCTGATTACCACCTGCAACTCGTCGGCGGGCAACGCATCGGCCAGGCGCGCGAGCAATTGCGGGTCGAGATGGGCATCGGCGAGGGCCACGCCGCTCAGCAGCAGGCCGGCGGCGAGGGCACTGACGCGGCAGGCCGTGTGTTTGCGGGAGGGGAACATGGTGGACTCCGGGGGATCCGCACCTTCTGCGGGCCTCCCGTTTGTGCGCCGTGGCGCGCCGCGCCGCCATCCGGTGCACTCACCACGCAGGTGGGGGGAAAACCCCCATGCCCCGCCGTATTGCCAACCGGTTCACGATTCGCGCGGGAAAAACTTTCGCGCCACCACGCCTTCTTAACGGGCGCGCCCGCTATCGTCACCCGGCCGCCGCGCGCTCCCTCCCCTCCCCGCGCAGCGCGCGTTTGCGAGGAGCGACACGTGAGGCCGACCGATCCGATCAAATGGCTGCTGGGCGCGGCCGTGCTGTGGTGCGCGCTGGCGTTGCCGGGCCAGGCACGCGCGCAGGTGCCGGATGCCACGTCGTCCGCGCTCGCCGGCCTGCCGGTCAACGTCGACCTGCCGGTCCAGGTTTCGGTGGCGGGCAACGTCGCGGTCGCCCGGATCGGACCGTCCTCGCTGCCGCTCGCCGAGGTCACGCTGACCTTCGACGACGCCAGCAACCTCGGCGCGGGCAACCTCGGCATCGCGGCCCGCCTCGTGAGCGCGAGCGACGCGACGCTGCTCGCGCGTCTGCCGGGCAACCTGATCCAGCTGGACTCCGCGCTGCCCCTCCTCGTCACGATCCAGCCGCCGGTGTCGGGCGGGCTCAGCTTCCGCCGCACCGGGCGCTACGAACTGCACACCCACCTGTTGCCGTATGCGGTCGGCAGCAACCTGCGCGTGTTCAAGGCGCCGCTGGGCGGAAGCTTCCGCGACACCACCGAGGAGATCGCGTCCGGCAGCGTGCGCGCGCGCAGCCGCTACGGCGGCTTCTCGCAGTTCCTGGTCGCGGTCGACCTGCGTCCAACCAGCCTGGTCGTCGCGGACAAGATCGGCTGGCTGCGCAAGCGCGTGGCGACGTTGCCGGCCACCGAGCAACCCGCGTTCGCCGCGCAGCTGGACGCCGTCGCCGCCGCGGTCGCGGACCGGGACTACGGCGCCGCCATCGCCGCCGCCGACGCGATCGCCGCGCGCGCCCAGGCGCGGGCCGGCACCGCGCTGACCGATACCTGGCGCGCCGGCGGCGCCGACAACCAGGCGGGCGACCTGATCGCCGGGGCCACGACGCTGAAGTTCAGCCTCGGCTACCTGCAGAGCTTCGGCGAATAGTCCGCGTTCACCCTGCATCCGGCCGGGCTACACTGGCCGGATGCAGGCCCGGCTGATCGCCTATCCCCCCGACCAGCCCGCGATCACCCGGGTGGTGGCCGCGACGACGCCGCTGACGATCGGCCGTGGTCCCGACGCCGGACTCCGCATCGACCATCCCTCGGTCTCGCGCGCGCACGCCGAACTGCGCTTCGCCGACGGGCAATGGCGCCTGCGCGACCTCGACAGCAAGAACGGCAGCTTCGTCGACGGCATCCGCGTGCAGGAGGTCGTCCTGCTGCGCGCCTGCTGGCTGCGCCTGGGCGATGTCTACTGCGAGTTCGCGCCGTTCGACGCCGCGGAGGCCGCGGCCGCCGATGCCGCCCTGCGCGCACGCCGGGTCAGCGCCACCGCGCGGCTGGAAGGCGTGACCCGGCTCGAGGATCTGCTGGAGGCCAGCCTGCGCGGCGTGGTCGAGCTCGCCCAGTGCGAGCGCGGCTTCATCCTGCTGGCGCGCGAGCACGGCTTCGTGGTGCGCGCCAGCCTGGCGCTGGATCCGGCGCGCCTGTCGGCGAAGACCTTCTCCGGCAGCGTCGGCGCGGTCCGGCGCGCGCTGGCGGGCAAGCGCAGCGTCGTCGCCAACGACATCGGCCGCGATCCCTGGCTGGCCAACCGCGCATCGGTCGCCGGCGCGGGACTCAACGCCCTGGTCGCGCTGCCGCTGCTCGACGGCGACCGCGCGCTGGGCGCGATCTACGCCGACCGGGTGCGGCCCGGCCCCGCGATCACCGACCTCGACGTGGAACTGCTGGAAGCCTTCGCGGAAACCTGCGCGCTGTGGATCGCGGCGCGTCGCGACACCGCCCTGCTCAGCGGCGAGCACGACGCGCAGGCGCCCGACTGGCAGACCATCGTCGCGGCGCACGGGGAGGGATCGTGAGCTCCGAGCCGCCCGGCAGCGACGCGACCGCGACCGGGCTGCACGTCCACGCCGACCTCGCGCCGGGCAGCGTGCTCGGTGGACGCTACCGCATCGAAGGCGTGCTCGGGGTCGGCGGCATGGGTGTCGTCTACCGCGCCACCGACCTCGCGCTGGAGGTGCCGGTCGCGCTCAAGCTGCTGCGCCCCGAGCTCGCCGGCCGCGACGAAGCCTTCGCCCGCTTCCGCCAGGAGTTGCTGCTCGCCCGCCAGGTGTCCAGCCCGCGCGTGGTGCGCATCCATGACCTGGCGCAGGCGGACGGCCGCTGGCTGATCAGCATGGACTGCGTCGAGGGCGAATCGCTGGACCGCCTGCTCGACCGCACCGGTCCGTTGCCGGTGGACGATGCGCTGCGGATCGCCCGCCAGGTCGCCGAAGGACTCGCCGCGGCGCACGCGAAGGGCGTGATCCACCGCGACCTCAAGCCGGCGAACGTGCTGCTCGATGCGCGGAGCGACGCCTACATCAACGATTTCGGCGTCGCCCGGTCGCTCGCGACCAGCGGGCAGACGCGCACCGGCGCGGTGGTGGGCACGCCCGACTACCTGTCGCCCGAGCAGGCGCGCGGCGGGATCGCCGATGCGCGCAGCGATCTCTACGCGCTCGGCCTGATGCTGTACGAAATGCTCGCCGGCCGCCTGCCCTTCGCCGGCGGCACCACCGCCGAAGTGCTGGCGCAGCGCATGCTGCAGGTGCCGCCGCCGGTGACGCGCGCGCGCCCCGGCCTGCCCGCCTGGCTCGCGCGGCTGGTCGATCGCCTGCTGCGGCCGCAACCGGCGCACCGCCTGCAATCGGCGGACGAAGTGATCGCCGCGATCGACCGGCGCGAGGTGCCGCGCCGGTGGCGCGACCGGTTCACGCCGCGCGTGGCCGGCGTGCTCGGCGCGCTCGCGCTGCTGGCGCTGCTCGCCGGCGGCCTCGCCTGGTGGACGACGCGGGAGCGCGCGCCGGGCATCGCCGCGCTGCCGCCGCTGGACCGCATGCTGGTCCTGCCGCTCGCGATGCCGGACGGCGCCGATGCAGGCGGCGTCGCGCTGTCCGCCTACCTGCGCGACGCGCTGGCGGCGACGCCGGGGCTGGCCGTGGTGGATCGCGAG
>DASRZN010000008.1:0-2555 GCA_035686325.1 Lysobacteraceae bacterium
TGCCGCCGGCGCGCACGATCGCGCGATCGGGGTCCGCGTTCACCAACTGCTGCGCCAGCGTCGCCCGAGGCCCGTCCACGCAGTAGCGGCCGTACAGGCCGACGATCTTCGTGGTCGCGTTCAGGGTGGTGCCGGCCGGCAGCCAGCTGTCGGCCTGGTAACGCGGGTTGAGGTTGCGCAGGGCGCGCATGTAGCCCTCGCGCACACCGCGGTTGCCGAGGCAGATGGTCAGCTCGTAGATCGAGGACGGACGCTCCAGGCGCAGCGGCGCCGGCTTCACGTCCACCTTCGGGAAGCTCAGGCCGTATTGTTTCGGATGCAGGAACAGCCAGGCCGCCGCAATCACCATCGGCACGTAGTCGCGCGTCTCTTCCGGGAATTGCGCGTAGACGTCCGCGTCCCAGAAGCTGCGCCCGCCGCTGCCCTGGTAGACGCGCAGCGCGCGGCCCTCGCCGCCGTTGTAGGCGGCCAGCGCCAGCTCGATGCTGCGGTTGAGCTGGCCCATGCGCTCGTTGAGGTAGGCCGCACTGGCTTCCGCCGCCGCGTGCGGGTCGTAGCGGGTGTCGAAGCCGGTCGCGTCCACGCCCAGGCCGAAGCGCTTGCCGGTCGCGTACATGAACTGCATCGGCCCGGCGGCGCCGGCGCGCGAGGTCGCGTGCACCTTGCCGTTGGACTCCTTGGCCATGATCCCGAACAGCAGCGCCTCGGGCAGATGCGCGCGCTCGTAGGAGGGCCACATCAGCTGGCGCATGTACTGGTAGTTCTCGTAGCTCTGCAGCAGCGGCCCGCGCATGTCGGTCAGCCAGCGCCGGATCCCCGCCTGCACCGCCGGGTTGTACTGAACCATCGTGTCGAAGCGGTGGGTGTGGTCGTCGAGCAGGCTGGCCGCGCGCGCCGCCTCGGGCACCGCCGCGTTGAAGGCGACGTCGCCGAGGTGGTCGGGATCCGGGTCGGCCGGGTCGATCTCGTCGTCTTCCAGTTCCGCCGCCGTGCCGTCGGCCTCCAGCTTGAGCAGGCGCTTGTAGGTCGCCAGCAGGGTCGAGACCTGGCAGCCGCGCTGCTTGCCGCAGGCGGCGACCGCGTCCTCCATGTCCTCCAGCGCGGCGTCGCTGTCGCGCTGCGCGTCGGAGTCGTTGTTGGACAGCTTCACCAGCGCCTCGCGGTAGCGGGTTTCGGCCGCGGCCATCCGCTGCTGGATCGCCTCCGCCGCGGCGCCGTCGCGGCGCCCCGCCTGCGCCGACGGCAGGCAGGCGAGCAGCACGAGGAGGGTGGGCGCAAGGCGCGGGGCAAGGCCGACAGGCTTCATGACGATCACGTGAAGACGGGGAGAGCCGCAGCTTGCCTGCGCGCGCCGCGTGAAAACAAGGGAGCCCGTCGCAGGCGCGCGCGCCGCGCCACATGAATGGGTGAAGCCATCCGCCGCCGCGCATAGAATCGCCGCGTTCACACGGAGTCGCGCATGCCTCCCATCCTCGTCGGCAAGGCCACCACCACGCCCGCCAGCGGCCAGGTCCTCCTGCAGCCCCGCTATGGCAACCGGCACGGCCTGGTCGCCGGCGCCACCGGCACCGGCAAGACCGTGACCTTGATGACGATCGCAGAGGGCTTCTCGCGGATCGGCGTGCCGGTCTTCCTCGCCGACGTGAAGGGCGACGTCGCCGGCCTCGCGTTGGCGGGCACGGACAACCCCACGCTGCGGCAGCGCATCGCCGAGATCGGCATCGCCGACTGGCACCCGGAGGCGACGCCGGCGATCTTCTGGGACCTGTACGGCCGCCTAGGCCATCCGGTGCGCACGACCGTCAGCGAGATGGGCCCGCTGCTGCTCTCGCGCATCCTCGAACTCAACGACACCCAGTCCGGCGTGCTCGACATCGTGTTCAAGCTGGCCGACGACCGCGGCCTGCTGCTGCTCGACCTCGAGGACCTGCGCGCCCTGCTCGGCCTGGTCGCCGCCGAGCGCAAGGACATCTCGACGTCCTACGGCCTGGTCAGCAGCCAGTCGGTGGGCGCGATCCAGCGCGCGCTGCTGCGGCTGGAGCAGGAAGGCGGCGCGCAGTTCTTCGGCGAGCCCGCGCTGGAGCTGCCCGACCTGATGCGCACCACCCCCGATGGCCGCGGCGTGGTCGGGATCCTCGCCGCCGACCAGCTGGTGCTGAAGCCGCGGCTGTACGCGAGCTTCCTGCTGTGGCTGCTGTCGGAGCTGTTCGAGCAGTTGCCGGAAGTGGGCGACCTCGAGCAACCGAAGCTCATGTTCGTGTTCGACGAGGCGCATCTGCTGTTCGACGACGCGCCGCCGGCGCTGCAGCAGCGGATCGAGCAGGTCGTGCGCCTGATCCGCTCCAAGGGCGTGGGCGTGTATTTCTGCTCGCAATTCCCCGACGACGTGCCGGACGCGATCCTCGGCCAGCTCGGCAACCGGGTGCAGCACGCGCTGCGCGCATTCACCCCGCGCGACCAGAAGGCGGTGCGCACGGCGGCCGAGACCTTCGTGCCGAACCCGGCGCTGGACGTCGCCGCCGCGATCGGCCGGCTCGGCGTCGGCGAGGCGCTGG
>DASRZN010000009.1:0-3164 GCA_035686325.1 Lysobacteraceae bacterium
GACGATGTTGACCGCGTCGAGCCGGCCGCCGAGACCGACTTCCAGCACCGCGAGATCCAACCGCTCGCGCGCGAACAGCCACAGCGCCGCCAGCGTGCCGTATTCGAAATAGGTCAGCGGGATGTCGCCGCGCGCCTGCTCGACCGCCTCGAACGCCGCGACCAACGCGTCGTCTTCGGCCTCCGCGCCGTCGATGCGCACGCGCTCGTTGTAGCGCAGCAGGTGCGGCGAACTGTAGGCGCCGACCCTCCAGCCCGCCGACCGCGCGATCGCCTCGACGAAGGCGACGGTGGAGCCCTTGCCGTTGGTGCCGGCGACCGTGATCACGCGCTTGGCCGGGCGAGCGAGCCCCATCCGCGCGGCGACCTCGCGCACGCGCTCCAGGCCGAGGGCGATGGCCTGCGGATGCTGGCGCTCGACGTATGCGAGCCAGTCGGCGAGCGTCTTCATGGGGCACGGCGGCGGAGGGCGCGCCATTGTAGGCGCGCCCTCGCCCGCTTACAGCGCGCGGTGCACCGCTTCGCCGAACAGCGGCGTGTGGTGGGCGCAGTCGTTCAGGCGCACGACCTCCAGGCCTGCGAGGTCGGGGCCCTCCAGCAGGTTCAGCGTGGTCGGCGCCTGGCGGAAGCGCCACAACCGGCCGAGCGGCAGGCCGAGCACCCGGCACAGCAGCACGCGGTTGACCGCGTCGTGGGCGACCAGCAGCAGGGTGTCGTCGACGCCGAGCCCGTCGCAGGCGCGCGCGAACGCGGGCCAGGCGCGCTCCAGCACGCCCGGCAGGGATTCGCCGCCCGGCATCAACACTTCGTGCGGCACGTGCCGCCAGGCGTGCAGGCGCTCGCCGTCGCGGGCGCGGATCTCGGCCGCGAGCAGGCCTTCCCAGTCGCCGTGGGCGATCTCGGCGAGGCCGGCGTCGGTGGCGAGCAAGCCGGCGCGCGCTTCGCCCAGCGCGAGCTCCGCGGTGCGCCGCGCGCGTGCCAGCGGCGAGGCGACGGCGCGATCGATGCGCACGTCGCGCAGGCGCTCGCCGAGCGCGCGCGCCTGCGCCTCGCCGGTCGCCGACAGCGGGATGTCGGTCTGGCCCTGGTAGCGGCCCTCCGCGTTCCAGGCGGTTTCGCCGTGGCGTGCGAGCAGGATGCGCATGGCGTCAGACCTGCTGCAGCGACAGCACGCCGGGCGCCTGCCGCAGCGCGGCGAGCTCGTCCTCGGCCAGCGCGCGGTCGACGGTGATCGCGGCGCGCGCGGAGCCGTCGCCGGACGCGCCGAGCGCGAAGTTGATGATGTTGATCCCTGCCGCGCCCAGCCGCGAACCAACCGTGCCGACCAGGCCCGGCCTGTCCTCGTTGCGCATCAGCAGCACGTGCGCGAGCGGATCGAACTCGATCTCCACGTCGTCCAGCGCGACGATGCGCGGGGTGCGGTGCAGGGTCGCGTCGATCGTGCGGCGCACGCGGCGACCGGCCGCGTTGTCGCCTTCCACCGTGAGCCGCACCAGGCGGTCGAAGCCGGCGCCGTCGCCGCCCAGGGTCTCGGCGACCTCCAGCCCGCGCGCGGCGGCTTCCTGCAGCGCGTTGACGGGCGTGACCCGCGCCGAGGCCTCGCCCAGCAGCGCGGCGACCAGCAACCGCGTGAGCGGACGCGCATCGAGGCCGTCGGTGCGCCCCGCATAGCGCACGTCCAGCCGCACCGGCGCCGGCACCAGGCGCGAACCGAGCCGGCCGAGCGCGCGCATCAGCGGCATCCACGGCCCGACCTCGCGCGCCGCTTCCGCCGACAGCGGCGGGAGGTTGACGCAGCCGGCGACCGCGCCGGTCTCGACGAAGTCGATGACCTGGCGCGCGAGGATGGTGCTGACCGCCTGCTGCGCCTCGCCGGTGGACGCGCCGAGGTGCGGAGTCAGGATCAGGCGCTCGTGCGCGCGCAGCGGCGAGGACTCCGGCAGCGGTTCGGTGGCGAAGGTGTCGAGCGCGGCGCCGGCGAGGTGGCCCGCGTCGAGCAGGCGCAGCAACGCGGCCTCGTCCAGCAGCCCGCCGCGCGCGGCGTTGACGAGGTAAGCGCCCGGCTTCATCGCGCGCAGGCGCTCCTCCGAGAGCAGGTTGGTCGTTTCCCTGGTGCGCGGCACGTGCAGGGTGACGATGTCGGCGCGCGCCAGCAGGTCGGCCAGCGGCAGCAGCGGCACGCTGCCCTTGCCGGCCGCGGTCGGCGGCAGGAACGGATCGTGCGCGATGACCTCCATGCCGATGCCCTGCGCCTTGCGCGCGACCGTGCTGCCGATCCGGCCGAGGCCGATCACGCCCAGCGTCTTGCCTTCCAGTTCGAAGCCGGTGAGCCCGGCCTTGGGCCATTGCCCGGCCTTCATGCCGGCGTCGGCGCGCGGCACGTGGCGGGCCAGCGCGAACAGCAGCGACAGCGCGTGCTCCGCCGCGGCGAGGGTGTTGCCGTCGGGCGCGTTCATCACCGCCACGCCGCGCGCGGTGGCGGCGTCCACGTCGATGGTGTCGACGCCGGCGCCGGCGCGGCCAACCACCTTGAGCAGCGGCGCCGCGGCCAGCGCCTCGGCCGTCACCCTGGTCGCCGAGCGCACCAGCAGCACGTCGACGTCGCGCAGCGCGCGGGCGAGCGCGTCCGGTTCGCGGATCGGTTCGGAGGCCTCGACCTGCCAGCCCGCGGCGCGGAACAGGGCCAGGCCGTCTTCATGGATGCCATCGCACGCCAGCACTTTCATTGCACGCTCCTCGCGAGGGAAACCCCTGCGGAGCCCGGCAGCCGGCGCACGGCCGCGCGCCACGGACGCGACGCGCGAATCACTCTTCCTGTCGGGAAACGGGGCCGGCTGGCATGGGAATCCGCGACGGGCCGAGCTTAGCAGAGGCTCTGGCGGTTTGCGGCCCTCGGCCAAAGCGGAGGCGATATTGCGAGCGCGTCGGGCGGGAGAGGCAGGCAGGACACGCCGTGAATCCGTCCATGGAGGCTCGGATGCGCCATCCATGGCGCATACGGTCCTGCCCACCTCTCCCACCCGACGCGCCTCAGCACTCCTGCGGTCGCGTGGAGCGGAGCAAGCTCCGCTCCACGACAAGTCGCGATGATCTGTCCGAGCGACCGGGAGGGCGGGGGTGTTGCGTCAGCGCGCCATGGATGGCGCGCGCCCGCATAAGGGCAGG
>DASRZN010000010.1:0-2169 GCA_035686325.1 Lysobacteraceae bacterium
CTGGCCGCGCGCAGCGAGCGCATGCGCGCGGTCGAGGGCTTCCTGCGCGCGCGCCTGACCGCGACCCGTCCGATCCCGTTCGGCTTCGACCAGGAGCGCGGCGTCGCGATCCGCTTCCTCGGCGAGCCGGACCGCATGCGCTTCGTCGCCGACCTGCCCGACTACCTCGGCCGCGGCGGGCCGTACCTGCACGACGTCAGCGTGGTCCGGGACGGCGAGGGGCTGCGCCTGCAGGTCGCGCTGGCCATGGTGCTGGGCGGCGAGGTGGTCGAGGAGTCCCCCGCCCGCGGGCCTGAATTGCTGGCCGACGGACTGCGCGCCGTCCGTTTCCGCTATCGGGCGCTGGATGCCGAAGGCAGGCTCGGGCCGTGGCAGGAACGCTGGCAGACCTCCGATGCGCTGCCGCTGCAGGTCGAGGTCACCGCGATCCCGGCCGACGGCCGCGCATGGCCGCCGCTGGTGGTCGCGCTGCCGCTGGCCGGCAGCTACGGCGGGGTCGGCCTGTGACGCGGGCATCCGCGCGCGGCGCGGCGCTGTTGCTGGTGTTGTGGCTGGTGGCGCTGCTGACCGCGCTGGTCGGCGCGTTCGCGCTGTCGGCGCGGATCGAACACCTGCAGGGCCAGGTGCTCTCGCGTGGCGTGGCGGCGGCCGAGGCGGCGCGCGCCGGCATCGAGTACGCGGTGGTGCGGGTGAGCAGCGACGACCAGCGCTGGCGCTGGCTGCCGGATGGCCGGCCGTACCGCTGGGATTTCGGCGACGCCCGGGTCGAGGTGCGGATCATCGACGAGCAGGGCAAGGTCGACCTCAACCTCGCCTCGGCAGATCTGCTGGCGGCGCTGTTTCGCGGTGCCGGCACGGAGCAGGCGCAAGCCGCGCGCCTGGCCGCGGCGGTGCTCGACTGGCGCGACGGCGACGACCTGGGCCAGCCGGGCGGCCGCGCCGAGGACCGCGACTACGCCGCCGCGGGACTGCCCTACGGGGCCAAGGACGAACCCTTCGAAAGCGTCGCCGAACTGCAGCAGGTGCTGGGCATGCCGAAGCCCTTGTACGCGCGGGTCGAACCTTTCCTCACCGTCTACAGCGGCCGCGCGCTGCCGGATCCCGCCTTCGCCCAGTCCGCGGTGCTGGCGGCGATGGGCTACGACGCGCAGGCCGTGCTCGCGCAGCGGCGCGCCTGGAACCCGGCGACCGGGCAGCCGGGGCCGACCCTGTCCGACGGCAGTTCGCTCGTGGGCTACAACAGCGGCACGTATAGTATCGAGAGCCGTGCGCGGCTCCGGACCGGACGCAGCGCGGTCCTGCGCGCGACCCTGCGCGTCGGGGGCAATGGCGTGCCCGGGTCCGCATGGACGCCGCTGCGCTGGGAGGAGGGAGCATCGCCACGTTGACCGCCCTGCGTGACCGTTTCGGCCACCGCGCCCGCTGGCGCGGTGTCGGCGGCTTTTTCGGCTGGTGGTGGCGCTCGCTGGTGGCCTGGCTGCCGCCGCGCTGGCGGGTGGCGCTGGGCATCGACCGTGGCCGCGTGCTGCTGCAGACCGAAGTCGACGCAGTCCAGCTGCGCCTGCAGGACGGCGAGGGCCTGCGCGACCTCGGGCATGTCCCGGGACTGGCGGAGGCCGGCGACGATCCGCTCGCGACCCTGCTCGCGCCGCGCCTGGTGGACCTGCCGCGCTGGCTGCTGCTGCCCGGCGCGCGCGCGCTGCGCCGCCGCCTGCAGCTGCCGGCCGCGGCCGCCGAACGCCTGCGCGACGTGGTGTCCTTCGAGATCGACCGGCAGACGCCGTTCGCCGCCGACGCGGTCGCCTTCGACGCGCGCCTGCTCGGCCGTCGCGAGGGCGACGGCCAGCTCGACGTCGAACTGGTCGCGGTGCCGCGCGCGGTGCTGGACGCGCAACTCGCGCTGCTCGGCCCGATGGCCGACGGCCTGGCCGGAGTCGACGTCGCCGGCAGCGACGGCGCGCCGCTGGGCGTCAACCTGTTGCCGCTCGCGCAGCGCAGCCGCCAACTCGACCCGCTGCGGCGCTGGAACTGGCTGTTCGCGACGCTTGGCCTGCTCGCGCTCGGCTTCGCGCTGTGGACGGTGCTGCAGAACCGCGAGGCCGCCGCCGCCGACCTCGAGCGCCGCGCCAATGCCGAAGCCGAATCCGCCCGGGCCGTCTCGGTGCAGCG
>DASRZN010000011.1:0-6202 GCA_035686325.1 Lysobacteraceae bacterium
ATGGTCGACGCGCTCGCCCAGGCCGACCGCCTCCAGCGCCGCGCGCGCGCGCCGCAGGCGCTCGCCGTGCGGCACCCGCGCGTAGCCCAGCGGCATCGCCACGTTGTGCAGGGCGTCCATCCGCGGCAGCAGGTTGAAGCCCTGGAACACGAAGCCGATCTTGTCCCGGCGCAACGCCGCGAGCGCCTCGGCGTCCAGGGTGGACACGTCGGTGCCGTCGCATTCGTAGCGGCCGTCGGTCGGCGTGTCGAGGCAGCCCAGCAGGTTCATCAGGGTCGACTTGCCGGAGCCCGACGGCCCCATGATCGCGACGAAGTCGCCGCGTCCGATGTCGAGGTCGACGCCGCGCAGGGCGACCACCTCGGCGGCGGTGCCGGGCGCGTACACCTTGCCCAGCCCGCGGGTGCGGATCACCGGCGCCCGCGCGCTCATTGCGCGGCGCGCTCGCCGGTGACGAGGAGGTCGCCTTCGCGGACGTCGCCGGAGATCTCGGTGTCGCTGCCGTCGCTGGCGCCGACCCGCACCATCACCCGTCGCGGCTGGCCGTCGACCAGCTTGTACACGGGCGCGCGGGTCGCGCCGACCAGGGCGGCGACCGCCGCGTCCCAGTCGCGGCGCTGCGCCTCGCCGAGGCTGGCGCGGAACCCGGCGAAGTCCTGCCGGAAACGCTCGAGCATGCGCTGGCGCAGTTGCGCCTGCAGGTCCGGACCGCCGCCGCCCGTCGCGAAGCGCGGCCCGCCGCCGCCGAACATTCCGCCGCGCTGCAGCTGCGGCTGCGCCTGGCGCGCGGCCTGGCGCTGGCGGATCGCCGCCAGCGCGGCGTCGAGCGCGGCCTGCTGGCGCGCGTCGAGGTCCAGCCCGGCGGCGGTGCGCGCGAGGTCGTCGGCGACGCCGCCGGGCGTGCGCGCGGATTGCGGCGCGGCGGCTGCGGATTCGGCTTCCGCCGGCTTGTAGCGCAACGCGGCATTGGCGACCTTGAGCACGCCTTCGCGCTTGCTCACCTCGATCTCGGCGTTGACGGTCAGCCCCGGGAGCAGGGTCCCGTCGGTGTTGTCCACGGTCACGATCACCGGGTAGGTGACGACATTGCTGGTGGTCGTCGCCGACAGCCGCACCTGCTCGACCGTGCCGCGGAACCGGCGGTCGGGGAAGGCGTCGGCGGTGAAGCCGACGCTCTGCCCGGCGCGCACCTGGCCGATGTCGGATTCGTCCACCGCCAACTCGATCTTCATCTTCGACAGGTCTTCGGCGATGGTGAACAGTTCCGGCGCCTGCAGGCTCGCGGCCACCGTCTGGCCCGGCTCGACGCTGCGGGTGAGCACGACGCCGTCCACCGGCGAGCGGATCACGGTGCGTTCGAGGTTGACCCGGGTGGTCCGGGTCGACGCCTGCTGCTGGCGGATCTGCGCGCGCGCCGCGTTGACCTGCGCCTGCGCCTGGTCGCGCGCCGCGCGCGCCTGGTCGACGTCGCCCTTCGCCACCAGCTGCCGGGTGCCGAGCTCGGCCTTGCGCGCGTAGTCGAGCTCGGCATTGCGCAAGGTCGCCTCGGCCTGGCGCAGCTGCGCCTGCGCGCTGGCGACCTGGGCGTTGCCCTGGTCGATCTGCGCCTCGTAGGTCGACGGATCGATCCGCGCGATCACCTGGCCGCGGCGCACCTTGTCGTTGAAGTCGACCAGCACCTCGGTGACCTGGCCGGAGACCTGGCTGCCGACGGTGACCGTGGAAATCGCGCTCAGGGTGCCAGTCGCCGAGATCGCGACCCGGATGTCGCCGCGCTCGACCGGCGTGGTGCGGTAGCCGGCCTGCTCGCCGGCCGTATTGCCGCGCCACCACCACAGGGCGGCGAGCGCGACGGCGAGGACGATGGCGGCGAGGAGCGGGGTGCGCAGCGCGCTGCGCGGGGACCGGGATGGCGGCATGGCGGACGTGGCGGGGGAAACCCCGACTCTAACGCGCGCACCGGGCCGGGGTTGACGCGCCCGGGCGCCGCCGCCGCGCGGGGTTCAGCGCCGGGCCACGAAGTGGATGATCGCAGTGGTGCCGCGCCCCGGCATGCTCTCGAGGGTGACCGGCCAGCCGAACCGTTCGCCGAGCCGGCGCACGATCGAAAGGCCCATGCCCTTGGCTTCCGGCAGGTCGGGGTTGGCCCGGTAGAACGGCTCGAACGCGCGCTCCAGGGTTTCCGCGCTCATGCCGATGCCGGTGTCGGCCACCGCGACGTGGTCCTCGCCGATCACGACCTCGATCAGCCCCTCGTCGGTGAACGCGCAGGCGTTGCGCAGCAGGTTGCCGAGCATCACCGCCAGCACCCGCGGGGACGCGTGCAGGCGCGGCGAAGCGCGCTCCTCGATGGTCAACTCGACCGGCTTGCCGGCCAGCAACGGGCGCGCCTTCTGCACTTCCTCGTCGACCACGTCGCGGACCGCGAAGTCCTCGCGCGCGGGCTCGATGCTGCTCTCGCGGGCGAGCACCAGGAAGGCTTCGATCACCGTTTCCATGTCACGCCCGGCGCGCTGGATGCGCGACAGCGAGCGCTGCGCGCGCTGGGGCAGGTCCGGATCGTTGCCGAGCAGGTCGGTGGCGACGCGGATCACGGTCAGCGGGGTGCGCAGTTCGTGGCTCGCGTCGCGGGTGAAGTCGCGCTCGCGGCGCACGAACGCGCGCATGCGCTCGCCCATCCGCAGCAATGCGCCGGCCAGCTCGCGCACCTCCAGGCTGGCGCCGGCCGGCAGCTTGTCGGGCGCGAGCGCCGCGGTGCGCGGGTCCATCGGGTCCCAGCGCCGCACTTCGCGCGCGAGCCAGTGCAGCGGCGCGATCAGCGCGCGCGCCATCCGGTAGGTGGCGAAGCTGCTCAGGCCCAGCGCCAGCAGCGCGATCACGATCGGCGCGACCACCACGATCAGCGCCAGTTCGTCGGCGCGCCCGCGCGGGTAGGTCAGGTACAGCCGCGCGTCGTCGCGCTGGTCGACCAGCACCACCAGTTCCTCGACGTCGTGCAGGCCGGGTTCCAGCTTGCGCAGCGCCTCGGGCAGGCTGGCCGCCGACGCGCCGTCGGCGACCACGTAGCCGTGCAAGGCCTCGTTGTCCGGCGGCGGGCGCGCCGGGTCGGCCTCGCGCTGGGCCCAGTAGTACTCGGCGTTACGGTGCAGGGCGCGGTCGATCAGCGCGTTCTTGGCCACGCCCACCACCAGCCAGCTGCCGGCGAGCACCGCCAGGCAGGCGATCGCCAGCTGCACCAGCACCGCCCACCGCAGCCGGCGCGGCAGCCCCTCGCGCATGGTCCGGTTCCGCCGGCTCAGGCCGGCGGCTGCTCGATGTCGGCGATGCGGTAGCCCGCGCTCTGCACGGTATGCAGCAGCGGCTTCTCGTAGGGCTTGTCGATCGTCTTGCGCAGGTTGTACAGGTGGCTGCGCAGGGTGTCGGAATCGGGCAGGCCGTTGCCCCAGATCTCGCGCTCGATTTCCTGCCGGCTGACCACCCGCGGCGACTCGCGCATCAGGATGGTCAGCAGCTTCAGGCCGATCGGCGAAAGCTGGAGTTCGGTGCCGGCGCGGGTGGCGCGCAGGCTGGCCGGATCGAGCACGAGGTCGGCGACCTTGAGCACCTCGGAGCCGACCTGGCGGCGCTCGCGACGGATCAGCGCGCGCAGGCGGGCCTCGAGCTCCTGGATCGCGAACGGCTTGGTCAGGTAGTCGTCGGCGCCCACCGACAGGCCCGTGAGCTTCTCGTCGAGGGTGTCGCGCGCGGTCAGCATCAGTACCGGGGTGGACTTGCGGGCTTCCTCGCGCAGGCGCTTGCACACCTCCACGCCGTCCAGGCGCGGCAGCATGAGGTCCAGCACGACCACGTCGTAACTGTTCTCGGAGGCGAGCCGGTAGCCGTCCAGGCCGTCGGCGGCGTAGTCCACTTCGAAGCCGCGGCCTTCCAGGTATTCGCCCACCATTTCGGAGATGTTGCGGTTGTCCTCGACGATGAGGACCAGGCCGGCGGGTTCTTGCGATGCGCGCATGGGGTGCTCCTCGGGTCTTCAGCTTTGTGAAACGTGCCCGGAAGGCGGTAATGGCCGTGTGAAGACTACCCCGCGGGCAGTAGGCTGGCGGCCCCTCCCTCGCCGGGATCGCCCCGTGCCCCCCGCCCTCGACCGCCTCCTCCCCGTCGTCCTGCTGCTCGGCTCCAACGTGTTCATGACCTTCGCCTGGTACGGCCACCTGCGCTACAAGGCGGCGCCGCTGTGGCTGGCGGTCGTCGCCAGCTGGGGCATCGCGTTCTTCGAGTACACCCTGCAGGTGCCGGCCAACCGGCTGGGCAGCGCGGTCTATTCGGCGCCGCAGCTCAAGGGCATGCAGGAGGTGATCACCCTGCTGGTGTTCGCCGGGTTCTCCGCCTGGTACCTCGGCCAGCCGCTGAAGTGGAACCACTGGGCGGGCTTCGCCCTGATCGTGGTCGCGGCCTGGCTGATCTTCCTCGACTAGGCGGTCACAGCCGCACCCGGCCGCGCAGGATGTCGACGAACATCACCCAGTCGCCGGCGAAGGAATAGAACGGGTGGCGGAAGGTCGCCGGGCGGTTCTTCTCGAAGAAGAAATGGCCGGCCCAGGCGAAGCCGTAGCCGCAGGCCAGCGCCGCAAGCAGCCACCAGGGGTTGCGCTGCCAGAGCGCGACCGCGACCAGCGCCAGCACCCCGCAACTGCCAAGGAAGTGCAGCCGGCGCGAGACCGGGTGCGCGTGCTCGCCCAGGTAGAACGGATAGAACTCGCGGAAGCTGGCGAAGCGCTTCATGACGACCTCCTGCGAAGCGGGCCGGGTCAGGCGCGTTCGGCGGCCTTGGCCCGCTCCCAGTAGCCATCCTGCGCTTCCAGCGGCAGCTCCGGCAACGCCTTGCCGTCGGCGGCGGCGAGCGATTCCATCGCGCGGAAGCGTCGCTCGAACTTCAGGTTGGCGCGGCGTAGCGCGGCGCCGACGTCGACCCGCGCGTGGCGGGCGAGGTTGGCGCACACGAACAGCAGGTCGCCGATCTCGTCCTCCAGCCGCGCCTGCACGGCGGGATCGTCCGGCGCGGCCGCGCGCGCGGCGAACTCGACGCGCACCTCCTCGATCTCCTCGTGCAGCTTGGCGATCACCGGGTCCGGACCAGGCCAGTCGAAGCCGACCCGCGCCGCCTTCTTCTGCAGCTTCACCGCGCGCTGCCACTCGGGCAGGCCGCGCGCGACGCCGGCCAGCGCGGACGTGTCGCCGTGTCCCGCCGCCTCGCGCTCGCGCCGCTTGTGCTCCTCCCACGCCCGCGTCTGTTCCTGCGCGTCGCCGACGTCGGCGTCGGCGAACACGTGCGGGTGCCGGCGCAGCATCTTGTCGCAGATCGCGGCGACCACGTCGGGGAAGGCGAACGCGCCCTGCTCTTCCGCCATGCGCGCGTGGAAGACCACCTGCAGCAGCAGGTCGCCGAGTTCGTCCTTCAACTCGCCGAGGTCGCCGCGGTCGATCGCGTCGGCGACTTCGTAGGCTTCCTCGATCGTGTACGGCGCGATCGTCGCGAAGGTCTGCTGGATGTCCCAGGGGCAGCCGCCATCGGGATCGCGCAGGCGCGCCATGATCGCGAGCAGCATGCCGATGTCGCGCGGGTCGCCTTCGATTCCGTCCATTCCTGCCATCGCCACAAGTCCAATGGCGCGGAGCTTGCCCCGCGGCCGTCATCCGGGCGGAGCGAACTCCGCCCTGCGTCACGCTCCGCGCCTCAGCCGGCGCCGGCCGCCCACTCCCGCCACGGAAGGTCCGGATCCCCCAGCGCGACGAAGTCGCCGTTGAGCAGGGTGTCGCGCTGGTTGTAGCGCAGCGGCCGGCCGCGCGGATCCAGGACGGCCCCGCCGGCGGCCTCCAGCACGCACTGGCCGGCGCCGGTGTCCCATTCGCAGGTCGGGCCGAAGCGCGGGTAGACGTCCAGCCCGCCCTCGGCGAGCAGGCAGAACTTCAGCGAGGAGCCGAGGCCGACCTCCTCCACCGCACCCATCCGCGCGATGAAGCCCTCGGTGCGCGCGTCGCGGTGCGAGCGGCTGGCGGCGACCCGAAGCGGCGCGGCCGCCGGCCGGCGCGTGCGCAGGGGCGTGTCCGTTTCGCCGTCGCGGCGGAACGCGCCGACCCCGCGCTGCGCATGCCACAACGCGCCGGTCACCGGCGCCTGGATCACCGCCAGCACCGGCTCGCCGTC
>DASRZN010000012.1:0-3493 GCA_035686325.1 Lysobacteraceae bacterium
GCCGCCGGCCTTCCGCGTCAGTGCGCCGCCTTGCCCGCGGGGGCGACCGTGCCGCCGTCCGCTGCGTCGGCCGCGACCACGGCGGCCGGGCCCAGGTGCGCGCGCAGGAAGCCGGCGATCCCGCCGTAGGCCTTGTCGAGGTTGTCGAGGTCCTCCAGGCCGTGGGCTTCCTTGTCGAAGCTGAGCATCACCGGCTTGCGTCCGGCCAGGTTGAGCATGCGCACCAGGCGACGCGAGTGCTCGTAGTCCACCCGCATGTCCTCGCGCCCGTGCACCAGCATCAGCGGCGCCTGGAAGTCGCGGTAGTGGTACAGCGGCGAGGTCGCTAGCATCTGGTCGAGGTCGGTCAGCGGGCTGCCGATCACGCGTTCGGCGTGTTCGCGCAACCGGGCGCGCTGGCCGAAGTCGCTGGCGCTGAAGAACAGCGCGCGGTCGCTGACGCCGGCGATGGAGACCGCGCAGCGGAAGCGGCCCGGCCAGCGCAGCACCGATTCCAGCGCGGAATAGCCGCCGTAGCTCGCGCCCATCACGCACATCCGTTGCGGATCCAGCGGGTAGCGCGCGAGCGCGGCCTGCACGGCGGCGTCGATGTCGTCCTCGATGCGGGTGCCCCACTGCCCGTAGCCGGCCTGGCGGAACGCCTTGCCGTAGCCGTCGGACCCGCGGTAGTTCACCTGCAGCACGGCGTAGCCGAGCGAGGCGAGGAACTGCACCTCCGGGTTGAACAGCAGGTTGTCGCTGACCCCGACCGGCCCGCCGTGCGGCAGCACCACCAGCGGCCGCGGCCCCTGCCCCGGCGGCACGGTCAGGTAGGCCTCGATCGGCAGTCCGTCGCTGCTCTCCACCTGCAGCAGCGTGCTCGCCACGAAGCGCTTGCCTTCCAGCCAGGGCGCCGCGACCTCGAGCAGCGCCGCCTGCCCGCGCACCGCGTCCACGTGGTACAGCTGCGCCGGCTGGTCGCTGGCCTGCACCCAGACCAGCAGTTGCCGGCCGTCGCGGCTGCGGCCGGTCGCGGTCACCGTCCGCCCCGGGAAGGCCTGCGCCAGCAGCCCGGCGAAACGCTGCCGGCCGGCGTCGAAGTATTCGGTCACGACCTTGCCGCTCTCGAAGTACAGCGCGCCGATCGGGCGCCGACGCTCGTCCAGCAGCGGCGCGAGCACGTCGACGCCCGGCTTGGCGAACAGGGTGCGTGTGACCTTGCGTTGCACGGGATCGAACTCGACCAGCTCGCGCTGGGCCCGGTTTTCATCGCTCAACCCGTAGATCAGGTCGCCGTCGTAGGACAGCGCCTGTGGGCGGAAGGCCCCTTCGTCGCCGTCGAACTCCAGCACCTGCTGGAACGGCGCGCCCGCGCCTCCCCACATCAACGCGATGCGCTCGTCGCCCTTTTCGCCGCGGCGGGCGATCGCCGCGCGCAGCCGGCCGTGGCCGTCGGCGTACCAGCCGAGGTCGTCGTCGACGCCCTTGTTGAGCCGCCCGCGCAACTGCGGCCGGAAGTGCTTGACCGCGTCGCCGCGCGAGACGTCCAGCGGATGCACCAGCACCCGCTCGTCGTCCATGTAGCTTTCGAACAGGATCTGGCCGGGCACACCGTAGGAAGTCGCCAGCACGTGGCCCGACGCCGGGATGCGCTGGCTGAAGATCTCGCGACCGCCCTGCGCGTCGTCGACGATCCGGAACAGCGTGACCACCTGTCGCCCCTCGTCCTCGCCGACGCCGGCGAGCGCCAGCCGGTCGCCGGCCCAGTCGAGCGCGACGAAGCGCATCGGGCTGGTCGCCAGCCGGCGCGCCACGTGCGTCTTCAGGTCGACGAGGTCGAGCGCCCACTGCTTCTCGTCCAGCCGGAGCGCCTCGACCATCAGGTCGCCGGCCGGGTTCAGGCTGACCCAGTCGACGTAGTCCGGACGCCACAGGTCGCGCACCGCCAGCGGCAAGGGGCCGGCGGCGGGAGGCTCGGCGACCGCGGCGAGCTCGGCGGTGTTCGCCGTCGACGCTGCGCGCTCCTTGCGGTAGAAGGCCGGGAACGGATCGGGGTAATGCCCGGAGTAGACGAATTCCTTGCTGCGCGCGAGTTGCGGATGCTGTTCCTCGAGCCAGTCCATCGCGCTCAGGCCGCGGTTGGACACCAGCAGGCGGGCGCTGAACCAGCCGGTCAGGCGCACGACCAGGTCGCCGGCGTAGGTGATCTTCCCGGGCGCCACGTCGAAGTGGTATTCGGCGCGGTCCTTGAGCGGGTAGCGGGCGAACCAGAACGGAGTGACGTCGTACCAGGCGTAGCGGCCGGCCGGCACCACGTACAGGCGCGCGGTCCGGCCTTCCTTGATGTCGCGCAGCACGCCCGCGGTGAACAGGGTGCCGCCCTTCTTGACCCGGATGCTCTGCAGCGGGTTGTTGCTGTCCACCGCGACCAGCAGCAGGCCCTCGTCGGGATCCAGGCGCGGGATCTCGCCCGGGTCGACCACGCGCACCATCGCCGCGCACGGCAATGCGCAGGCGAGCAGCAGGCACAGCAGGACGAACCCGATCCATCCGGGCCGCCGGATCGCGGGCCGCCCGTTTCCGCTTCGCCACGCCGCGCGCGATGCCGTCGCGCCCCCGCATCCGTTGCGCATGATCGTCCTCCCCTTCGCGCGCAGGCTAGCGCGAAGCGGGGCGCGCGGCCACCGGCGCCTCCAGGTGCGCGCGCAGGAAGCCGGCGACGGCGCGATACGCGCGGTCGACGTCGGCGAGCTGGTCCCAGGCGTGGCCTTCGTCGGCGAAGGCGAGCAGCAGCGGATCGCGGCCGGCGAGCTCGAGCATGCGCACCAGGCGGCGGGCGTGCTCGAAGTCCACGCGGCTGTCCTCGCGGCCGTGCACCAGCAGCACGGGCGTGGCGAGTTCGCGGTAGCGGTACAGCGGCGACGTCGCGACCATCGCGGCGAGCGCATGGCGCGGATCGCCGACCACCCGTTCCAGTTCGGCGCGGGTGGCGGGCAGGTTGCCGGAATCGCTGGCGGTGAAGAACAGCGGGCGGTCGCTGATGCCGGCGATCGAGACAGCGCAGCGGAAGCGGCCAGGCCAGCGGATGCTCGACTGCAGCGCGGAATAGCCGCCGTAGCTGCTGCCCATGATGCACATGCGTGAAGCGTCGAGCGGGAAGCGCGCGAGCGCGGCGTCCAGCGCGGCGGCGATGTCGTCCTCGATCGCGGTGCCCGCGGCGTGGTAGCCGGCCTCGCGGAACGCGGTGCCGTAGCCGTCCGAGCCGCGGTAGTTCACCTGCAGCACGGCATAACCGAGCGCGGCGAGGAACTGCACCTCGGGATCGAAGCGCAGGCTGTCGCCGACCCCGACCGGGCCGCCGTGCGCCAGCACCACCACGGGGCGCGAGTGTTGCCCCGGCGGCAGGGTGAGGAAGGCTTCCAGCGGCGTGCCGTCGCGGCCCCGCGCCTGCAGCACGGTGCCGCGCGCGTAGGCGCGGCCCTGCAGCCACGGCGAGGCGACGTCGAGCAGGCGC
>DASRZN010000013.1:0-2251 GCA_035686325.1 Lysobacteraceae bacterium
GGGGGTGGCGGCAGCATCCACTGCGCGTAGGGCAGCGGCGGCTGGGTGCCCGGCGGGAGGTACGCGGGCGCCGGCGCGCCGGCGGGGCCGAGGGCGCGCAGCAGCGCGTACAGGGCGCGGCGGTCCTGCTCGGTCATGCCGCGCACGGCGAAGTCGGGCATCGGCGGCCGGGTGTGCAGGTCGGCGGTGTAGGCGAGCCAGCCGGTCTCGTCCATCTCCTGCGCCTTCAGCCGCAGGTTGGCCGGATAGGTCGTGCCCCACGGGCCGTTCCAGCCGAAGCCGGTGCCGACCAGCCACTGCTCGCGCGGCACCTGCCCGCCGCTTTCCGGATAGCCGGGCGTGTGGCAGTCGTTGCAGCCGCCGATGCGGGCGATGTACTCGCCGCGGGCGACCAGGGCGTCGGCCGACGGCGCGGTGGCGGCCGAGGGGAGCGGCGCAGATGCCGCGGTGGCGGTTTCAGCCGGCGCGCGCGCACAGCCGGCGACCGCCAGCAGGCAGGCAGTGGACAGGACGAGGGTGGGACGCATCGTTTGTTCTCCGCTGAAGCCGCATCACGGCATGTGCGGAGCAACGCAGCGGGCGAGGGTCGCCGGACACGCGCATGGCGGTTTCACGCCGGATCGGGCCACAATGGCGTTTTGCCCGGAATCGCCCATGCCCCGCAAGATCGTCGCCCGCAAGTCCGCCATCCACGGCAACGGCGTGTTCGCCCTGCAGCCGATCGCCAGGGGCGAGCGGGTCATCGAGTACAAGGGGCGCCGCCGCACCCACGACGAGGTGGACGCCGGCGACACCGGCGGCGTCGAGTCGGGCCATACCTTCCTGTTCACCCTCAACGACGACTACGTCATCGACGCCAACTACGAGGGCAACAGCGCGCGCTGGATCAACCACAGCTGCGATCCGAACTGCGAGGCGGTGCTGGAGGAGCACGAAGGCGGCGACCGCCGCCGCGACCGCGTCTTCATCGAGGCGCGCCGCGCGATCAAGGCGGGCGAGGAGCTCACTTACGACTACGGCATCACCCTCGACGAGCCGCACACCGCGCGCCTGAAGAAGATCTGGGCCTGCCGCTGCGGCGCCCGCAAGTGCACCGGCACCATGCTCAAGCCGAAGAAGCCGCGCAAGGACTGAACGCGCCCGGCACTGCGGGCGGACAAGCCCGGCAAAGCCGACCGCGTGCGGTGCCGGGCGCATGCCGATGCACCGGCGGCTCCGAAGGTTGGAATGACTTTCGCCATGCGGCGCGCCGCCCGCGGACGGCTAGCCTCGCGCGGTCCTTCCCCCGTTCGTCGCCGATGCGCCCGTTCCGCTGCCTGCTTGCGATCCTGCTGCTGCCCGCGCCGGCGCTGGCCGCCGTCCATGTCGACGGCCGCATGGCGCCGGGGGAATGGGAAGGCGCGCGCCACGTCACCGATTTCCGCCTGACCCAGCCGCTGTCGCGCGAGCCGGCGCCGTACCCGACCGAGGCCTGGCTGCTGGCGACGCCGGAAGGCCTCGCGGTCGCCTTCCGCAACCTGCAGCCGCCCGAGGTGACGCGCACGCGCCAAGTGTCGCAGCGCGACGCCGGCGGGCCGGCCGACCGGGTCAACCTGTACGTGGACTTCGACGGAGACGGGCGCACCGGCTACAACTTCACGGTGCTGCTGTCGGACAGCATCGTCGACGCCACCATCTCCAACGAGAACCAGTTCAGCAGCGACTGGGACGGCATCTGGCAGCACGCGGTCAGCGAAGACGCGGAAGGCTGGACGGTGGAGATGCTGATCCCCTGGTACATCGCGCCGATGCGCGCGGGCGAGGGCGGCAAGCGCACGCTCGGCATCGCGGTCGACCGGGTGGTCGGCGTCACCGGCCAGCGCGCGACCTGGCCGGCGGTGGCCTACACCGAGCCGCGCTTCCTGTCGGTGCTGGCGAAGGTGGAAGTGCCGGAGTACAGCCAGGCGCTGCTCGCGGTCACGCCCTACGTCACCGGCGTGTACGACAACGTGCGAGGCGAGTCGCACTTCGACACCGGCGCCGACCTGTTCTGGAAGCCGAACGGCCGCTTCCAGCTGAGCGCCACGCTCAACCCCGACTTCGGCCAGGTCGAGAGCGACCAGCTGGTGGTCAACTTCAGCGCGGTCGAGACCTTCTTCAGCGACAAGCGGCCGTTCTTCACCGAGAACCAGGCGTTCTTCGACGTGCCGTTCGGCTCGCCGAACAACGCCAACCGGCTGGTCTACACGCGGCGCGTCGGCGGGCCCGCCGA
>DASRZN010000014.1:0-4847 GCA_035686325.1 Lysobacteraceae bacterium
GCGCCAGGGTGCGTTCGACTTCGTCGGCGGCCTGTCGTACGCGCAGGAGGGCCTGTTCCACGATGCGGACGGGCGCGCGATCGCGGTGGACACCGTGCAGGGCGACCTGATGGACGCGCGCAGCGCCAACCTGTTCGCCAAGCTCGGCTGGGACCTCGGCGAGCGCCGCCGCCTGCAGGCCAGCGTCAACCGCTACCGCCTGCGCGGCGACGGCGACTACACCACGGTGCCGGGCGACTATCTGGCCGGCATTCCGGCAACCTCGACCGAGGGCGAGCCGCCGCTGGATCCGCCGCGCAACGACGTCACCAGCCTCAGCCTCGACTACACCGACCGCGACCTCGCCACCGGTTACTTCCAGGGCCAGCTGTTCTGGACGCGCTTCGAGGCGCTGTACGGCAGCTTCGGCTATACCGACTTCTTCGGACCCGGCACCGGCCTCTGGCTCGACCAGTCGCGCATCGACGCCGAGAAGGTCGGCGGCAAGTTCACCTGGTCGCGCGACGGTTTCGGCGAACTGCCGTTGCGGCTGACCTTCGGCCTCGACCTGCTGCGCGACCGCACCGAGCAGTCCATGCAGGCCAGCGGCCTGGGCTGGGTGCCGCCTTCGGTCTACGAGAGCGTCTCGCCGCTGCTGCAGGCCGAGTACCGGATCGGCGCCCGCCTGCTGCTCACCGGCGGCCTGCGCCACGAGCGCGCGCGCATCCGCGTGGACGACTACGTCACCCAGCCGCGCTACGGCAGCCAATTCGTCGAGGGTGGCAGCCAGGACGCCCGCGAGACCCTGCGCAACTTCGGCGCGGTCTACGACGTCAGCGACGCGCTCAAGCTGTACGCCTCCTACGCCGAGGGCTACACCGTCGCGGACATCGGCCGCGTCCTGCGCGGCATCAGCACGCCCGGCCAGCGGGTCGAGGACCTGGTCGACCTGACCCCGGTGATCGCCGACAACCGCGAGATCGGCGTGGACTACGACGACGGCCGCTGGAGCGCGCACGTCGCCGCGTACTGGTCCGATTCCGACCTCGGCTCGCTGCTGATCTTCGACAGCGCCAGCAACAGCTACAACGTGCAGCGGCAGGCGACACGGATCCGCGGCATCGAGGCCAACCTCGCGTGGCAGGCCACCGAAGACACCCGCGTCGGCCTGGCCCACGCGCGCGCGCAGGGCGAGTACGACAGCAACGGCGACGACCGCGTGGACAGCGACCTGCAGGGCATCAACATCAGCCCCGACCGCACCACCGCGTTCTGGGAGCAGCGCTGGACGCCGGGCTTCTCCACCCGCCTGCAGGCCAGCCACGCGGCCGACCGCGGCTTCGAACGCCGCGGTGTCGAGGTCTCCCGGTTCGCGGGTTACACCACGGTGGACCTGCAGGGGCAGGTGGCGCTGCCGCTGGGCCGGCTCGCGTTCGGCGTCGAGAACCTGCTCGGCCGCCAGTACATCACCTACTACTCGCAGACCACGCCCTCCGACGAGGACTACGTCGCCGGGCGCGGGCGGGTGTTCAGCGTGAACTGGTCGCACCGGTTCTGACCCGCATGGCCGCCACCGCCGCCAGCGTCGCCAGCCAGGCAACCGCGCGCAGCCGGCTGCGCGCGGCGCTTGCCTGGCTGCACCTGTGGGTGGGGCTCGGCGCGGGGCTGGTGTTCGCCGTGCTCGGCCTGTCGGGCAGCGCGCTGGTCTTCCACGACGACCTGCTGCGCTGGCAACACCCGCAACTGGCCGCGCACGCGCCGCGTGCCGACGGGGTCGTGCTGGAAACGATCGTCGCGCGCTGGCGGCCGCGGGGCCTGCGTTCGCTCGACCTGCCGCGCGCGGAGATGCCGGTCTGGCAGGGCTATTTCGCCGACGGCAGCCGCGCGTTCTTCGCGCCCGGCGACGGTGCGGTGCTGCTGCGGCGGACCACCCGCGACGACGCCCTGCTCTGGTTGCGCGACCTGCACACGCACCTGCTCGGCGGGGCGCGCGGCGAGGCAGTGCTCGGCGTCGCCGGCTGGATCTCGCTCGGCCTGCTGCTGAGCGGGTTGTACCTGTGGTGGCCGAAGCGGGGCCGGCTGCTCGCCCAGCTGACGATGCATGCGGGCCCGCCGCCGCGGCGCTGGCTGAGCTGGCACCGCAGCATCGGCGCGCTCGCGCTGCCGCTGCTGGCGCTGGTGACGGTGACCGGCGTGGGCATGGTCTACCACGAGGCCGCGCGCGCCGTGCTGACCGCCGGGTTCGGCGGCGGCGCGATGCCGTCCGCACCGGACGCGGCGGCGGACACGGGCGCGCCGGACTGGCCGCGCGTGTTGTCCGCCGCGCACGGTGCGCTGCCCCGCGCGCGCCTCGCCCGGCTGTCGGTGCCGGCCGCGGGCGACGGCGTGGTCACGTTCCGTGCGCGCGCTTCCAGCGAGTGGCACCCCGTCGGGCGCAGCCTGGTCCACCTCGCGCCGGACGGGCGTGTGCTGCAGGTCCACGACGCGAGCACGCAGGCGCGTGGCGCGCGCATGACCGAGGCGATCTATCCGCTGCACATCGGCGCAGTCGGCGGTGGCGCGTACAAGTGGCTCGTGGCGCTATCCGGACTGCTGCCTGCCTTCCTGCTGGCCACCGGATTCCTGTTCTGGCGGCGCAAATCGGCCACCCGCGCGGCAAGGCGCTGAACGCACGCGGCCCCGGGGCCGCGCGCCCGCGCCGGTAGAATGCCGGCATGCGCATCGGGCCCCACCTCATTGCTCCGCGGGTCGTGCTCGCGCCCATGGCGGGCGTGACCGACAAGCCGTTCCGGGTGCTGTGCAAGCGGCTGGGCGCGGGCCTGTGCGTGTCTGAGATGACCACCTCCGACCCGCGCTTCTGGCACACCGCCAAGTCGCGCAGCCGGATGGACCACGCCGGCGAACCGGCGCCGGTCAGCGTGCAGATCGCCGGCACCGACCCCGCGACGCTGGCCGAGGCGGCGCGCCACAACGTCGCCCATGGCGCGCAACTGGTCGACATCAACATGGGCTGCCCGGCGAAAAAGGTCTGCAACGCCTGGGCCGGCTCGGCGCTGATGCGCGACGAGGCGCTGGTCGGGCGCATCCTCGACGCCGTGGTCGCCGCGGTGGACGTGCCGGTGACGCTGAAGATCCGCACCGGCTGGGCGGCGCACGCGCGCAACGCAGTGGCGATCGCGCGCATCGCCGAGTCCGCGGGCATCGCCGCGCTGGCGATCCACGGTCGCACCCGCGACCAGCACTACGCCGGCGTGGCCGAATACGACACGATCGCCGAGGTCAAGGCGGCGCTGTCGATCCCGGTGATCGCCAACGGCGACGTCGATTCTCCGCGCAAGGCGGAAACCGTGCTGCGCCAGACCGGCTGCGACGCGGTGATGATCGGTCGCGCCGCACAGGGCCGGCCGTGGATCTTCCGCGAGGTCGCGCACTACCTCGCCACCGGCGAGCTGCTGCCCGAGCCTTCGCTCACCGAGGTGCGCGACGTGCTGCTGGCGCACCTCGCGCACCTGCACGCGTTCTATGGCGAGCCGTCGGGCGTGCGCATCGCGCGCAAGCACCTGGGCTGGTACGCGAAGGACCGGCCGGAGAACGCCGCGTTCCGCCACGTCGTCAACCGCGCGGAAACCGCGGACGCGCAGCTGCGCCTCACCCGCGACTACTTCGACGCGCTGATCGCCGGCCTCGCTCCGGAGCTGCCGGCCGCGGCCTGAGGGCGTTCGCGAGAGCGCCGGGCGGGAGAGGCAGGCAGGACACGCCGTGAATCCATCCATGGAGGCTCGGATGCGCCATCCATGGCGCATCCGGTCCGCCCACCTCTCCCACCCGCCGCGCCCCAACATCTCCGCGGCTCCCCTTCTCCTTCTCCCTCTCCCTCTTCCCGTCTCCCTCTCCCTCTTCCCGTCTCCCCTCTCCCTCTTCCCGTCTCCCGACCGTGGACGCTGCCCTCCGCCGCGGCGGCCTACACTCGCGGCGAAGGAGCCCCCGCATGCCGCAGACCGAACGCCCCAACGAATTCCCCTACCTGCACGGCTTCTCGCCGACCGAGCAGGCGCGCCTGGTCAAGCAGGCGCGGCTGGCGGAAACGACCATCTTCCGCAACATCGAGTACAGCGGCGTGGAGCGGCTGCTGGAGGTCGGCAGTGGCGTCGGTGCGCAGACCGAGATCCTGCTGCGGCGCTTCCCGGACCTGCACGTCACCGGCGTCGACCTCAGCCAGGCCCAGATCGACGCCGCCGCGCACCGGCTCGGCGCGATGCCCTGGCTGGAAGGCCGCTACGCCCTGCGCCAGGCCGACGCCACCGACCTGCCGTTCGAGCCGCGCGGCTTCGACGGCGCCTTCCTGTGCTGGGTGCTCGAGCATGTCCCCGACCCGGCCAGGGTGCTGGCCGAGGTGCGGCGCGTGCTCGCCCCCGGCGCGCCGGTCTACGTCACCGAGGTGATGAACTCCTCGTTCCTGCTCGACCCCTATTCGCCCAACACCTGGCGTTACTGGATGGCGTTCAACGACTACCAGCACGAAAGCGGCGGCGACCCCTTCATCGGCGCCAAGCTCGGCAACCTGCTGCTGGCCGGCGGCTTCGACGACGTGACCACGGAGGTCAAGGTCTTCCACTTCGACAACCGCGAGCCGGCCCGGCGCAAGAGCATGATCGCGTTCTGGGAGGAGCTGCTGCTGTCCGCCGCAGACCAGTTGCTGGAGGCCGGCAAGGTGGACCGCGAGACCGTGGACGGCCTGCGCCGCGAGATGCACCAGGTGCAGAAGGATCCCGACGCGGTGTTCTTCTACGCCTTCGTGCAGGCGCGCGCGGTCGTCTACTGAGGGCCGATGCCGGCCGCGCCCGGGCGCACGTCCGCCTCGCCGCGCG
>DASRZN010000015.1:0-3943 GCA_035686325.1 Lysobacteraceae bacterium
CCGATCGCCTGGCGCGCCTCGATCCGCGCCAGCACCTGCTGCAGCCGCCACAGCTGCCAGCCGAGCAGGCCGAGCGCGGCCAGCGCGAGCGCGATCCGCGGCCAGCCGGCCAGCCAGCCGAGCGCGACCGCCGCCGCCAGCACCAGCGCCATGCGGGCCAGGGTCGGCAGCCAGACATTGTCGGGAGCGGATGTCATGCGATCAGTCTAGGCAATCGCAGGCGGAAAGGCCGGCGTTCCTGAACGGGCGGTTGGGGATGGGAGACGGGAGACGGGAGACGGGAGACGGGAGGCGGGAGGCGGAAGGCGGAAGGCGGAAGGCGAGCGTCCTGGGCCCGCGCCCGGGAGGGCGGGGGTATTGCTTTTCCCTTGGAAGGGCAGTCCTGCCCTTATGCGGGCGCCGGCCATCCATGGCCGGCTTGACGCAACACCCCCGCCCTCCCGGTCGCTGGGACAGATCTTCGCGATTTGCCGTAGAGCGGAGCTTGCTCCGCTCTACGTGGACCCGCGACGGTGCTGGGGGCGTCGGGTGGGAGAGGTGGGCAGGACCGTATGCGCCATGGATGGCGCATCCGAGTCTCCATGGACGGATTCACGGCGTGTCCTGCCTGCCTCTCCCGCCCGGCGCGCTCGCGGGGCAGGACCGTATGCGCCATGGATGGCGCATCCGAGCCTCCATGGATGGATTCACGGCGTGTCCTGCCTGCCTCTCCCGCCCGGCGCGCTCGCGATGCACCCGAAAATCAGCGGTTCCTGCGTGCCTCTCCGTTTGCGGCGATGTGCGCCCCGCGCCTAGCCCGCGGCCGAGAACCGGTAGCCCGCGCCGCGCACCGTCTGCACCATGCCTTCGACGCCCGCGGGTTCCAGTGCCTTGCGCAGGCGGCGGATGTGCACGTCGACGGTGCGCTCCTCGACGTAGACGCTGCCGCCCCAGACGTGGTCGAGCAGTTGCGCGCGGGTGTACACGCGCTCGGCGTGGGTCATGAAGAAATGCAGCAGGCGGAACTCGGTGGGCCCGAGCGTGAGCGGCTGCTCGCCGTCCTGCATCTCGGCGAACACCCGGTGCGCGGCGCCGTCGATGCGCAGACGGCCGACCCGCACGCTGCCGTCGGCGTCGTCCTCGCGCGAGCGGCGCAGCACCGCGCGGATCCGCGCCAGCAGCTCGCGCGCCGAGAACGGCTTCACCACGTAGTCGTCGACCCCGGCCTCGAGCCCGCCCACGCGGTCGTCCTCCTCGCCGCGCGCGGTCAGCATGATGATCGGCACCTCGCGGGTCAGCGCGTCGCGGCGCCAGCGGCGGGCGAGTTCGAGGCCGCTGCTGCCGGGCAGCATCCAGTCCAGCAGGATCAGGTCGGGCACCCGTTCGGCGATCGCTTCCTGCGCCTCGCGGCCATCGCCCGCGTGCACGGTGTCGTAGTCGTCGCGGCGCAGGGCGAAGGCGACCATGTCGCGGATCGCGGGTTCGTCGTCGACGATCAGGATGCGCTTCTGCACGGCGGGCGCTGCGTCAGGAGGACCAGGACATTGGACGACGGATTTGTGACCGCCCGATGACGCCGCGCGCGCGGGACCATGCTCACCGCCAGCGCAAGCCTGCGTCGAACCGCCGGCCGCGTTCCAGGTCCTCGTCGCGGATGCCTTCGCGGCGCAGTTCCAGCACCACCGGCGTGATCGCGGCGATGCGGGCGTCGATCCGGGCGCGCGCGTAGTAGTCGACGTCGTCGCGCTTCTTCAGCGTGTTGAGTTGGACCAGCGCCTGCTCCGGCCGGCCATTGAGGTAGGCCGCCTCGGCCCAGGCCTCGCCGGCGCGCACGGGGTCGCCGGAAATCTCGCTGGCGCGGGCGAAGGCCTGCTGGAAGGTCGGGTCGGAGGCCGCGCCGGTGGCCAGCAGCGGGCGCAGCACCGCCTGCGCGCGGCGGCCGGCGGCGGCCGTGTTGCGCTCGTTGAGCACGCCAGCGTAGGTCAGGGCAACCGCGGCATTGCCCGGCATGCGGTCGAGCAGGGCCTCGAAGCGCGCGTCGGCGGCCGCGCCGCGACCGGCGCGGGCGTCGGCCCGGGCCAGGCCGAGGCCGAGCCAGACGTTGCCCGGATCCTCGCCGAGCAGCGCCGCCATTTCCTTCGCGGCGGCGTCGGCCTGGCCGTCCAGCATCCGCGCCAGCGCCAGTCCGTAGCGCTGCGCGGCGGACAGCGTGCCGCGCCGGCCCAGCGCTTCGTATTCGCGAACGGCCATCGCCGGGGTGGTCGCGCTGAGCACGCGCAGGCGCTCGCGGGCGAGCAGGAACTGGCCGCTGTCGCCGCCGAGCGCGCCGCCGATCCGCAGCGAGCCGGGCAGCAGCGGGTTGTCGCTGATCGCTGCGTTGGGGACGAAACCGCCTGGCGCGGCGGCCAACTGGCGCGCGCGTTCGCGCGCTTCGCTGATGCGCAGGGTGGTGACCGGGTGGGTCTGCAGGTAGTCGGGGGTGCGTTCGCGCTCGCCGCCCTGGTTGGTGCGGACGACCGATTGCAGCTTCTCGAAGAAGTCCGCCATCGCCTCCGGGTCGTAGCCCGCGCGCGACAGGGTGCGGATGCCGATCCGGTCGGCCTCGGATTCGTTGCTGCGGGTGTAGTCGATCTGGCGCTGCACCAGCAGGCCCTGCGCGGAGGCCACCGCCGCCATCGCCGCGTTGTCGCCGGAGGTGCTGTTCGACGCCTGCGACAGCGCGATCGCACCGAGCATGGCCAGCAGGATCGGCACGCTGTCGCGCTGGGCCCGCTCCACCGCGCGCAGCACGTGCGACTGGGTGACGTGCGAGATCTCGTGGGCCAGCACCGCCGCCACCTCGTCCTCGCTGTCGGCCGCGAGCACCAGGCCCGAGTTGACCCCGATGTAGCCGCCGAGGGTGGCGAAGGCGTTGATCTGGCGCTCGCGCAGCAGGAACAGCGTGTAGGGCTGGCGCGGCTGGTCGCTGGCGGCGCCCAGGCGCGCGCCCAGCGACTGCAGCCAGCCGCCGACCAGCGGATCCTCGAGCGTGTAGCCGTAGTTGCGCAGCTGGCTGAGGGTCATCTCGCCGTACGCGCGCTGCTGCGCGGGCGAGAGCACGGTGCCGGCCGAGGAACCGATGTCCGGCAGCCGCGCGTCCTGCGCCGGCGCGGCGGGGGCCAGCAGCGCGGCGAGGGCGAAGGTCAGCAGGGCGGGCAGGACGGGGCGCATGGGCAAAGTGTGAACGCGTTGGCTGGAGGATGCCCGCCGGGCGGCGGGCGGGCGTGAATCGCCAGTTAATCGACCCTGCCGGTCACGCAGCGTTGCACGCCTGCGACCGCCGCCGGGCCCGGGATGTCGGACAATGGCCGGCACCGCAAGTTGCAGGAGCCGGCATGTCCGCGTCGCACGCCCCGATCACCCTCTACACGTCCGCGATGTGCGGCTACTGCGTGGCCGCCAAGAACTTCCTGAAGAGCAAGGGCCTGGCCTGGGACGAGATCCGGGTGGACACCGACCCCGCGCAGCGCGAGCGCATGATCGCCCTGAGCGGCCGCCACACCGTGCCGCAGATCTTCGTCGGCGAGACCCACGTCGGCGGCTACGACGACATGATGGCGCTGCACCGCGCCGGCAAGCTCGAACCGCTGCTGGCCGGGGGCGGCGCGTGAGCGGCGGCGACGAGGCGGACCGCGTCCGCCAGTTCACCGCGTTCCGCAAGCGCATGAACGAGCGCATCCTGGCCGAGCCCAACCAGGTCGTGCGGCGCTTCTTCGCGCTGGACACCCAGACCTACCAGGCCGGCGCGCTGGACGTGAAGACCAAGGAGCTGCTCGGGCTGGTGGCCTCGCTGGTCCTGCGCTGCGACGACTGCATCAGCTACCACGTCGCCCAGTGCCGGGAGGCGGGGGTGAACCGCGACGAGATGTTCGAGGCGTTCTCGGTCGGGCTGGTCGTCGGCGGTTCGATCGTGATCCCGCACCTG
>DASRZN010000016.1:0-21533 GCA_035686325.1 Lysobacteraceae bacterium
CTCGCGGGTGCCGTCGAGCGGATCGACCAGCCACAGCCGCGACCATTCCCGCCGCAGCACGCCGGGCACGTCCTCGGCCGATTCCTCCGACAGCACGGGGATGTCCGGGGTCAGCGCCTCGAGCGCCTCGACGATGCAGCGGTGCGAGGCGAGGTCCGCCTCGGTCAGCGGGGACTTGTCGCCCTTGTGCTGCACGGCGAACTCGCTGTCGTAGACGGCGAGGATGCGCGCCGCCGCGTCGCGTGCGACGGCGATGATCGCCTCGCGCAGGTGTTGCAGGTCAACTGCCATGGCGCAACCACTCCCTGGTGATGAACAAGGCCGCGAGCGAACGCCCTTCCGAGCAGTCCTCGCGCAGGGCGAGCTCGTGCAGCGCGTCGAGCTTCCACGGTACGACTTCCGGCGGCTCCGGCTCGTCGCCCGGCAGCCGCCGCGGATACAGGTCGCGCGCCACGATCACGTGCGCCTGGTGGCTCATGTAGCTGGGCGACAGGGTCAGCGCGCGCAGCGGGACGAGTTCGCGCGCGGCGTAGCCGGCCTCCTCCTGCAGCTCGCGGTTGGCCGCCTGCAGCGGGGTTTCGCCGGCGTCGATCCGGCCCTTGACCAGGCCGAGCTCGTAGCGGTGCACGCCGGCGGCGTACTCGCGGATCAGCAGCACCGTCTCCGCGTCCAGCAGCGGCACCACCAGCACCGCGCCGTGGCCGCGGCTGTGCAGGCGCTCGTAGCGGCGGCGCTCGCCGTTGCCGAACTCGAGGTCGAGCCGCTCCATCCGGTACGGCCCCGCGTCGTGCTCGCTGATCGCGTGGATGGTGGGGAGGCGGCGCATCGAGGACGGGGGGTGGGCAGGCTCGGGATGATGGACGAACGGGCGTGAACGGGCGGGGCCGCCCGCGCGGACCGGCCTGCCGGGCTCGGGGAAGCGGTGGAATCGCCGGCTCTTGCGATAATGCGCGGATGCGCGAGACGACGCCTCCACCGGCCCCGATGATATCGGACCCCGACCACTGGCGTGCCCGCGACCTCGCCGTGCTCTGGCATCCGTGCACGCAGATGCGCGAACACCTGCGCGACGAGCTGCCGCTGGTGCCGGTCGCGCGCGGCGAGGGCGCATGGCTGGTCGGACAGGACGGCCGCCGTTACCTCGACGCGGTCGCCAGCTGGTGGACCAACCTGTTCGGCCACGGCGAGCCGCGCATCGCCGCCGCGATCGGCCGCCAGGCGCAGGCGCTGGAACAGGTGATCCTGGCCGGTTTCTCGCACGCGCCCGCGGTGGAGCTGGCGGAGCGGCTGGTCGCGATCGCGCCGCGCGAGCCCGGGCGCGCGCCGCTGGCCAAGGTGTTCTACGCCGACAACGGATCGGCCGGGGTGGAAGTCGCGCTGAAGATGGCCTTCCACTGGTTCCGCAACCGCGGCGAGACGGGGCGCACGAAGTTCGTCGCGCTGGAGAACGGCTACCACGGCGAGACCCTCGGCGCGCTCGCGGTCGGCGACGTGCCGCTGTACCGGCGGGTGTACGCGCCGCTGCTGGCGGAGTGCCTGTTCGCGCCGTCGCCCGACGCCTATCTCGCCGCGCCCGGCGAATCCGCCGCGGACTGCGCCGAACGCGCGGCCGACGCATTGGCTGCCATGCTCGAACGCCACGCCGGCGAGATCTGCGCGCTGATCCTCGAGCCGCGCGTACAGTGCGCCGGCGGCATGCGCATGCACGACCCGGCCTACCTGCGCCGCGCGCGCGCGCTGTGCGACGCGCACGGCGTGTTCCTGATCGCCGACGAGATCGCGGTCGGCTTCGGCCGGACCGGCACCCTGTTCGCGTGCGAGCAGGCCGGCATCCAGCCCGACCTGCTGTGCCTGTCCAAGGGCCTGACCGGCGGCTTCCTGCCCTTGGCCGCGGTGCTGGCGACCCAGTCCATCTACGACGGCTTCCTCGACGACTCGCGCGAACGCGCCTTCCTGCACTCGCACAGCTACACCGGCAACCCCATCGCGTGCGCTGCGGCGCTGGCGGCGCTGGCGATCTTCGCCAGCGACGACGTGATCGCCCGCAACCGCGCCACCGCCGCGCGCATGGCGCAGCTGGCGGCGCCGCTGGCGCAACTGCCGCACGTCGCCGACCTGCGCCAGGCCGGGATGATCCTTGCCTTCGAACTGACCCGCGGCGGCGATCGCGCAACCCCGTTCGATCCGTCGCTGCGGGTCGGCCTGCGCGCCTACCGGGCTGCGCTGGAACGCGGCGTCGTGCTGCGCCCGCTCGGCGACATCCTGTACTGGATGCCGCCCTACTGCATCGACGAGGAGCAACTGCGGCTGCTGGCCGACGCGACCCGCGCCGCGATCGTGGAAGCCACCGCATGCGCGTGATGCGCGCCTTCGTCGAGCAGCCGCTGGCGCCGGGCCTGGAACTGGCGCTGCCGGAGGACGCGGCCGCCCACCTGGTGCGGGTGCTGCGCCTGCGCGCAGGCGACGGTTGCGTGCTGTTCAATGGCGACGGCCACGACCACCCGGCGACGATCGTGGCGATCGGCAAGCGCGAGGCGCGGGTGCGCATCGACGATCGCGTCGCGGTGGACAACGAGTCGCGCCTGCGGATCACCCTCGTCCAGGGCCTCGCCCGCGGCGAGAAGATGGACCTGATCCTGCAGAAGGCGACCGAGCTCGGGGTGGCCGCGTTCGTGCCGGTCGCCAGCGAGCGCAGCGAGGTCCGGCTGGACCCCGACCGGGTCGACAAGCGCCTCGCCCACTGGCGCAGCGTGGTCCGCGCCGCCTGCGAGCAGAGCGGGCGCGCCCGCGTCCCGGACATCGCCGCGCCGCGGCCGCTGGGCGAGGCCCTGGCCGGGCTGCCGGCCGGGGCGCGCTTCCTGCTGGACCCGGCTGCCGGGCAGGCGATCGGCGCCAGCGCCGTGGCCAACGGCGCCTGCGTCCTGGCGATCGGCCCGGAGGGCGGCTGGTCGCCGCGCGACCGCGGCCAGCTGCAAGACGCCGGCTTCGCCGGCCTGCGCCTGGGCCCCCGCGTGCTGCGCACCGAGACCGCCGGCCTGGCGGCAATCGCCGCGTTGCAGGCGATGCACGGGGATTTCGCCTGACCCGCCGCTGTTGCGACCGGAATCGCGCCAAGCCGCTACCGGAAGCGCACCGATCGTGTTGAATATTGGTCACCAGGTGACCAGTGGTAGCATTTTCGCTGTACGCGGCCTGGGATGGGGCTTAACTTGGCCGCGCGTCACGCTTGCCCTGGGGAGGGCGTTAGATGACTTTGCAGCAAAGGATCCGGCTCGCGCGGCGGCATGGGGGCTCGTCGCAGGCGCAGCTGGGATTGGCGGTGGGCGTCCAGCGCAGCGCGGTGAGCCACTGGGAATCGGCCAAGGGGAAGACGCCGACGGTGGCCCACATGCGTGCGATCGCCGAGGCAACCGGGGTCAACTTCGAATGGCTGGTGACCGGCCGCGGCAGCATGTCGCTGCCCGAGGACGTGCGGCTGGACTCGATTCCCGCCGCCGACGCCATCCTCGCCGACGACCCGCTGGAGCTGCGCCTGTTGCGCGCCTTCCGCGAGGCCGGCCCGCAGGTACGGGTGTCGCTGGTGGAGGTGGTCGAGCAGCTGGCCAGCCAGCGCACCGGGCGCGCGGCGAGCCCCGGCCCGCGCGCCGGCGCGCGTGCGCCTTCCAGCCTCCTGGACATCCTGCGCCTGCCGGAGACCGTGCTGGGCTAGGCTATGCGGCTCCGACCGGAGCCGCACGTGACCGTTCTCGCCTGCTACTGCACCTGTCCCGACGCCGCCAGCGCCGAGCGCCTGGCGCGGGCGCTGGTGGAGGAGCGGCTGGCCGCCTGCGTCAGCCTGCTGCCGGGGGTGCGTTCGCTGTACCGCTGGCAAGGCGCGCTCGAGCAGGCCGACGAGGTGCTGCTGCTGGTCAAGACCACCCGCGCGCGGCTGGACGCCCTCGCCGCCCGGGTGCACGCCCTGCATCCTTATGAACTGCCGGAGCTGATCGCGGTCGAAGCCACGGGCGGCCTGCCCGGGTACCTCGACTGGGTGGCTGCGGAAACCCGCCCGGCGGACGGAGCATGAATCGGATGGCACGTTGGTGGCGCCGCGCGCTTGCGGCGGCGGTGGTCTGCGCGGCCGGGATCGGCACGGCGCAGGCGGTGGACGAGTCGGACCTGCTGCCGGTCGACCAGGCCTTCGCGTTGACCGCGACCGCGCCCAGCCGCGACCGCATCGAGTTGCGCTGGAAGATCGCCGACGGCTACTACCTGTACCGCCACCGGATGGGCGTGCAGTCCACGGACGGCGCATTCGCGACCGGCACGCTGGAACTGCCGCGGGGCGACCGCCACCACGACGAATTCTTCGGCGACGTCGAGACCTACCGCGGCAGCGTGACCGCGGTCCAGCCCGGCACCGCCGCCGACGGCGCGCAGCAAGTCACCCTGCAGGTGAAATACCAGGGCTGCGCCGACGTCGGCGTGTGCTATCCGCCGCAGCGGCGCACGCTGACCGTCGCCCTGCCGGCCGCGCCGGCCGGCGCCGACGCGCCGGGCGATCGCGGCGGCGGGCTGGCCGGGCTGGCGCGCGCGCTCGGCGGCGGCGCCAGCGGCCAGCCGCTGCTCGGCATCCAGGCCGACGGCAGCTCCGCGCCGCTGCCGCTGCCGCCGGAGCAGGCCTTCGGCTTCGAGGCGATCGCCGGCGACGGAAACACCCTGCTGCTGCGCTTCACCCCGGCGCGCGGCTACTACCTCTACCGCGACCGCACCCGCCTGCAACTGGCGGACGCCGACGGGATCGGCCTGGGACAACCGCGCTGGCCTGCGGGCAAGCAGCATTTCGACGAGCACTTCGGCCAGGTGGTGGTCTATTTCGACCAGGTCGACGTGCCGGTGCCGCTGGCGCGCAGCCGCGCTGGCGCCACCAGCGTGCAGCTGACCGCGACCTTCCAGGGCTGCCAGACCGACGGCATCTGCTATCCGCCGATGACGCGCACGGTGACGGTGGCGCTGCCGGCGGGACGGGTGACGGCCGGTTCCGCGTCGGCTGCCGCGCAAGGCGGGACAAGCCCCACGGCCGGAGCCGGGGCGGCGTCCGCCGATGCGGCTGCCACGACGTCCGCCGGTGAACTTCCGCCAGCGGGTTCCGCCGATGCCCCCCGCACCGGCGCCACGCCGCGCGGCGCCGGCCTGACCGCGCTGACCGCCCTGCTCGCCGCGGTGCTCGGCGGGCTGGTGCTCAACCTGATGCCGTGCGTGCTGCCGGTGCTGTCGCTGAAGGCGATGTCGCTGGTCGGCAACGGCCACGACGCCGCACGCGCGCGCAGCCACGCGCTCTGGTACACGGCCGGCGTGCTGCTCAGCTTCGCCCTGCTCGGCGCCGTCGCGATCGGGCTGCGCCAGGCCGGACTCGCGCTGGGCTGGGGCTTCCAACTGCAGCAGCCGCTGGTGGTCGCCGTGCTCGGCCTGGTGATGCTGGCGCTGGGCCTGAGCCTGTCCGGCGTGTGGCACGCGGGCGGCGGCTGGACCGGCGTCGGCGACAGCCTGGCGCGCCGCTCGGGGCCGGCAGGCGATTTCTTCACCGGCGTGCTGGCGGTGGTCGTCGCCACGCCCTGCACCGCGCCGTTCATGGGCGCGGCGCTGGCCTGGGCGTTCGCGGCCCCTGCGGCGCTGGCGATCGCGGTGTTCCTCGCGCTCGGCCTCGGCCTGGCCCTGCCGTTCCTGCTGATCGGACTGGTGCCGGGGCTGGTCCGCTTCCTGCCGCGCCCCGGCGCGTGGATGGAGACGCTCAAGCAGGTGCTGGCGTTCCCGCTGTACCTCACCGCCGCGTGGCTGGCGTGGGTGCTCGGCCGCCAGCGCGGGGTGGACGCGATCGCCTGGTGGCTGGTCGCCGCGGTCGCGGTCGCCTTCGCCGCCTGGGCGTGGACCCATGCGCGCGCCCGGCACGCCCGCTGGGCGGGGATCGCGGCGGCGCTGGCGGTGTTCGCGATCGCCTGGCCGCTGCGCACGATCCACGCGCTGCCACGTCCCGCCGCGCCGGTCATGGCGCAGGCGGAGGCCACCGACCACGTCGCCTACTCCGAACAGCGCCTCGCCGATCTGCGCGCCGCGCACCGCCTGGTCTTCGTCAACGTCACCGCGGACTGGTGCGTGACCTGCAAGGCCAACGAGAAGACCGTGCTCGGCACGCCCGCCTTCCGCGACGCCCTTGCCCAGGCCAACGCGGTCTACATGGTCGGCGACTGGACCGACGTCGATCCGGCGCTGACCGCGTTCCTGCAGCGCTACGACGCGGTCGGCGTGCCGCTGTACGTTGTGCTGCCGGCGGACGGCGGGCCGGGCATCGTGTTGCCGACCGTGCTGACCATGGAGCGGGTGCGCGATGCCCTGCGCGACGCCGCCGGCCCGGCGCCATGAAGGCCAACGCGAAGATCCTGCTGCTCGCGCTGGGGGCCGGCGGCCTCGGCCTCGCCGCCAGCCTGCTCACGACCGGCCCGGGCCCGCTGTGGCGCACCGAGCTGGGCCAGCGCGCGCTCAATGCCGCCGCGACCGCCAGCGCGCCGCTGCCGCCGGCCGGCGTGACCGTCGCCCGTCGCGGCGCACCGCTGCCGGCCTTTCGCCTGCCTGGCCTGGACGGCGTCTCCCACGCCCTGCCCACGGCCTGGACCGGCCGGCCGCTGCTGATCAACGTGTGGGCTTCCTGGTGCGGCCCGTGCATCGAGGAAATGCCCGCGCTGGATGCCTTCTCCCGCGAACAGGGCGCCAAGGGCGTGCAGGTGGTCGGCATCGCGCTGGATGACGCCGCCGCGGTCCGCGCTTTCCTGGCCCGCGTGCCGGTCGCTTATCCGATCCTCATCGACGCGCCGGGCCCGGCCGACGCCGGAGTTCGGCTCGGCAACCCGAAGGGCGTGCTGCCCTATTCGGTGCTGGTCTCGGAGGACGGGCGCCTGCTGAAACAGCGGATCGGGCCCTTCGCCGCCGGCGAGATCGCGGACTGGGCCAAGCCCTGACCGAACTTCCGCCAACCGGTTCAAACAGGCGCTTCAAGCCGGAAACTTCGCCCATCTAGCAGGGATATGCGCGTGCCGGTATGGACAGCGCCCGGCCGGCGGGCGCAGACTTCGCCTCCCCCGAAAGCACCCCCGGACGCATGGCGAAGCTGCTGGTCCTGCACGGCCCCAACCTCAACCTGCTCGGCAGCCGCGAGCCGGAGGTGTATGGCCGCGCGACCCTGGCCGAGATCGACGCCGCGCTGGTCGCGCGCGCGGAAGCCGCCAACCACGCGCTGGAGAGCCTGCAGTCCAACAGCGAGCTGGCCCTGATCGACCGGATCCAGGCCGCCGGCCGCGACGGCACCGCCTTCATCCTGATCAACCCCGCCGCCTTCACCCACACTTCGGTCGCGATCCGCGACGCGCTGGCGGCGGTCGCCGTGCCCTTCATCGAGGTGCACCTGTCCAACCCGCACGCGCGCGAGCCGTTCCGCCACACCAGCTACTTCAGCGACCTCGCGGTCGGTGTCGTCTCGGGCTTCGGGGCCGACAGCTACCGCTACGCGCTGGAGGCGGCGCTGGCGCGCCTGGAAGCACGGGAGACGGGAGACGGGAGACGGGAAGCGGACGGCATCCGCGCCGTGCCTTCCCCTTCCTGACCCACCTCCCCCGCCGACCCGCTCTCCCCCTCATCCTTTCTCCCTCTTCCCGTCTCCCGGAAACACGCCATGGACCTGCGCAAGATCAAGAAGCTCATCGACCTGCTCGAGGAATCCAACCTCGCCGAGATCGAGATCAAGGAGGGCGAGGAATCCGTGCGCCTGGCGCGCGTGACCGGCGCCATGGTCGCCGCGCCGCAGGTCGTGCACGCCGCGCCGGCCCCCGCCCCGGCCGCGATGCCGATGCAGTCGCCGGTGCAGGCCGCGACCGGTGGCGCGCCCAAGCCGGCGTCCGACCTGCCCGACGGCGACGTGGTGCGCGCGCCGATGGTCGGCACCTTCTACGCCGCGCCGGCGCCGGACAAGCCGCCGTTCGTGGCCGTGGGCCAGCAGGTCAAGGCCGGCGACACACTCGGCATCATCGAAGCGATGAAGATGTTCAACCCGATCGAGGCCGAGGTTTCCGGCACCGTGCTGAAGGTCTGCGCCGAGAGCGGCCAGCCGGTGGAGTTCGACCAGCCGCTGTTCGTGATCGGCTGAGGCGCGCGCGATGCTCGAGAAAGTCGTCATCGCCAACCGTGGCGAAATCGCGCTGCGTATCCTCCGCGCCTGCCACGCGCTCGGCATCCGCACGGTCGCGGTGCACTCCACCGTCGACCGCAACCTCAAGCACGTGGCGATGGCCGACGAGTCGGTGTGCATCGGCCCGGCGCCGTCGGCGGAGAGCTACCTCAACATGCCGGCGATCATCGCCGCGGCGGAAGTCACCGACGCGCAGGCGATCCACCCCGGCTACGGCTTCCTGTCCGAGAACGCCGACTTCGCCGAGCGCGTTGAGCAGTCCGGCTTCGTCTTCATCGGCCCGAAGGCCGACACCATCCGCCTGATGGGCGACAAGGTCGAGGCGATCCGCGCGATGAAGGAGGCCGGCGTGCCGTGCGTGCCCGGTAGCGGCGGCCCGCTCGGCGACGACGTCGAAGAGAACGTCCGCATCGCCCGCGAGATCGGCTACCCGGTCATCGTCAAGGCGGCCGGCGGCGGCGGCGGGCGCGGCATGCGCGTCGTCCACACCGAGGCGGCGCTCGCCAACGCGATCGCGACCACCAAGTCGGAGGCCAAGGCCGCGTTCGGCAACGACATGGTGTACATGGAGAAGTTCCTGGAGAACCCGCGCCACGTCGAGATCCAGGTGCTGGCCGACGGCCAGGGCAACGCGATCCACCTCGGCGAGCGCGACTGCTCGATGCAGCGCCGCCACCAGAAGGTGGTCGAGGAGGCGCCCGCGCCGGGCATCAGCGAGGACCAGCGTGCGGAGATCGGCAAGGTCTGCGTGGACGCCTGCATCCGCATCGGCTACCGCGGCGCCGGCACGTTCGAGTTCCTGTATGAAAACGGGCGCTTCTATTTCATCGAGATGAACACCCGCATCCAGGTCGAGCATCCGGTCACCGAGCTGGTCACCGGCATCGACCTGGTCCGCGAGCAGCTCAACGTCGCCGCCGGCCACAAGCTGTCGATCCGTCAGGAGGACATCGTCCTGCGCGGCCACGCGATCGAGTGCCGGATCAACGCCGAGGACCCGGACAGCTTCCTGCCCTCGCCCGGCCTGATCCAGCACTTCCACGCCCCGGGCGGGCCAGGCGTGCGGGTGGACAGCCACATCTACGAAGGCTACCGGGTGCCGCCGAACTACGACTCGATGATCGGCAAGCTGATCGTGCACGGCCCCGACCGCGAGACCGCGATCGCGCGCATGCGGGTGGCGCTGAGCGAGATGGTCGTGGACGGGATCAAGACCAACATCCCGCTGCAGCAGCGGATCATGGCCGACGGCGGCTTCCAGCAGGGCGGCCAGAACATCCACTACCTCGAGAAGCGGCTGGCCGAACGACGCGACAAGTCGCTGTCGATCGTCTGACCACAAGGCGCGGCGTCGCGCTCGCGATGCCACGCCGCCCGCATCGGGCAGGTTGGGTGGCCTGATCCGCGTCGTTCCTGCGTAAACGCCGGTACCCGACCACGCGTTTGCACAAGGGACGCCATGCACCGCACCCGGATCCTCAGCCTCGCCGTCGCCGCCACCCTGCTCGGCGCCTCGTCCGCCGGCCATTCCGCCGACAACGCGCCGAAGGCGAACCTCTACATGGACGTCGCCACCCACACGATGGCGGGCATGCCCGGCATGGGCGGCATGGGCCGCGTCGCGATGGGCCTGTTCGGCGGGCGCGGCGGCGGCAACAGCTACGGCATGACCCGCTTCCCGGCGATGCCCGGGCAGTACCTCGACATCGCCCTGCACAACCGGCTCAACCCGGGCAAGGAAGCCGCACAAGAGATCCCCACCGGCCTGCGCCTGGGCGCGAGCCTGCCGCTGCTGCCGCCGGAAGCGGCGCCCAAGGTCGAAAGCGCGCCGCAGGGCGCGGACGGCAAGACCATTGCCGACGGCACCACACGCATCCTGATCTACTGGGGCTGCGGCACCGAGGTGCGCCCCGGCCAGCCGAAGGTCGTCTCGATCAGCGCGAAGAACGGCAAGGTCGACGTCAGCGGCGCCAGCGCGATGCAGGGCCGGTACGTGCCCGACCGCAGCATCTCGCCCGATCCCTCCTACGCGCTGTGGCCGAACCCGCGCAGCCGCAAGCACGTCCCCGACGGCGCCTCGCTGGTCGGCGCCCACCACGTGGTCGGCGACAAGGTGCCCGAATCGCTGAAATTCGACCTCGCCGAACGCCAGGACTTCCTGCCGAGGATCGCCCTGTCCAACAGCGGCGAGCTGGCCAGCGGCCAGACCTGGCGCTGGCAGCCGGTGTCGCGCGCGCTCGGCTACTACCTGCACGCCATGGGCCAGCAGGGCGACGCGCTGGTGCTGTGGAGCAGTTCGGAGACGCCGGACGCGGGCATGGGCATCTTCGACTACCTGCCCAACGCCACCGTCGAGAAGTGGGTACGCGAGAAGGTGCTGCTGGCGCCGTCCGTCACCCGCTGCGCGATCCCCAAGGGCATCTTCGCGGGCAAGGACGGCGGTGCCGCCGGCGGCATGCTGCAGATGATCGCGTTCGGCCCCGAGAGCAACATCGCCTGGCCGCCGCGCCCGGCCGATCCCAAGGCCGCGTGGTCGCCCGAATGGAACGTGCGCGTGCGCACCAAGTCCACCGCGATGGCGATGCTCGGCATGGACGTCGCGGCCGCCGATGCGGAGGACGCCGAGGGTGCGGAGCCCGCGCAGGACGAGAGCAAGGCGAAGAAGCTGCTCAAGAGCCTGTTCGGGCACTGAGCGGCGGCGGGCGGCTACGATGGGCGTTTCCCGCCCACGGCGCCGCCCATGCCCTTCCTCGAACTGTCCCTGCACTGCCGCGAGGCCGAACAGCCGCGCTACGAGCACGCGCTGGAGGACGTCGGCGCGCTGGCGGTGACCCTGCTCGACGCCGACGCCGATTCCGGCAACGAGCGCGCGATCCTCGAACCGGGCGTCGGCGAGACGCCGCTGTGGCAGGCGCTGTCGCTGAGCGCCTTGTTCCCGCACGACGCCGACCCGCTGCTGCTGCTGGCCGCGCTGGAAGCGTTCGATCCGGGCCTGGACTGGTCGCGCGTGCGCTTCCGCCAGGTCGCCGACGAAGACTGGGAGCGCGCGTGGATGGACACCTACGCGCCGCTGCGCTTCGGCGAACGCACCTGGATCGTGCCGTGGAACCGGGAATTGCCCGACCTCGCGCAGGCGCAGGAGCGCGATGCGGAAAACGCCGGCACGCCCGCCCCGGCGATCGTGCGCCTGGATCCGGGCCTCGCCTTCGGCTCGGGCACCCACCCGACCACCGCGCTGTGCCTGCAGTGGCTGGACGCGCTGGCCGCGGAAGGCACGCTGCGCGACACCGACGTGCTCGACTTCGGTTGCGGCAGCGGCATCCTCGCGCTGGCCGCGCTCAAGCTCGGCGCCGCGCACGCGACCGGCATCGACAATGATCCGCAGGCGCTGGCGGCGACCCGCGACAACGCGCAGCGCAACGCCGTCGGCGACCGTCTGCAGGCGTTCCTGCCGCAGGACGCGCCGGAGACCATGCATCCGGTGGTCGTCGCCAACATTCTCGCGTCCGCGCTCGACGCGCTGGCGGAGACGCTGGCGGCGCGCACCGCGCCCGGGGGGCGGATCGCGCTGTCGGGCATCCTCGCCGGCCAGGAGGATCCGCTGCTGGCGCGCTACGCCGCCTGGTTCGACGCACTGACGGTCACGCAGGAAAGCGACTGGCTGCGCATCAGCGGCGTGCGCCGCATCTGATTCGGTGCTTGCGCCGGAACCTGACCCTGCGGAAACAATAGCCGCATGTTCACGCTCTGCCCGCACTGCCAGTTCCTGGTCGCGCTCGACCCCGCCACGGGCCGGGCGCCGGCCGACTGTCCGCGCTGTGGCAAGCCGTTGGCGCCGCCCGTGGCGGGCGGGGCCGGCGCCGACGCGACGGATGCGCGGGCCGCATCGCCGCAGGACGGGCCGTCGCCGCCGGCCGTCGCCGACACCGGCCTTGCGCCCCCTGCCGCGAGCGAGGGCACGACATCGCCGCCGGCGCCCGCCGCCGATTCGCGCCCCAAGCGTGTTCGCGCTGCGAAGTCCCGCACCACCGCCGCGGCCCCGGCCCCGGCCGCCGACGCCAGCGGGGAAACGTCCGTCGTCGAGTCGTCCGGCGTAGCGATCGCCGACCCGCGCGCGCCTGCCGAGCCGGCGATCGCCGATGCGGCGTCGCCCGCGGGCACGCCGACCGCACCGGAAGGCGTCCGCGACGACGCGCGGGCTCCGGCATCGTCGGCCGCCGGCGATGCGGCAACCGTCGAAATCCCCGACGGGACTCCGCCCGGCGGCGCCGATCGCGCCGAAGAAGGCGCGCCCGCAATTGCCGAACCGGCCGAACCGGCCGAATCGCTGCCCGCGCGCCGCCGCCACCTGCCGAGCTTCGCCCATCCGCTGCACGCGCCCGCCGCGCGTCCCGGCGTGCGCACCATCGCGGTGATCGCCGGACTCGCCCTGCTGCTGGTGTTGCAACTGCTGCTCGCCGACCGCGCGCGCCTGGCCGGCGACGCGCGCTGGCGGCCGCTGCTGTCGGCGCTGTGCGGCGTGTTGCAGTGCGAGCTGCCCGCGTGGCGCGAACCGACCGCGTTCACCCTGCTCGCGCGCGACGTGCGCCCCGCGCGCCAAGGCGTGCTGCACGTGACCGCCACCTTCCGCAACGACGCGCGCTGGCCGCAGCCCTGGCCTGCGCTGCACCTGGCCCTGCAGGACGTGGACGGGCGCACCGTCGGCGCGCGCACCCTGCGCCCCGGGGAATACCGGGAAGGGGGCGACGACGCGCGCGTTACGCAAAGCGGACTCGCTTCCGGCCAGTCGGCGCGCGTCGCGTTCAACATCGCCGAGCCGACTGCGACGGTGGTCGCGTTCACCTTCGATTTTCGTTGAAGCCGGGCATCGGTCGCATGACGGCCGGCGGATGCGCGCGCTAGACTCGCCCCTCCCGCCGGCGGCAACGGCGGGATTTCCAGGGGATCGCTTTTGAACGCACTCGATCGCACCGATCCGGTCCGCAGCGGGCAACGCACGCCACTGCGCGACCACGTCGCCAACTCCGTGCGTCGCTATCTGCGCGACCTCGACGGCTGCGAGGTCAACGACCTGTACGCGATCGCCCTGCGCGAACTGGAACTGCCGCTGTTCGCCGAAGTGCTCAACCACTGCGACGGCAACCAGAGCCGCGCCGCCGCCATGCTCGGCATCCACCGCGCGACCCTGCGCAAGAAGCTGCGCGACTACGGGATGGAGTGAGGGCAGCGCGCGCCCGCGGGGCGTACCGGGGACGGCGGCTATAATCGCGGGCTGTCCCGCCGCGCCGCCCTCCCCCATGAGCTTCGACGTCCTTTCCGCGCCCGCCGTGCAGATCCGGCGCGCGCTGCTGTCCGTTTCCGACAAGACCGGCCTGCTGGAGCTGGCGCGCGCGCTGGCCGCCCGCGGCGTCGAACTGGTCTCCACCGGCGGCACCGCGAAGGCGATCCGCGACGCCGGCCTGCCGGTGCGCGACGTGAGCGAAGTGACCGGCTTCCCCGAAATGATGGACGGCCGGGTCAAGACCCTGCACCCGGTGGTGCACGGCGGCCTGCTCGGTCGCGCCGGCACCGACGACGCGGTGATGGCGGCGCACGGCATCGCGCCGATCGACCTGCTGGTGCTCAACCTGTACCCGTTCGAGCGGGTGTCCGCCAATCCGGACAGCACGCTCGAAGAAATCGTCGAGAACATCGACATCGGCGGCCCGGCGATGCTGCGTTCGGCGGCGAAGAACTTCGCCCGGGTCGCGGTCGCGACCGACCCGGCGCAGTACGCCGGCCTCCTGGCCGAACTGGACGCCAACGACGGCGCGCTGTCGGCGAAGACCCGCTTCGCCCTGTCGGTGGCGGCGTTCAACCGGGTCGCCCAGTACGACGCCTGCATCAGCGACTACCTGTCCTCGCTGCGCGACGACGGCGCGCGCGCCCTGTTCCCGGCCCAGCAGAACAGCAACTTCGTCAAGGTGATGGACCTGCGCTACGGCGAAAACCCGCACCAGCACGCCGCCTTCTACCGCGACCTGTGGCCGGTGCCGGGCACGCTGGCGACCTTCGCCCAGCTGCAGGGCAAGGAGCTGAGCTACAACAACCTCGCCGACGCCGACGCGGCCTGGGAATGCGTGCGCCAGTTCGCCGCGCCCGCCTGCGTGATCGTCAAGCACGCCAATCCCTGCGGCGTGGCCGAGGCGGCGACGGTTGGCGATGCCTACGAGGCCGCCTACGCGACCGATCCGACCTCCGCGTTCGGCGGCATCATCGCCTTCAACCAGCCGCTGGACGGCGCCACCGCCAAGGCGATCCTCGACCGCCAGTTCGTCGAGGTGCTGATCGCACCGGACTACGCCGACGACGCGCTGGCCTACGCGAAGAAGAAGGCGAACGTCCGCGTGCTGCGCATCCCGCACGGCGACGGCCGCAACAACTTCGACGTCAAGCGGGTCGGCTCCGGCCTGCTGATGCAGACCAGCGACATCCGCGAAGTTTCGCGCGACGAGCTCAAGGTGGTGACGAAGCTCGGCCCGACCGACGCCCAGCTCGACGACCTGCTGTTCGCCTGGCGGGTGGCCAAGTTCGTGAAGTCGAACGCGATCGTGTACGCGAAGGACCGCCGCACCGTCGGCGTCGGCGCCGGCCAGATGAGCCGGGTGTACTCGGCGCGCATCGCCGGCATCAAGGCCGCCGACGCCGGGCTGGTGGTGCCGGGCTCGGTGATGGCCAGCGACGCCTTCTTCCCGTTCCGCGACGGCATCGACGCCGCGGCGGAAGCCGGCATCCGCGCGGTGATCCAGCCGGGTGGTTCGATGCGCGACGGCGAGGTGATCGCGGCCGCGGACGAGCACGGGATCGCGATGGTGTTCACCGGGATCCGCCACTTCCGGCATTGAGGCGGCAAGGCCCGCGTCCCCGGGGCGCGGGAGTCCAGAAGACATTCGCTTCGGGGTGAATCCATGAAGGTACTCGTCATCGGTTCCGGCGGTCGCGAGCACGCCCTGGCGTGGAAGCTGGCGCAGTCGCGCCGGGTCAGCCAGGTGCTGGTCGCGCCGGGCAACGCCGGCACCGCCAGCGAGCCGAAATGCCGCAACGTCGACGTCGCCGCCGGCGACATCGACGGCCTGCTCGCGCTGGTCGAGCGCGAAGGCATCGCGCTGAGCGTGGTCGGCCCGGAGGGCCCGCTGGTCGCCGGCGTGGTGGACCGTTTCCGTGCCGCCGGCCACCGCATCTTCGGCCCGACCGCGGCCGCCGCGCAGCTGGAGGGCAGCAAGGCGTTTGCCAAGGACTTCCTCGCCCGCCACGGCATCCCGACCGCGCATTACGCGGTGCACACCGATGTGGACGCGGCGCTCGCCCATGTGCGCGCACAGGGCGCACCGATCGTGGTCAAGGCCGATGGGCTGGCCGCGGGCAAGGGCGTGATCGTGGCGATGACCCTCGAGGAAGCGGAAGCCGCGGTGCGCGACATGCTCGCCGGCAATGCCTTCGGCGCCGCCGGCGCGCGGGTGGTGATCGAGGAATTCCTCGACGGCGAGGAGGCGAGCTTCATCTCGATCGTCGACGGCGTGCACGCGCTGCCGATGGCGACATCGCAGGACCACAAGCGCGTCGGCGACGGCGACACCGGCCCCAACACCGGCGGCATGGGTGCGTACTCGCCAGCGCCGGTGGTCACGCCCGAGGTGCACGCGCGGATCCTGCGCGAGATCGTCGAGCCGACCGTGCGCGGGATGGCCGCCGACGGCGTGCCGTTCACCGGCTTCCTCTACGCCGGCCTGATGATCGACCGCGGCGGCGCGCCCAAGGTCATCGAGTTCAACGTGCGCTTCGGTGATCCGGAAACGCAGCCGGTGATGCTGCGGCTGCGCTCCGACCTGGTCGACCTGGTGGAGGCCGCGGTCGCCGGGCGCCTCGCCGGCGTGCAGGCGCAGTGGGACCCGCGCCCGTCGCTGGGCGTGGTGATGGCGGCCGCGGGCTATCCCGGCACGCCGCGCACGGGCGATCCGATCAACTCGATGGACACGCCGGACGTGGAAGGCACCAAGGTCTTCCACGCGGGCACGAAGCTGGTCGACGGCCAGGCGGTCACCGCCGGCGGCCGCGTGCTGTGCGTGTGCGCGCTCGGCGACAGCGTCGCCGACGCGCAGCGGCGCGCCTACGCCGAAGTCGCCGGGATCTCGTGGCCCGGCGAATTCCACCGCCACGACATCGGCTGGCGCGCGGTCGCGCGCGAGCGCGACTGAGCGCTTGCGCGGGCGCGGCCGTGCCGCGCATGCTGCAGGGCTCGCAACGAGGGGATCCCGCGTGAACCTGCTGTCGCTCGAACATTTCGCCGGCTGCGTCAACGAGACCTTTTCCGCCGCGCTCGAAGGCATGGACGTGCCGTTCGTGCTGGTCGAGGCGCGACCGCTGCCGGATCAGGGCCGCGACGCGATGCGCGCACCGTTCTCGCTGCTGTTTCGCAACACATCGGCCTGCCTGTTCCCGCAACGCATCTATCCGATGCGCCATCCGCGGATCGGCGAAGTCGGCATCTTCCTGGTGCCGATCGCGCAGGAGCGCGAAGGCTTCCTCTACCAGGCGCTGTTCAACTGACCGACGGCTCCGGCGGCCGCCAGGTCATCCACCGGTGGGTGCCGGCGATGGCGGCGGCATCCTCGCGGAAGCCGAACCGGCGGTAGAGCCGCCGCGCGCCATCGTTGCGCCACTCCACGTGCAGGCACAGCCGCATCACGCCGGCGACCGTCGCCGCGTCCTGGGCCCAGCGCAGCAGGGTCGAGCCGATGCCCTGCCCCCGCACCGCCGTGTCCAGCAGGATGTCGACGATGCGCAGTTCTTCCGCGGTCCAGTGCAGGGTGAGGCGGCCGATCGGCGCGCCCGCGCGCAGCACGACGAGGAACGCCGCGGGCACGTAGTGCGCGGCGTAATGGCGATGCTGCAGCAGGAACTGGCCGTCGCAGAACGCGCGCCTGGCCGGCTCGGGCCAGGCCACCGCGTCCAGTTCGGCCGCGCGCGTCTGCGCGTAGAGCGCGCGCAGGAAGGGCAGGTCGGCGTCGGTGGCCGGTCGCAGCGCGAGCCCGGCCTGCGCCAGCCCGGAGGTGTCCAGCCAGGCCGCGGGCGCCGTCGTGGGAAAGACCGGCGCCGGCGCCGTCACGGCCGCATCGGGAAGATTCCCCGCAGCGCGATGCAGAAGTTGACTGCCAGGTACGGCTGCTGGTTGGGATGCGGCAGGTTGCCGCCGGCGACCCCGAGCATGGACGGCGGGAAAGTGCCCGACACCGCAGCGCCGGACACGAACGGCGTCACCGTCGCCGGCGCCGTCAGGGCGTCGCCCGGCTGGGGCGTGCCGTGGCGCTTGCCGCCGTCGCGCTGGTTGTAGATGTCGAAGGCGTGGTTGTGGCTGGGCATCTCGCCCTGCAGCAGGGTGACGTTTTCGGTGCCGAAGATCTCGCCCTGCCCGCGCGGCGCCAGGCCGGGGCCCTGGCCCACGCCGCAACCCGCCCTGCCCTGGAAGTCGGGCAGGCCGAAGATGGTCGTCCCGTTGCCGCCGAAGGTGGTGCCGAGCAGGGAGAACAGCGCCGTGTTCTGCGAGATGGGCAGCAACTGGCCGTTGCACTGCGCCCAGTTGAGCGGCGCGAAGCCGAAACCGTAGATCTGCACCTGGCCGAGAAAGGGTTCGCTCATGATGCGGTGTCCTTCAGAAAGTGGCGATGCCGGCTACGACTGGGTGGGATAGATGCCCTCGACGGCGATGCAATAGCGCACCGCCAGCGTGGGCATCGTGTTGTCGTGCGGCTGGGTGCCGCCCGCCGCGCCGACCATGGCGGATGCGGCCTGGATCGCCGGCAACCCGGAGATGTCGTTGGTGTACATCGTCTCGCCGGTGGTCGCGCCCAGCTGCACCGCGCCGCCCGGCGTCCCGGTGCTGGCGCTCGCACTGGTGACCGCTGCCGCGTGGGTGTGCGGGGGCAGCTGCGCGGTGGTCAGGGTGACGGTTTCGGTGCCCGCCATCTGGCCCGCCGTGTACGGGCTCAGCCCAGGGCCCTGGCCCTGGTGGACCGGCAGCCGGCCGCGCAGGTCGGGCAGGCCGAAGGTGGTCACGCCGTCGCCGCCGTAGGTGGTGCCGAGCAGCGCGAACAACGCGTCGTTTTCCGCGATCGACAGCACGCGGCCGTCGCAGTCGAGCCAGCCGACCGGCGCGAAGGTATAGGGCAGCAGGCGGATTTCACCGAGGAAAGGTTCCATGCGCGGGTTCCTCAGTTGCGCGAAGGGAAGACGCCGCTCAACGCGATGCAGAAGTTGAGCGCGGTGTAGGGTTGCAGGTTGGAATGCGGCTGGCCCTGGCCGGCGCTGCCGACGGTAGCCGGGTGCAATGCCACTTGCGGACCGCCCGCGCCGGCGTAGATCGGCGACGATGCACCCGAGTCGCCGAAGAGGCCATCGGTGGGATTGCGGCTCGCGCCCGCCTGCGTGGTGTAGCCGGCCGTGTGCACGTGCTGCGGAATCTGGCTGGCCTGCAATGCGACGCTTTCCGTGCCGCCGGCCTGTCCCAGCGCGTAGCTGTCGCTCTGCCCCAGCGGCGTGCGTCCGCGCAGGTCCGGCAGCTTGAAGGTGGTGCGGCCGTCGCCACCGTAGGCGGTACCGATCAGCGCGAACAGCACCTGGTTCTGCGTGATGGACAGCGTCGCGCCATCGCACTGCGCCCAGTTTCGCGGCGCAAAGCCGAACGCGACGGGCATGATCTGCCCGATGAAGGGATCCGACATGAGTTTTCCCCGAGATGCAGCGTCGCAGCAGGACGCCTGCGTGCACTTACTGTCGCGCGTTCAGCTGGACTTGACAAGCATTCCGTGCGCGCGGTCACATGCGTGACGCGCACGCATCGGTCCGTAATGCGGCAGAAATAACGGCGCGGGCGACGACGTCGTCCGGTGCAAGGGATGGCCGGGAACGCGCCGCGGCGACGTTCCCACTTGATGGAAGCGCCACGCGGCGTACGCCGCGAACAGATCCGGCGCAATTGGGGAGTCGGGGATCATGTCGTTTCGCTCGTCGCTGCAGCGCGCGTCCGCGCGCCTCTTTTTCGTGCGCTTTTCTTCCGCGCGTGCGCCGTGGTCCGGTCGCACGCGGGCGTGGCTGATCGCGTTCGCGCTGCTGGTCGCGTTGCCCGGCGCGGCGCAGGCCGCGTGCGGCGCCATGAACGTGCCGGATGCGTTCACGACGCCGTCGACTTCGCCGATGGCATCGGGCGGCTCGATCGTCATCGATGCCAACCGCTGCGACGCGTTCGGCCTCAACCCCTTTCCGAATCCCGGCACCAGTAACCCGTCGCACGGCACGGTCACCGTCGATACGCTGGCGGGCACGATCACCTACACCAACAACGGCGACGGCGCGACCAGCGACTCCTTCGTCGTCGAGGACGCGAGCAACAACCCGTTCACCGTCAACGTTGCGATCGCGGCCGCGACCAGCCCGATCACCGTTTCGCCCGCCACGTTGCCGACGCCGAACGTCGGCACGCCCTACAGCCAGCAGCTGAGCGCGAGCGGCGGCGCCGCGCCCTACAGCTACGCCATCGCCGGCGGCACCCTCGCCCCGGGCCTGAGCCTGGTGGGCGACACCATCAGCGGCACGCCGACCCAGGCCGGTGGCTACAGCGTCACCATCACCGTCACCGACGACACCGCCGCCACGACCAGCAAGTCGTACAGCGTCAGCGTGCCGAACCCGGGCCCCTCGATCACGATCGCGCCGCCGCCCACCGCCGACATCAATGCGGCCTACAGCTACGACCTCAACGCGAACACCAGCGGCGCGCTGGCGCCGTACACCTACACGCTGTACAGCGGCACCCTGCCGCCCGGGCTGTCGTTGAGCGGCACCACGATCAGCGGCACGCCGACCACGGTCGGCACCTCCAACTTCGCGGTCGACGTCAGGGACAGCAGTCCCAACCTCCTCGGCCTGTCGCCGGGACCCTACGGAAAAGTCGTCAACCTGAGCATCACCGTGCAGAACGTGCCGCCGACGGTCAATCCGGTGAGCGCGACGGTGGCCTACGGCAGCAGCGACAACCCGATCGCCCTGAATATCACCGGCCCGGCCGCCACGTCCGTCGCCGTCGACACCGCGCCTGCGCACGGCACCGCCAGCGCGAGCGGCACCACGATCACCTACACCCCCGCAGCCGGCTACGCCGGTCCGGACAGCTTCACCTATACCGCCAGCAACAGTGCGGGCACCTCGTCGCCGTCGACGGCGACGATCACGGTGTCGCCGCCGACCATCGTCTACGCGCCCGGCAATCCGCCCGCCGCCACCGCCGGCGCGGCCTACAGCCAGTCGCTCGCCAGTGCCAGCGGCGGCGCCGCGCCCTATACCTACGCGCTGTCGTCCGGTTCCCTGCCCGCCGGCCTCAACCTCGCCGGCAACGGGACCCTCAGCGGCACCCCGACCGCGACCGGCACGTTCGATTTCACGGTCGCCGCCACCGACAGCTCGACCGGCATCGGGCCTTTCTCGACGCTCTCGGGAACCCTCACCCTGTCCGTCGCAGCGCCCACCATCGCGCTGTCGCCGGCCACCCTCGCCAACGGCACCATCCACGCCGCGTACAGCGCCAGCGTGTCCGCCAGCGGCGGCACCGCGCCCTACATCTACGCGGTGACGGCCGGCAGCCTGCCGGCGGGCCTCAGCCTCGCCGCCGACGGCACGCTGAGCGGCACCCCGGACGCGGTCGGCACCTTCAACTTCACCGTCACCGCCACCGACGCCACGACCGGTGCCGGCGCGCCGTTCACCGGCAGCCGCGCCTATGCGCTGGTGATCGACGGGGTTCCGCTCACCCTCTCGCCGGCCACCGTGCCCGGCGCCACCTACGGCAGCGCGTACTCGCAGACGCTCACCGCCAGCGGCGGCACCCCCGGCTACAGCTTCAGCCTGGGCGGCACGCTGCCGACCGGCCTGACCCTGGCCGCGGACGGGACCCTCAGCGGCACGCCGTCCCAGGCCGGCAGCTTCAACTTCACCGCGACCGCCACCGACGCCGAGGGCTCGACCGGATCGCAGGCCTACACGCTGCTGGTCGACGCCATCGTCCCGGGCGCGCCGGCGATCGGCACCGCCACCGCGGGCGACGGCCAGGCGAGCATCGGCTTCAGCGCGCCGGCCGGCGACGGCGGCGCCAGCATCACCGGTTACACCGCCACCTCGAGTCCGGGTGGCCTCACCGCCAGTTGCGCCGGTTCGCCGTGCACGGTGGCCGGCCTGACCAACGGCGTCGCCTACACCTTCACGGTGACCGCGACCAATGCGGTCGGCACCG
>DASRZN010000017.1:0-6003 GCA_035686325.1 Lysobacteraceae bacterium
GCCGGCCGCCATCGCCTCCAGCACGTCGCGCGAGGTGGTCAGGAACAGGTCGTCGGCGATCGCCAGGCTGGAATCCCAGGCGCGGCCGTCGTGCAGGACGAAGCCGCGCTCAGGATGCACCGGGCCGCCGGCGAGCACCCGCCGCGAGCACAGCGCCTGGTCGTCGCTGCCGATGCCCATCTGCGAGAAGACCTCGCCCAGCGTGTACTCGGAAGGACGGTTGACCATGACCCCGAGCGCGCCCTGCTCGTCGTGCTGGCACAACAAGGTGACGCTGCGCGAGAAGTTCGGATCCGCCAGCGTCGGCAGGGCGACCAGCAGCTGGTTGGCGAGGGGCGTGTAGGCGCCGGACATGGCGCGGATTCTAGCAGCGGGCACCCCTGTCCTCCGGCACGGCGGCCGCGCGAACGGCCGGCGTAGGATGGGCGCCTTGCCCTCGACGGAGCCGTCCGCATGCGCCTGTCCCGCCTGTTCCTCGCCTGCCTCGCCGGCGCCGCGCTGGCCGCTTGCCAGCACCCCGCGCCGCGCGCCGACGCCGCGCCGGGATCCGCGTCCGCAGAAGCATCATCCGCGCCAGCGCCCGCCGACTCCTACGCGCAACGCCACGCCGGCGACTACGCGACGGTGCCGCTCACCGCCGACCTGTCCGCCTTCGACGAGGACGACAAGCGCATGCTGGCGCGCCTGGTGCAGGCGTCACAGGTCATGGACGACCTGTACTGGCAACAGTCCTGGGGCGGCGACCGCGAGGCGCTGCTGGCGCGCGCGCCGGATCCGGCGACCCTCGCGCTGATCGCGCTCAACTACGGCCCGTGGGACCGGCTCAACGAGGACACGCCCTTGCTGCCCGACGTCGGCCCGCGCCCGCCCGGCGCGACCTTCTACCCGGCCGACATGGACAAGGCCGAGTTCGAACGGGCCGCGCTGCCCGACAAGGCGTCCTGGTACACCCTGCTGCGCCGCGACGACGCCGGCAAGCTGGTCACCGTTCCGTACCACGTCGCCTACAAGGCCGACCTCGAGCGCGCCGCGGCGCTGCTGCGCGACGCCGCCGGCTACAGCGCAGACCAGGCGTTCGCCGCCTACCTGCGGATGCGCGCGGACGCGTTGCTCGACGACGACTTCCAGCCCAGCGACCTCGCCTGGATGGACATGAAGACCAATCCGGTCGACGTCGTGATCGGGCCGATCGAGACCTACGAGGACCAGCTGTTCGGGTACAAGGCGTCCTACGAGGGCCTGGTGCTGGTCAAGGACCAGGCCTGGAGCGCGAAGCTGGCGCGCTTCGCGCAGTTCCTGCCCTCGCTGCAGGAGGGCCTGCCGGTACCGGCCCGCTACCGCGCCGAGACTCCCGGCACCGACGCCGACCTCAACGCCTACGTCGCGGTCTTCTACGGCGGCAACGCCAACGTCGGCGCCAAGACCATCGCCATCAACCTGCCCAACGACGAAGTGGTGCAGCTGAAGAAGGGCACCCGCCGGCTGCAGCTCGAGAACGTGATGAAGGCGAAGTTCGACACCATCCTGGTGCCGATCGCCAACGAGCTGATCGCGCGGGACCAGCTTCGGCACGTCACCTTCGACGCGTTCTTCGAGGACACCATGTTCCACGAGGTCGCGCACGGGCTCGGCATCAAGAACACGCTGGACGGCAAGGGCACGGTGACCCAGGCGCTGAAGGAGTACGCGTCCAGCTTCGAGGAGGGCAAGGCCGACGTGCTCGGCCTGTACATGGTGGACGCGCTCAGCCGCCGCGGCGAGCTCGACGAGTCCAAGCTGATGGACAGCTACGTCACCTTCCTCGCCGGCATCCTGCGCTCGGTGCGCTTCGGCGCCGCGGACGCGCACGGCAAGGCGAACATGGTCCGCTTCAACTTCTTCGCCGACCGCGGCGCCTTCAGCCGCGACCCGGACAGCGGCCGCTACCGCGTCGATTTCGCGAAGATGCGCGAGGCGATGAACGCGCTCAGCGCCAGGCTGCTCACCGTGCAGGGCGATGGCGACTACGCCGAGGCGAAGCGGATGACCGAGACGCTGGGCGTGATCCGGCCGGAACTCGAGGCCGACCTGGCGCGCCTGCAGGAAGCCCGCATCCCGGTCGACATCCGCTTCGAGCAGGGATTGGACACGCTGGGGCTGGAGGAGTACGCCGCACAAGAACGCTGACGCCGGCGGAACGACCCGCGCCCGCGCTCCGCGGGCGGCGGGTCACGTCGCTTCCACCGCGGCGGCGCCAGCATCGCCGCATGGCGATCCGCATCGGCATCTCCGGCTGGCGCTATGCGCCGTGGCGCGGCGTGTTCTACCCCCGCGGCCTGCCGCAGCGGCGCGAGCTGGAGTACGCGGCGCGGCGCTTCGACAGCGTCGAGATCAACGGCTCGTTCTACTCGCTGCAGACACCGGACAGCTACGCGGCCTGGCGCGAGGCGACGCCGCCCGGCTTCGTGTTCTCGGTGAAGGGGCCGCGCTACCTCACCCACATGCTCAAGCTGCGTCACGTGGAGAGGCCGCTCGCGAACTTCCTCGCCTCCGGCCTGCTCCGGCTCGGCGACCGGCTCGGGCCGATCCTGTGGCAGCTGCCGCCGTTCCTGCGCTTCGACGCGGCACGGCTGGCGGCCTTCTTCGAGCTGCTGCCGCGCGACCTCGAGCAGGCGCTGGCCCTCGCCCGCCGTCGCGACATCGCGCGCATGCGCGGGCGCAGCGCGCTCGCGATCGACGCCAACCGGCCGCTGCGCCACGCGCTCGAGGTGCGCCACGAAAGCTTCCGCGACCCGGCCTTCGTCGAACTCCTGCGCGCGCACGACATCGCCCTGGTCGTCGCCGACACCGCCGGGCGCTGGCCGCTGCTGGAGGACGTGACCGCCGACTTCGTCTACATCCGCCTGCACGGCGACGAGGAGCTGTACGTCAGCGGCTACGACGAACGCGCGCTGGACCACTGGGCCGCGCGCATCCGCGCCTGGGCGGCGGGCGGCCAGCCGCGGAACGCACGCCTCGCGGGCGACGGCAAGGCGCCGGCGCGCAGGGTGCGCGACGTCTATTGCTACTTCGACAACGACGCCAAGGTGCGCGCGCCGTTCGACGCGCTCGGCCTGATGCGTCGGCTCGGGCTGGACAAGCCGGGCGAACCGCTGGACGCCGATGCGCGGACGCCGCGGCGCCGACACACGCCCCGCCCGTCCCAAGGCCATGCGCCACGCCGCCAGCGCGGCGACGACGCCCCGCGCGCGCATCCCTGACAAAGGAAAAGGGAGCGGTTGCCCGCTCCCTTCGATCGCACCGGAACGGCGCGCGAACCGCCGCGCGCCTGGGCAGCGTCAGCGCGCTTCCGCCACCTCGACGCCGTCCAGCCCTTGCGCCAGCGTGCGCGCGTCGCCGCCCTGCGCGAGCTTGATTCGCAGGCGCACCTCGTTGGCCGAGTCGGCGTAGCGCAGCGCGTCCTCGTAGGAGATCTCGCCCGCCTGGTACAGCTCGAACAGGCTCTGGTCGAAGGTCTTCATGCCGAGGTTGGTGGATTCCTTCATCACTTCCTTCAGCTTGTGGATCTCGCCGTCGCGGATGTAGTCCTGCACCAGCGGCGTGCCGAGCAGGATCTCCATCGCCACCCGGCGGCCCTTGCCGTCGGGGGTCGGGATCAGCTGCTGCGCGACCACGCCCTTGATGTTGAGCGACAGGTCCATCAGCAGCTGGCCGCGGCGGTCTTCCGGGAAGAAGTTGATGATGCGGTCCATCGCCTGGTTGGCGTTGTTGGCGTGCAGGGTGCACAGCACCAGGTGGCCGGTCTCGGCGAAGGCGATCGCGTGGTCCATGCCCTCGCGGGTGCGCACCTCGCCGATCATGATCACGTCCGGCGCCTGGCGCAGGGTGTTCTTCAGCGCGGCGTCCCAGCTGTCGGTGTCGATGCCGACCTCGCGCTGGGTGATGATGCAGCCCTCGTGCTTGTGCACGAACTCGATCGGGTCCTCGATCGTGATGATGTGGCCGGTCGAGTTCTGGTTGCGGTAGCCGATCATCGCGGCGAGCGACGTGGACTTGCCGGTACCCGTCGCGCCGACGAAGATGATGATGCCGCGCTTGGTCATCGCCAGCGTCTTGATCACCGGCGGCAGGTTCAGTTCCTCCACCGTCGGGATCTTGGTCTCGATCCGGCGCAGCACCATGCCGACCTGGTTGCGCTGGTAGAAGCACGACACGCGGAAGCGGCCAACCCCGGCCACGCCGATCGCGAAGTTGCACTCGTGGGTCTTCTCGAACTCCTCGCGCTGCTGCGGCGTCATCACGTTGAGGACGAGGTCGCGGCTCTGCTGCGGGGTCAGCGGGTTCTGGGTGATCGGCGCGATCTTGCCGTGGACCTTCATCGACGGCGGCATGCCCGCGGTGATGAACAGGTCCGACGCCTTCTGGTGCGCCATCAGCTTGAGGAAGGAGGTGAAGTCGATCGAGCTCATCGGGGCAACTCCGGGGTACCGGATGGAAAGCCGGGGACCGGACCGCCGGTCACCGGATGGGGGATGTTGCTGCGGCCGCCGGCCACCGGCGGACGGTTGCCGTCACTCGAACAGCCGCTTGTCCTTCGCGTACCCATGCGCCTGCTGCTTGGTGACGACGGCGCGCTTGACCAGGTCCTGCAGGTGCTGGTCCAGGGTCATCATCCCGTACTGCTGGCCGGTCTGGATCGCCGAATACATCTGCGCGACCTTGTCCTCGCGGATCAGGTTGCGGATGGCGGGGGTGCCGACCATGATCTCCCACGCCGCGGTGCGGCCGCCGCCGGTCTTCTTCAGCAGCGCCTGCGAGATCACCGCGCGCAGCGATTCGGACAGCATCGAGCGCACCATCGGCTTCTCGCCGGCCGGGAACACGTCGATGATGCGGTCGATGGTCTTCGCGGCCGACGAGGTATGCAGGGTGGCGAACACCAGGTGGCCGGTCTCCGCCGCGGTCAGCGCGAGGCGGATCGTCTCGATGTCGCGCATCTCGCCGACCAGGATGTAGTCGGGATCCTCGCGCAGCGCCGAGCGCAGCGCCTCGTTGAAGCCGTGGGTGTCGCGGTGGACCTCGCGCTGGTTGATCAGGCACTTCTGCGAGGTGTGCACGAACTCGATCGGATCCTCGACCGAGAGGATGTGGCCGTACTCGTTCTTGTTGACGTGGTCGAGCATCGCCGCCAGCGTCGTGGACTTGCCCGAGCCGGTCGGCCCGGTGACCAGGATCAGGCCCTGCGGCTGGTCGATCAGTTCCTTGAAGATGCGCGGGCAGCCGAGGTCCTCGAGGGTCAGGACTTCGGAGGGAATGGTGCGGAACACCGCGCCGGCGCCGCGGTTCTGGTTGAAGGCGTTGACGCGGAAGCGGGCCAGGCCCGGGATCTCGAACGAGAAGTCGACCTCGAGGAATTCCTCGTAGTCGCGCCGCTGCTTGTCCGACATGATGTCGTAGACCAGCGCGTGCACCTGCTTGTGGTCCAGCGCCGGGATGTTGATGCGGCGCACGTCGCCGTCCACCCGGATCATCGGCGGCAGGCCCGCGGACAGGTGCAGGTCCGAGGCCTTGTTCTTGACCGAGAACGCCAGCAGTTCGGCGATATCCATCTTTGCGTGCTCCCCACACGACGGGCCGCCGGCGGTGCCGACTGGCGAAAAGACCCACCCCGACGGCAGTATGGGCGCCCCGACCGGGACGTCAACCCGCCACCACCGGACTCCCGCCGTGCTCGCGGACGCCCTGCAGACACTCCTGCAACGACTGGATAACGCGGCGCGGGCGGCGGGACGGCCAGCACCCGGATTATTGGCGGTCTCCAAGCGGCAGGCCGCGACCGCGATCGCGGAACTGCACGCCGCCGGCCAGCGTTCGTTCGGCGAGAACTACGTTCAGGAAGCCCTCGGCAAGCAGCGCGCGCTGGCCGACCTGGACATCGAATGGCACCTGATCGGCCACTTGCAGTCGAACAAGGCACGCGAGGCGGCGGCCGCCTTCGACTGGGTACAGACGGTCGACCGCGCC
>DASRZN010000018.1:0-2819 GCA_035686325.1 Lysobacteraceae bacterium
CAGCACCCCGGCCGGCGCGCTGCCGCGGCTCAAGCGCTTCACCGTCAGCGGCATCTTCGAAGCCGGCTACCAGGAATACGACAAGGGCCTGGCGGTGGTGAACATGCAGGACCTGCAGCGCGTGCTGCGGATCGACGACGGCGTCACCGGCGTGCGGCTGCGCCTGCACGACATGGACCTCGCGTTCGATGTCGCCCGCGACCTCGCCCTGCGCCTCGGCGGCGGCTACCGGGTCAGCGACTGGACCCACGACAACGCCAACATGTTCCGCGCGCTCAAGCTGGAGAAGACCATGATGGCGATCCTGCTGTCGCTGATCGTGGCGATGGGCGCGTTCAACCTGGTGTCCTCGCAGGTGATGCTGGTGACCGACAAGCAGGCCGACATCGCGATCCTGCGCACGCTGGGGCTGACGCCGCGCGCGGTGATGCAGGTGTTCATGGTGCAGGGTTCGCTGATCGGGACCATCGGCACCGTGTCCGGCGTGATCGGCGGCATCCTGCTCACCCTCAACCTCGACCGCATCCTGCGTGCGATCGAGGCGGTGCTGGGGGTGCAACTGATGCCCGAGGACGTCTACTACATCACCGGCCTGCCGACCCGGCTGGAGGCGAGCGACGTGACCGTCATCGCCTGCGTCGCGCTGGCGATGGCGTTCGTCGCCACCCTGTACCCGGCCTGGCGCGCGGCGCGCACGGCCCCGGCGGAGGCCCTGCGCTATGAATGAGCGACGGGAGCCGGAAACCGGGAGCCGGCAGCCGGAGGGCGCCGGCGCGCACGACGGCATCGTGCTGCGCGCGGAGGGCCTGGCGAAAACCTATGCGGAGGGCACGCTGCGCACGCCGGTGTTCGATGGCCTCGAGCTGTCGGTGCACGCCGGCGAAACCGTCGCGATCCTCGGCGCCTCCGGCGCCGGCAAAAGCACGCTGCTGCACCTGCTCGGCGGCCTGGACACCCCGACCGCGGGCGAGGTCTACGTCGCCGGGCAGAAGATGAGCGCGCTGTCGGACGCGGCGCGCGGCCAGCTGCGCAACCGCGCGCTCGGCTTCGTCTACCAGTTCCACCACCTGCTGCCGGAGTTCACCGCGCTGGAGAACGTGATGCTGCCGGTGCTGCTCAACGGCACCGGCGTGCCGGAGGCGGCGCGGCGGGCGAGGGCGCTGCTGGAGGCGGTCGGGCTCGCGCACCGGCTCGAACACAAGCCGGGCGAACTGTCCGGCGGCGAGCGCCAGCGCGCCGCGGTCGCGCGCGCGCTGGTCAACGCGCCGGCCTGCGTGCTCGGCGACGAGCCGACCGGCAACCTCGACGAGAAGACCGCGGCAACCGTCTTCGAGCTGATGCTGGAACTCAACCGCGCGCAGCGCACCAGCCTGGTGCTGGTGACCCACGACCGCCGCCTCGCGCGGCGGCTGGACCGCGTGCTGGAACTGCACGAAGGCAAGCTCAGGGAACTGCCACCCGGCGAGGTGTGAGGCATGCGCGACGCGGCAGGGACGCCGCCGACCAGACGACGACCGGGCCTGCCGGCGACCGCGCTCGCGCTGCTCGCCGGCTGCGGCGGCTGCCTGCTGCTACCGCTTCTGCCCGGGTGGCCGTGGCTGGCGCTCGCGCTGGCCTGCGGCCTGGCGCTGTGGTGGCGCGGTGGCCGCGGCGCGCTGGCGGGCGCGCTGTTGTTCGGTTTCGCCTTGTCCGGCCTGCACGCGACGGTCGCCCTGGCGCGGCAACTGCCGCCGGCGCTCGAGCAGCACGACCTGTCCGTGCGCGGGCAGGTACTCGACCTGCCTCAGCCCGGCGAGCGCGGTACCCGCTTCGACTTCCGCGTGGACGACGCCCTCGACCTGCCGGCGCCGCTGCGCGGCCGGCGCCTGCGCCTGAACTGGTACGACGATTTCGACCAGCGGCCGTGGCAGGCCAGGCCGCGCGACCGGCTGCACGCGGGGAGCCGCTGGCGTTTCAGCGTCCGCCTGCGGGCTCCACGCGGGCTGCGCAACCCGGGCGGTTTCGACAGCGAGAAGCAGGCCTTGCTGGACCGCATCGCCGCGACCGGCTACGTGCGCGATTCCGCGGGCGCGCGGCAACTCGCGCCGGCCGCCGGCATCGACGCCTGGCGCGAGCGCATGTCGGCGCGCATCGCCAGCGCGGTGGCGACGCCGACCTCGCGCTTCGTGCGCGCGCTCGCGCTCGGCGATATCCGCGGGCTCGCCGACACCGACTGGGAAGCGCTGCGCGCGGCCGGACTGACCCACCTGATCGCGATCTCCGGCTTCCATGTCGGCCTGGTCGCGGGCTTTTGCGCGCTGCTGGCCGCGCTGGCCTGGCGACTGTTCCCCGCGCTCGGCCGGCTTGTGCCCCGGGTGCAGGCGGCGGCGGTGGCCTGCGTTTTCGGCGCGCTCGGCTATGCCGCCGTCGCGGGCTTCGCGCTGCCGACCCTGCGCACGGTGCTGATGATCGCGGTGGTGGTCGGCGCGCGCCTGCTGCGGCGCGCCCAGCGCGGCGTGGATGCGCTGGCGCTGGCGGCGATCGCGCTGCTGCTGGCCGATCCGCTGTCGCTGCTCTCGGCCGGATTCTGGCTCAGCTTCGCCGGCGTCGCGTGGCTGCTGTGGTGCCTGCCGCAGGGAGCCGCACGCAGCTGGGGAGGACGCCTGCGCGATTTCGCCGGGGCGCAGGCGGTGGCGACGATCGGCCTGTTGCCGTTCGGCGTGACCCTGTTCGGCCAGGCCTCGCTGGCGGGGCCGCTCGCCAACCTGCTGGCGATCCCGTGGTGGAGCCTGGTGGTGGTGCCGTTGGCCCTGGCCGGCACCGCGCTCGAGGCGTTGCAT
>DASRZN010000019.1:0-56791 GCA_035686325.1 Lysobacteraceae bacterium
CGCGCTGCGCGTCGATCTTGGAAACCAGTTTCGGCCCGACCCACAGCCGCGCGCTGGTCTGCGCCTGCTGCCCCGGCGCCACGTTCACGCCCGGCCCCATTTCGCGGATCAGCATGCGCTGCGCGCCGCCGCCGGGCAGCACGTCGGTGGAGAAGGTGGTCGCGTCGTCCGCGGCCGGGATCCAGGCGGCGAAGAAGTGGTGCTGGAGCATCGCGATCCAGCCGCCCTTCACGTCCTTGTCCAGCGGCGCGTCTTCGCCGTACTCGTCGAATTTGCGCTTCTCGAACTTGTCCTGCGCGCTGTACCAGGCGGCGCCGTGGAAGCTGTAGGACTCCGGATGGGTGAAGCCGCTCTTGACCTGCGGCGGCACCCGCAGCAACTGGCGGTAGACGTGGCCCTGCCACGGCGCGCGGCCCTGGTTGACGACGGTGTCGCGCACGCCGATCGCGTAGTCGCCGCGGGTGAAGGTGTAGACGCGGCGGATGGTCACGCCGTTCGGGCCCTGCCAGACGAACGGCACCTCGAGCGTGTTCGCGCCCGGGGCGAGCGCGTAGCTGCGCGTCGTCTCCGCCGGCACGAAGGCCGCGTGGGTGGGCGCGGCGCCGCTGCCGCTGACCCAGCCGCTCTGCGCCTCGAACAGGTGCGCGGGATCGTCGGCGAACAGCTGCACCGGGGGGCTGCCTGGCTCGGTAGTCTGCGGGTAGCCGACCAGTTGCGCGCTGCGCACGCTGCCGCCGTCCAGGCGCACGCGCAGCACGTCGGTGGTGACCGAGACCACCGGGACCGACGGGGCGGGCGTCGCCGCCGACATCGCCGGCGCGGCCGGGGTCGCCGTGGCGGCGGGCGCCTGCGGGACCGCGGGCACGCCGGCGTCGTCCGCCACGGCGGCCGTCGCGGCGGGCTGGCTGCTGGCGGTCGCCGCCGGCGCAGGCGCGGCGTGCTCACGGGTCCAGGCCATCCACAGGAAGGTGGCCACCATCAGCCACGCGAGGATCAGGAAGGTACGGGTCTGGTTCATCGGGCAGGCAGGCTCGGCCGCGCGGCGCGCGGTGGGTCGTGTGGGCCGGAAGAAGGCGTCGCGCCGGACGGGGACGCCGCGGAAGCGGGCATTGTGCCGGCGGGGACGGTGGGCGGCAACGCGCCGGCGCGCGACAGCAGGCTGTCGAACGCGGCGCGCAGGGCGGCGTTGCCGGCCTGCGCGGCCGGCGGGCGGGCGACCAGCACGTAGGCGCCGCCGGGCAGGCGCGGCCGCAGGATGCGGAAATGGGCGCGCAACACGCGCTTGATCCGGTTGCGGCCGACCGCGCGCGGATCCACCTTGCGCGAGACCGCCAGACCAAGGCGCGCGGGCGCCTCGTCGGCCAGCCAGTGCAGGGCGAGCAGCGGGTGGCTGCAACGGCGCGCGCCGTCGAAGACGGCCACGTACTCGGCGCGCGCGCGTACCCGCGCCGAGCGCGGCAGGCGCGCTCGGCCGGTGTCGGAAGGAATCGCGGTCATCACGGGCGGCGAGGGCGCCGCCGGGCGATCGGGCGGGCGGACCCGCGCGATCAGGCGCTCAGGCGCTTGCGGCCCTTGGCGCGGCGACGGGCCAGGACCTTGCGGCCGTCGGCGGTCTTCATGCGGGCGCGGAAGCCGTGGTCGCGCTTGCGCTTGAGGTTGCTGGGCTGGTAGGTACGCTTGGTGGCCATGACGCTCGCCGGGAACGACAGAAAAGATTCGGAAGTCTAGCCGCCCGCCGAACTCCGGTCAACGTAAACCGCAAGCGGACCGTCGGGGCAACGGCAGCCGCCCGATGGCGGACGCGCAAGGATGGATCGCCCGAACCAGGACAGCCTGGCGTCGTGGCCGCCCGGACAAGCAGGTCAGCCCAGAGGTTCGCGTACCGCCCCACAGCCTTCGAACGGAATTCGTGCGGATGCAGCGCCGCAGCCGCGATGGTAGGCTGGCTCGTCCCCCTTGTCCGGATCGCGACGCGGCTCGTCGCGCGGCCAGCTTTTCGGTGCGCACAACCCATGGATGCCTGGCCCCGCTGCCTGCAACACCTCGAATCCGAACTCCCCGCCGAGGACGTGCACACCTGGCTCAAGCCGCTGCAGGCCGGTCGCCGCGACGACGACGGCCTGGTGCTGTACGCGCCCAACGCCTTCGTGATGGAGGAAGTGCGCGCACGCTACCTCGGCCGCATCCGCGAGCTGTTCGCCCACTTCGCCGGCAATGCCGAGGTCAGCCTGGAAATCGGTTCGCTGCGCAAGCCCCCGGCCGCGCCGGTCGCCGGCGCGCCGGCGGCGGCGCCCGCGTTCGTCAGCCGCGCGCCGGCCGGCAGCGGACCGTTCCACGGCAACCTCGACACCCATTACACCTTCGACAACTTCGTCGAGGGCCGCAGCAACCAGCTCGGTCGCGCCGCCGCCTGGCAGGCCGCGCAGAAGCCCGGCGACCGCGCGCACAACCCGCTGCTGCTGTACGGCGGGACCGGCCTGGGCAAGACCCACCTGATGTTCGCCGCCGGCAACGAGCTGCGCCGCCTCAACCCGGGCGCGCGCGTGCTCTACCTGCGCAGCAACGATTTCTACAACGCGTTCTTCCGCGCGTTGCAGGAGAAGACCGCCGACCAGTTCAAGCGCCAGTTCCAGACCATCGACGCGCTGCTGATCGACGACATCCAGTTCTTCGCCGGCAAGGAACGCACGCAGGAGGAGTTCTTCCACACCTTCAACGCGCTGTTCGACGGCAAGCAGCAGATCATCCTGACCTGCGACCGTTACCCGCGCGAGGTGGACGGCCTGGAGCCGCGGCTGAAGTCGCGGCTGGGCTGGGGCCTGTCGGTGGCGATCGATCCGCCCGACTTCGAGACGCGCGCGCAGATCGTGCTGTCGAAGGCGCGCGAGCGCGGCACCACGATCCCCGAGGACGTCGCCTTCCTGCTCGCCAAGAAGATGCGCTCCAACGTGCGCGACCTCGAGGGCGCGCTCAACACGCTGGCGGCGCAGGCCAACTTCACCGGCCGCCCGATCACTCCCGAGTTCGCCCAGGAAACCCTGCGCGACCTGCTGCGCGCGCAGCAGGCGGCGATCGGCATCCCCAACATCCAGAAGGTCGTGGCAGACTACTACGGCCTGCAGATCAAGGATTTGCTGGGCAAGCGGCGCACGCGGTCGCTGGCGCGCCCGCGCCAGGTGGCGATGGCGCTGGCGAAGGAGCTGACCGAGCACTCGCTGCCCGAGATCGGCGACGCCTTCGCCGGGCGCGACCACACCACCGTGCTGCACGCCTGCCGGCAGATCCGGGGGCTGCTGGAAACCGACGGCAAGCTGCGGGAGGACTGGGACAAGCTGATCCGCAAACTCAGTGAGTGACCCGCGGGCAAGCTGTGGACAACTCCCGGCCGGCGAAGGCCGCCGGAACTTGTCCACAGGATGTCCGTCCCGCCCCGGCTGGCTTGTTCACGGTTTCGTCACCCGGGTTTTACATTTAAAATCAGTGGTTTGCGTGACGTTTCAACCGGTTTGACCGCCCTCCAGCACCACCAAATTTTGATTTATCCATCCTTTCAAGCTTGGACCCAGGGGAACCCTTACGCATGCGTTTCAGCCTGCAACGCGAAGTCTTCCTGAAGCCGCTCGCCCAGGTCGTCAACGTGGTCGAGCGCCGCCAGACCCTGCCGGTGCTGGCCAACCTGCTGGTCCAGGTACAGGGCGGGCAACTGTCGCTGACCGGCACCGACCTCGAGGTCGAGATGGTCGCCCGCCAGGCGGTCGAGGACGGCCAAGACGGCGAGACCACGATCCCGGCGCGCAAGCTGTTCGAAATCGTGCGCGCCCTGCCCGACGGGGCGAAGGTCACCGTCTCGCAGTCCGGCGACCGGATCACGGTCCAGGCCGGGCGCAGCCGCTTCACCCTGTCCAGCCTGCCGGCCAACGACTTCCCGTCGATCGACGAGGTCGAGGCGACCGAGCGGGTGCGGGTGCCGGAGGCGGCGCTGAAGGAACTGATCGAGCGCACCGCCTTCGCGATGGCCCAGCAGGACGTGCGCTACTACCTCAACGGCCTGCTGTTCGACCTGCGCGAGCAGGGCCTGCGCTGCGTCGCCACCGATGGCCACCGGCTCGCCCTGTGCGAGGCCCCGCTGGACGGCGGCAGTCAGGCCAAGCGCCAGATCATCGTGCCGCGCAAGGGCGTGACCGAGCTGCAGCGCCTGCTCGAGGGCGGCGACCGCGAGCTCGAGCTGGAAATGGGCCGCAGCCACATCCGCATCAAGCGGGACGATGTCACCTTCACCAGCAAGCTGATCGACGGCCGCTTCCCGGACTACGAGGCGGTGATTCCGATCGGCGCCGACCGCGAGGTGCGGATCGACCGCGAGGCGCTGCGTGCCTCGCTGCAGCGCGCCGCGATCCTGTCCAACGAGAAGTACCGCGGGGTGCGGGTCGAGGTGTCGCCCGGCCAGCTGAAGATCAGCGCGCACAACCCCGAGCAGGAAGAAGCGCAGGAAGAAGTCGAGGCGGATACCAAGGTCGACGGCCTGGCGATCGGCTTCAACGTCAACTACCTGCTGGACGCGCTGTCGGCCTTGCGCGACGAATACGTCGTGATGCAGCTGCGCGACGCCAACTCCTCGGCATTGGTGCGGGAAGCCAGCAGCGACAAGTGCCGGCACGTGGTGATGCCGCTGCGGCTGTGACGACAGGCTGCGACCCGATTTGGTTCCACGTGGAACCAGCATGGACGCCCGGTGCAAGCCGGGCGTCGTGCTTTGTGGCCCGAGCATGGCCGACGGCGGACCCGGGAGGCTGGCGATGCGGGTGACCCGCCTGCGGCTGGCGGACATGCGCCGCTTCTCCGAGGCCGAGCTGACGCCCGGCCCCGGGCTCAACCTGATCACCGGCGACAACGGTGCGGGCAAGACCACCCTGCTCGAGGCCCTGCACCTGATGGCCTACGGCCGCAGCTTCCGCGGCCGAGTCCGGGACGGGCTGGTACGGCGCGGCGCCGAAGCCCTCGAAGTGTTCGTCGAATGGGAAGAAGGCGGAACGCCTGTGGCGGGCGACCGGGTCTCCGAGGCGCCTGCGGTGACCGCGCCTGTTCGCCTGCGCCGGGCTGGCCTGCGCCACAGCGGCAGCGCCTGGAGCGGGCGGCTGGACGGTGCCGACGTCACCCACCTCGGCGAACTGTGTGCCGCGCTGGCGGTGGTCAGCTTCGAGCCGGGCAGTCACGCCCTGATCACCGGCGGCAGCGAAGGCCGGCGCCGGCTGCTCGACTGGGGACTGTTCCACGTGGAACCGGACTTCCTCCCGCTGTGGCGCCGCTACGCCCGGGCGCTGAAACAGCGCAATGTGCTGCTCAAGCAGCGCGCCGCGGAGCTGCTCGAGCCCTGGGAATACGAGCTGGCGCAGGCGGGCGAGGCAATGACCCGCCACCGCGAGGCCCATCTGTCCACTTGGGAGCCGCTGCTGCAGGCCGGGATGGCGGCCTTCCTGCCGGCCGCCGGCGCGACCCGGCTCGGCTTTCAGCCCGGCTGGCGCCGGGAAGAGTTGCCGCTTGCCGATGCCCTGCTGCTCGCGCGCGAGCGCGACCTCGCCGCCGGCTACACCACGGTCGGTCCGCACCGGGCCGACTGGCGTGTCGATTACGAACGAATCCCGGGGCGCGAGGCCCTGTCCCGTGGACAGGCCAAGCTCAGCGCGCTGGCCCTGCTGCTGTCGCAGGCGGAACACCACGCGCGCCGGCGCGGCGCCTGGCCGGTAGTCGCACTGGACGACCTCGCGTCGGAACTGGATCGCCGGCACCAGCGCCGGGTGCTGGACTGGTTGCTGGGAACCGGTGCGCAACTGTTCGTCACCGGAACCGAACCGCCAGCCGCGCTGGATGGTCTGGTGCCATCCGCTTGCGCAAGGTTCCACGTGGAACACGGGCAACTGCAGCCTGAAGGCTGACGCCCGAGCCGCCGCCGGAGGACACGTGAACGCGGCGTGGTTGCTATACTGGCCGCATCCATAGCTAATGTGTCCGGCGTGCGCCCGTGGCGGCCCGGCACCGGAGCCCCGAGCCGCATGTCGCAACACGAACTGCCGGGCGCACAGCCCGCCGCCGGCGCGACGCCGGATTCCGCCTACGATTCCAGCCGGATCACCGTCCTGCGCGGCCTCGAGGCCGTGCGCAAGCGGCCGGGCATGTACATCGGCGACGTGCACGACGGCACCGGCCTGCACCACATGGTGTTCGAGGTCGTCGACAACTCGATCGACGAGGCCCTGGCGGGCCACGCCGACGAGGTGAACGTCGTCCTCCACGAGGACGGTTCGGTCTCGGTCACCGACAACGGTCGCGGCGTTCCGGTCGACATCCACAAGGAAGAAGGCGTCTCCGCGGCCGAGGTGATCCTCACCGTGCTGCACGCCGGCGGCAAGTTCGACGACAACAGCTACAAGGTGTCCGGCGGCCTGCACGGCGTCGGCGTGTCGGTGGTCAACGCGCTCAGCGAGCACCTGTGGCTGGACATCCGCCGCGACGGCTTCCACTGGCAGCAGGAGTACGCGCTCGGCGAGCCGCTGTACCCGCTCAAGCAGCTGGAGCCCTCCACCCAGCGCGGCACCACGCTGCGCTTCAAGCCGTCGATCGAGATCTTCACCAACACCGAGTTCCAGTACGAAGTGCTGGCGCGCCGCCTGCGCGAGCTCTCCTTCCTCAACTCCGGCGTGCGCATCACGCTCACCGACGAGCGCGGCGAGGGCCGCAGCGACGTGTTCCAGTACGAGGGCGGCATCCGCTCCTTCGTCGAGCACCTCGCACAGCTGAAGAACCCGCTGCATCCGAACGTGATCTCGGTGACCGGCGAACAGAACGGCATCACCGTGGACGTCGCCCTGCAGTGGACAGACGCCTACCAGGAAACGATGTTCTGCTTCACCAACAACATCCCGCAGAAGGATGGCGGTACCCACCTGCAGGGTTTCCGCGCGGCACTGACGCGCACGCTGACCAACTACATCGAACAGAGCGGCATCTCCAGGCAGGCCAAGGTCGCGCTGTCCGGCGACGACATGCGCGAGGGGCTGATCGCGGTGCTGTCGGTGAAGGTCCCGGACCCGAGCTTCTCCTCGCAGACCAAGGAGAAGCTGGTCTCTTCCGAGGTGCGGCCGGTGGTGGAAAGCACCTTCGGCGCGCGCCTGGAGGAGTTCCTGCAGGAACACCCGAACGAAGCGCGGGCGATCGCCGGCAAGATCGTCGAGGCCGCGCGCGCGCGCGAGGCCGCGCGCAAGGCGCGCGACCTGACCCGGCGCAAGGGCGCGCTCGACATCGCCGGCCTGCCCGGCAAGCTCGCCGATTGCCAGGAGAAGGATCCGGCGCTGAGCGAACTCTTCATCGTCGAGGGCGATTCGGCGGGCGGCTCGGCCAAACAGGGCCGCAACCGCAAGACCCAGGCGATCCTGCCGCTCAAGGGCAAGATCCTCAACGTCGAGCGTGCGCGCTTCGACCGCATGCTGTCGTCGGCCGAAGTCGGCACCCTGATCACCGCGCTCGGCACCGGCATCGGCAAGGACGAATACAACCCGGACAAGCTGCGCTACCACCGCATCATCCTGATGACCGACGCGGACGTGGACGGCTCGCACATCCGCACCCTGCTGCTCACGTTCTTCTACCGCCAGATGCCGGAACTGATCGAGCGCGGCCACGTCTACATCGGCCTGCCGCCGCTGTACAAGGTGAAGCAGGGCAAGAACGAGCTGTACCTGAAGGACGACGCGGCGCTGGACGCCTACCTCGCCGGCAACGCGGTCGAGGGCGCGGCGCTGGTGCCCGCCGACGGCGAGCCGCCGATCGCCGGCGGGGCGCTGGAGAAGCTGCTGCTCGCCTACGCCGCTGCGAAGGACGCGACCGTGCGCAACGCGCACCGCTTCGATCCGCGCGTGCTCGAGGCGTTGATCGACTTCCGTCCGCTGGACGCGACCTTCGTCGCCGATCCCGCGCAGGCGCGCGCCAGCCTCGACGCACTCGCGCGCCGGCTGAACGAGTCGGGCCTGGGCAAACCGCGCTACGCGCTCGACCTGCAGCCGCCGCTCGATACCCGTCCCGCCGCGCTGGTGGTCAGGCGCAGCCACATGGGCCAGGAACTGACCCAGGTGCTGCCGCTGCCGGCCTTCGAGGGCGGCGACCTGCGTGCCGTGCGCGAGGCGGCCGCGCTGCTGCACGGGCTGGTCCGCGAGGGCGCACGGATCGAGCGCGGCAACCGCAGCCAGCTGGTGGACAGCTTCGCCCAGGCGCGCGACTGGCTGCTGGACGAGGCCAAGAAGGGCCGCCAGATCCAGCGCTTCAAGGGCTTGGGCGAGATGAACCCCGAGCAGCTGTGGGAAACCACGGTCAATCCGGAAACCCGGCGCCTGCTGCAGGTGCGGATCGAGGACGCGGTGGCCGCCGACCAGATCTTCTCGACCCTGATGGGCGACGTGGTCGAGCCGCGCCGGGAATTCATCGAGGACAACGCGCTCAAGGTCGCCAACCTCGACGTCTGAACGCGGCCCCAAGGCCCTGAATGCGGTTGACGCCGCCTTCAGGGCGGCGGCCCTACAACGGGGCGCATTCCCTCGCGGAGCGCCCCATGAAACCCCTGCTGCTCGGCCTCGCCATCGCGCTCGCCGCCACCGCCTGCGCCACCACCACCTCGCCGACCGGGCGCACCCAGTACGTCGGCGCGGTGTCGCAGGAACAGCTGGACCAGCTCGGCCTGCAGGCCTTCAACGAGATCAAGGCGAAGACGCCGCAGAGCAAGGATGCGCGCCAGACCGCCTACGTGCGCTGCGTGGTCGGCGCGCTGGTGCGCGAGCTGCCGGCGCAGTGGCGCGAGGGCGGCTGGGACACCGCGCTGTTCGTCAACGAGGAACCCAACGCGTTCGCCCTGCCGGGCGGCAAGGTCGGCCTCTACACCGGCATCTTCCAGGTGGCGAAGAACCAGGACCAGCTGGCGGCGGTGGTCGCCCACGAGATCGGCCACGTCGTCTCGCGCCACCACGAGGAACGCCTGACCCGGCAGGCCGGCGCGCAGGGCGCGCTGCAGCTGCTCGGCGCGCTGCTCGGCTCGCGCTACGGCGAAGGCGCGGCGAATGCCGCCGTCCAGGGCGGCAGCATCCTCGCCCAGACCGGCTGGCTGCTGCCAGGCTCGCGCACGCAGGAGGCGGAAGCCGATATTGTCGGCCAGCAACTGATGGCGCAGGCCGGTTTCGACCCGCGCCAGGCGGTCAACCTGTGGCAGAACATGATCGCCGCCGGCGGCAGCCGGCCGCCCGAATGGCTGTCCACCCACCCCGACCCGCAGAGCCGCATCGGCGAATTGCGCAGCCGCGCCGCGTCGCTGGTTCCGGCCTCCGAACAGGCGGCCGCGGCGGGCCGTCGCCCGCGCTGCGGGTAGCGCGATCCTCGTCACGAACGCGTGAAGGGCATTCACGTCTCCGGCAGTTTTCTGCTAGCGTGGCGGCCCCACACGCCGGACCCCACCCCGGTAGCAGGCCAGATCCATGAACATTCGCGCTTCCCGACTCGCGGTCGCCGTCCTCGCGGCGGTCCTCGGACTGAACGCGGTCGATGCCGCCGCCCAGGTCGGCCGCTACGATCCCGCCGAGCGCGACGCGCGCAAGCACCAGAAGCAGGAAGCGCAGACCGAAGCGAAGTTCCCCAACGCCAAGCGCGAATCGCCGGACCAGCAGGCGACCAAGAAGGGCGGCAAGGAACTCAACGCGATCGTCGAGTTGTACCAGGCGAAAAACTACCCGGAGACGATCAGCCGCGCCGAGGCGCTCGCCAGCTCGAGCGAGAACGCCTACGAGCAGAGCTTCGCCTACCAGCTGGCCGCGACCGCCGCGGCCGAGGCCGGCGACAACGCCAAGGCGGCTGCGGACTTCGCCAAGGCGATCGAGGCCAACGGCCTCAACAACGACCAGCACTTCCAGGTGATGTACAACCTGGCCATCACCCAGTACCAGCTCGGCAAGTATCCCGAGGCGCTCGCCACCCTCGACCGCTACCTCGCCGAGACCGGCGTCGACCCTGCCGAGACCGCCGACCTGCGCGGCTCGATGCTCGCCAACATGGACAAGCCGGACCAGGCGGGGGCGTTGTTCGAGCAGTCCTGGCGCAAGGATCCGACCGACACCAAGGCGCTGCTGAACGCCGTGGCCATGTACCAGCAGGCCAAGCAGTTCGACAAGGCGAACGCGCTGCTGATGGACGCCAAGGCGAAGGGCGGCCTCGACGCGCAGGGCTACCGCGGCCTGTACGTCGGCCAGCTCAGCGCCGGCGACGACAAGGCGGCGCTGGCGACGATCGAGGAAGGCCTCGCCAACGGCAAGATCGCGCAGGACGACAATCTGGCGAACGCCTACGTCATCCTCGCCCAGAACGCCTACGGCAACGGCGACACCAAGGGCGCGATCGCGATGTACCGCAAGGCCGCGCCGATCGCCGGGAACGGCGAGCCCGCGCTCAATCTCGCGCGCGTGCTGATGAACGACGGTCAGCTGGCGGAAGCCAAGAAGGCGGCCCAGCAAGCGCTGGACAAGGGCGTCCGGAATCCCGCCGACGCCCGCAAGATCATCGCCAGGAAGGGCAAATAACGCGCCGCCGAGCGGTTGGTACAGCCCCGCCTGATTGGTATAAGCTTGGAAATTCCGTGGCCGCCAAGGCTCGCGGCTTGACATCACCCGTGGCGCCCTGCGTGCCCGGCCCCACTCCCGAGTTCCCCCTGCATGACGCCACGCTTGCCGACCGACAACAACGATGACCGCGATGTCGGTCTGAACTGGCCGCGTATCGCGGGCATGTCCTTCGTGATTGCCGTGCACGCAGCCGCGCTCATGCTGCTGCTGGCGCCGGTGACCCCGCCGGGCCAGGAGACGCAGGACGAGGACGTGACCCGCGTCGTGCTGATCGAGCCGCCGCCGCCCCCGCCGCCACCGCCGCCGCCGCCGCCGGAACCGCCGAAGCAGATCAAGCTGACGCCGACCCCGACGCCGCCGGTGCCGACCCCGCCGACGCCGCCGCCGCCGGAACCGCCGGTGGTGTTCGACGAGCCGTCGCCGATGGCCACCCCGGCGCCGCCGCCGGCGCCGCCGGCGCCGACCCCGCCGCCCGCCGTGCCGGCCCGCAACACCAGCGACCTTCGCGCGAGCGTCTGCTCCAAGCCGTCGATGGGACCGCTGCTGCGCGCCCTGCAGCAGTCCGGTTCGTCCTCGGCCGACCTGTCGCTGCGGCTGACCTTCACCGCCGACGGCACCGTGACCAACGTCAGCGTCGCCAAGAGCAGCCGCGACCGCGGCCTCGACCGCGCCGCGCAGAGCTGGGCCCGCGAGGTGAAGCTGTGCCCGGGCGCCCCCGGCGAGGGCATCCTGCCCTTCAGCTTCTCCCTCAACTGATTCAGTAGCGCCGTAGTTGAACAGGCGGGATCCCAAGCCCCGCCACTTTGCAATCCCGCCTCACACAATCCACTACAAAAGGTAAGCGTCATGCTGCAGGAAACCACCAACGCCGCCGCTGCTGCCGGGGGCAACGCCGCGTCCGCCCTGACGCAGATGGGCGTCGACCATCTGCTCCAGGAAATGATGCAGGACCCGGGCGGCTACGCCATGTCCTGGGTCGTGCTGATCACCCTGACGATCATGTCGGCCATGTCGGTCTATTGGATCGTCATCAACTTCTTCAAGAACGTCTCGCTGCGCCGCGGCGCCGACCGCGTGGTTTCGACGTTCTGGGAGACGCCGAACGCGCAGGACGCGATCCGCTACATGGAAGAGCAGCCCAAGAGCGAGCCGTTCTCCAAGATTGCGCTCGACGCCGCCCAGGCCGCCGCCCACCACCAGCGTCATGAAGGCTCGCGCCTGGTCGAGTCGCTGAACCGCTCCGAGTTCGTCGACCGCGCCCTGCGCCAGGCCGTGACCCGCGAGTCGATGCGCCTCGAGTCGGGCCTGACCATCCTCGCCACCGTCGGTTCGACCGCGCCGTTCGTCGGTCTGCTCGGCACCGTGTGGGGCATCTACAGCGCGCTGATCAAGATCGGTGCCACCGGCCAGGCGTCGATCGACGCGGTCGCGGGCCCGGTCGGCGAGGCGCTGATCATGACCGCCCTCGGCCTCCTCACGGCGATCCCCGCGGTGCTGGCGTACAACTTCTTCGTCCGCCTGAACCGCGTGACCTACAACAAGTTCGACACCTTCGCGCACGACCTGCACGACTTCTTCGCGACCGGCGCGCGCGTGGGCGAAGCCCACGGCAAGCACTAAGTCGCTGCAGCCGTTCGATAGCACTACGGAGTCCGGCCGATGGCCTTCAGCACTGGCAACGAAAGCGGCGCCCCGATGTCGGAGATCAACGTCACGCCCCTCGTGGACGTGATGCTGGTCCTGCTCATCATCTTCATGATCACGGCGCCGCTGATGTCGCACAAGATCAAGGTGGAGCTGCCGCAGGCCAACCTCGAGCGTCGCGACGAAAAGGTCCCGCCGGCACCGCCGGTCACCGTCACGGTGACCGAGGACGGCAAGCTGTACTGGAACGACCAGCCGGTGACCCCGGAGTTGCTCGAGAGCCAGCTGTCGGTCGAGGCGCAGAAGACCCCGCAGCCCGCGGTCAACATCCGTGGCGACGAGACCACCAAGTACAGCGCGATCCAGCGCGTGGTCGATACCGCCCAGGCCCAGGGCATCCGCAAGGTCGGCTTCGTCGCCACCAAAGAACGGCCGCACTGAGGAGCACGCACGATGGCATTCAGTACCAACTCGGGCGGCGGCCCGATGGCCGACATCAACGTCACGCCCCTCGTGGACGTGATGCTGGTGCTGCTGATCATCTTCATGGTGACCGCGCCGATCCTGTCCTACCCGATCGACATCGACCTGCCGCAGCCCAATCGCAACCTGGAACCGCCGAAGAAGGATCCGCCGGAGCCGATCAAGCTGCGGATCGACGCCTCGGGCACGGTCTACTGGAACAACAGCCCGACCCCGATGTCGTCCCTGCGCGACCTGATGGAGGCCGAGGTCGACCGCGACCCGACCAACCAGCCGACGCTGGAGATCGACACCAACGCCGACGCCGATTACGGCGTGCTGGCGAAGGTGCTCGCGACCGCCCGCAACGCGCAGATGCAGAAGATCGGATTCGTCAAGAAGTAACGCAACACGGCGCGACGCGCCACACGACGCTTACCTTTTGGAGCCGCCCACCGGGCGGCTCTTTTTTTGCGCGTGCGCGCGGCCGGTCAGCTCCCGCGGCGCAGGCGCTCGCGCACCAGCGCGTCGACCACGCCGGGGTCGGCGAGGGTCGAGGTGTCGCCGAGTTGCTCGCGGGTCGGATCCTCGGCGCCGGCCTCGGCGATCTTGCGCAGGATCCGGCGCATGATCTTGCCGCTGCGCGTCTTCGGCAGCGCCGGCGCCCACTGCAGGCAGTCCGGGGTGGCGATCGGGCCGATCGCCGCGCGCACGCAGGCGACCAGCTCGGCGCGCAGGGCGTCGCTGCCCTGCACGCCGGCCTTGAGCGTCACGTAGGCATAGATGCCCTGGCCCTTGAGGTCGTGCGGGAAGCCGACCACCGCCGCCTCGGCGACCTGCTCGTGGGCGACCAGCGCGCTTTCGATCTCGGCGGTGCCCAGGCGATGGCCGCTGACGTTGATCACGTCGTCGACCCGGCCGGTGATCCACCAGTCGCCATCGGCATCGCGTCGCGCGCCGTCGCCGGTGAAGTAGCAGCCGGGATAGGCGCGGAAATAGGTATCGACGAAGCGTTGGTGGTCGCCGTAGACCGTGCGCATCTGCCCTGGCCACGACGCGCGCAGCACCAGGTTGCCCTCGGCTTCGCCTTCCAGCACGCCGCCCTCGGCGTCGCGCAGTTCCGGCTGCACGCCGAAGAACGGGGTCATCGCCGCGCCGGGCTTGGCCGCGACCGCGCCCGGCAGCGGCGCGATCAGGATGCCGCCGGTCTCGGTCTGCCACCAGGTGTCGACCACCGGACAGCGGCCCTCGCCGACCACGTCCGCGTACCAGCGCCACGCTTCGGGGTTGATCGGTTCGCCGACCGAGCCGAGCAGGCGCAGCGACGCGCGCGAGGTCGCCTTCACCGGCGCTTCGCCCTCGCGCATGAGCGCGCGGATCGCGGTCGGCGCGGTGTAGAACAGGGTGACCTGGTGGCGGTCGACCACCCGCCAGAAGCGCGACGCGTCCGGCCACGTCGGCACGCCCTCGAACACCAGCGCGGTCGCGCCGTTCGCCAGCGGGCCGTAGACGATGTAGCTGTGGCCGGTGACCCAGCCGACGTCGGCGGTGCACCACCACACGTCGTCCTCCCGCAGGTCGAAGACGACTTCGTGGGTGTAGCTGACGTAGGCGAGGTAGCCGCCGGTGGTGTGCAGCACGCCCTTCGGCTTGCCGGTGCTGCCGGAGGTGTAGAGGATGAACAGCGGGTCTTCCGCGTTCATCCGCTCCGGTGCGCAGTCGTCGGCCTGGAGGTCGACCACCGCGTCGTACCAGCGGTCGCGCGGCATCTGCATCGGCACCGCGCCGCGGGTGTGGCGCACCACCAGCACGGTCTCGACCGGGTTGGTGCCGGGCAGCTTCAGCGCCGCGTCGACGTTGGCCTTCAACGGAATGCGCTTGCCGCCGCGCACGCCCTCGTCGGCGGTGATCACCAGCTTGCTGCCGCAGTCGGCGATGCGGTCGGCGATCGACTGCGGAGCGAAGCCGCCGAACACCACCGAGTGGATCGCGCCGATCCGCGCGCAGGCCAGCATCGCGACCACCGCTTCCGGGATCATCGGCAGGTAGATGGTGACGCGGTCGCCCTTGCCCACGCCGAGGTGGCGCAGCGCGTTGCCCAGCCGGCACACGCGCGCATGCAGCTCGCGGTAGCTGATCCGCTGCGCGGGCTGCGCCGGGTCGTCGGGTTCGAACAGCAGCGCAATCTTGTCGCCGCGATCGGCAAGGTGGCGGTCGAGGCAGTTGACGCTGGCGTTCAGTTCGCCGTCGGCGTACCAGCGGATGCGGAAGTCGTCGAGGGCGAAGCTGCAGTCGCTGATTGCGGTCGGGAAGCGGTCCCAGTGCAGGCGGCGGGCGACGTCCGCCCAGAAGCCGTCGGGGTCGGCGAGGGAGCGCTCGTACAGCGCGCGGTACTGCGCGGCATCGAGCGTCCGCGGCGAGGCGAAGCCGGGCGGGACGGGGCGGCGTTCCGGCTGCGACATGGCGGCTCTCCGGCGAGGGGGCTGCCATCAGTCTGCACCAGCCGGGGCAGTGTGGCGAAGGCGACACCGCCTCGCGCACCCCCGAAGCGGTCGGCGCGCGGGCTCGCTTCCTCAGCGCGGCGGCGCCGCGAGCTCGCGCGCGTCCAGGCTGCCGTCGCGGTTGCGGTCCTGGCGGGCGAAGACCTCGGCCAGGCGTGCGCGGTGCTCGGCGCGGGTCAGCGGCGCGCCGCGGCCGCCCGGCTGCTCGGCCGCGGACAGGACGCCGTCGCCGTTCCGGTCCATGGCGTCGAAGGCGTAGCTCATCCAGTCCTGGTATTCGCCCAGCGACACGCGGCCGTCATGGTCGGCGTCCATCCGCGCGAGATAGCCGGCGCTGTCGGCGACCTGCGCGGCGGCGGGCACGGCGAATGCCAGCGCCACCGTCGCGGACAGCAAAAAGCCCGGCCGTCGCCGGCCGGGCTTTTTCGCGGTGCGCTCCAGGCTCACGCGTGCGCGGCGCGCAGCGAATAGCCCTTCAGCCGCGCGGAGAACTCCTGCAGCGCGCGGATGCCGCTGGCCTCCGCTTCGTGGCACCAGGCCTGCAGCGCGTGCAGCGTCTCCGACGCATTCTGGCTGCGCGTCTCCAGCACCGCCGCGAGCCGCGCGCGGTGTTCCATCAGCGCGCGGATCCGCGGTCGCTGGGCGACCCAGCTGTGCAGCTGGGCGCGCGCGTCGGGCTTGAGCCAGCGGCCATCGTCGGCCAGGCCGCGGCGCAACTTGCGCGGCAGCAGCGCGCGCAGCCGGGCGCCCGCGGCCGCCGCTTCCTCGCGCAGCGCCGGCTTGAGCACGCTGCGCTGGAAATCGGTCATCGCCTGGAAGCGCACCGTCAGCAGCGCCTTCAGGGTGTCGGCATCGGGCACGCTGATGTTCGGGCGCACGTCGAGCCTGGGCGCGACGCGCAGCACCTTGGCCAGGCCGAGCGCCTGCAGGCCGCGGATCACCGTCCAGCCAATGTCGAACTCGAAGCGGCGCAGCGCGAACTTCGCCGACGAGGGGAACGCGTGGTGGTTGTTGTGCAGCTCCTCGCCGCCGATCCACACCGCCCACGGGGTCAGGTTGGTCGCGGTGTCGTCGGTCTCGAAGTTGCGGTAGCCCCACCAGTGGCCGAGGCCGTTGACCACGCCGGCCGCCCAGAACGGGATCCACGCCATCTGGATCGCCCAGATCGCGATGCCCCAGAAACCGAACAGGGCGAAGCTGACGAACAGCAGCAGGGTCGGGCCCATGGTCGCGTGCGGCGTGTAGAGGTGGCGCTCGATCCAGTCGTCCGGGCAACCCTTGCCGTACTTCTCGATGTCCTCGCGCTGCCAGCGCGCTTCGCGGTACAGCTCCACGCCGCGCCAGAACACGGTGCGGATGCCCTTGTGCATGGGGCTGTGCGGATCCTCGGCGGTCTCGCACTTGGCGTGGTGCTTGCGGTGGATCGCGACCCACTCGCGGGTGATCATCGAGGTGGTCAGCCAGGTCCAGAAGCGGAACACGTGGGCGATGGCCGGATGGAAGTCGACGCCGCGGTGCGCCTGGCTGCGATGCAGGTACAGGGTGACCGAGAAGATGGTCAGCTGGGTCGCGGCGAGAAAATAGACGAGCAGGGTGACCCAGCCGGCCTGGAACAGGCCGCCGGCGAGGAAATCGAGCAGGGACGCGGGCATCGGGACTCCGGACGAACGAAACAACGGGCCTGTGGGGCCCGGTCGCCATGATGACAGCTTCGCGCGCGCGCACGGTGAACGCCGGCACGTTTGCCGGCGCCATTCAGCCGCGGCCGCGAATCGTGATGGGGCCGCCCGTTTAAGCTGGCGGTGCCGCTCGCGCAACCGCGCGAGGCCCCGGGCACGAGCCGCCCGCCGAGACCGCGCATGCCCGAACTGCCCGAAGTCGAAACCACCCGCCGCGGACTCGCACCGCACGTCGAGGGCCGGCGCGTGCGCGCCGTCGTGCTGCGCCGGCCCGACTTGCGCTGGCCGATCCCGCCGGAGGTGTCCGCACTGCTGCCGGGCGAGCGCATCGACGCGGTCCGCCGGCGGGCGAAATACCTGCTGCTGGACACCCGCGTCGGCAGCGCGCTGCTGCACCTGGGCATGTCCGGCAGCCTGCGCGTGCTGGCGCCGGACACGCCGGTGGCCGCCCATGACCACGTCGACGTCGCGCTCGAGGGCGGCCGCGTGCTGCGCTTCAACGATCCACGCCGGTTCGGCTGCCTGCTCTGGCAGCCGCCGGGCGAGACCCACCCGCTGCTGCGCGGGCTCGGCCCCGAGCCGCTGTCCGACGCCTTCGACGGCGACTACCTGTTCGCGCGCAGCCGCGGCCGGCAGGCGCCGGTGAAGAGCTTCCTGATGGACCAGGCGGTGGTGGTCGGAGTCGGCAACATCTATGCCGCGGAGGCGCTGTTCGCCGCCGGCATTTCGCCCCTGCGCGCGGCCGGGCGGATCTCGCGCGAGCGTTACGTTGCCTTGGCCGGGGCGGTCAAGGCGATCCTCGCCCAGGCCATCGCCCGCGGCGGCACCACCCTGCGCGACTTCCTCGCCCCGGACGGCGCGCCCGGCTACTTCGAGCAGGAGCTGGCGGCCTACGGCCGCGGCGGCGCGCCCTGTCCGCGTTGCGGCCGGCCCCTGAAGCAGGCGGCGGTCGGCCAGCGCACCACGGTCTGGTGCGGCCACTGCCAACGCTGAATGGGCGCAGGCCGGGCGTCGGGCCCGTGAAAACGTGTCCCGCCTCGCACTTCGGACAGCGCTTCCCCTATAGTGCGGCCGAGCGGGGAAGGGCACATGGCGGACACGGCCGACATCACACAATGGCTGGACGCCGCGCGCGAAGGCGACCGCGGTGCGCTCGATCGCGTGCTGGCGACCCTCTACCAGGAACTGCATTCGATGGCCCGGCGCCAGCTCGCCGGCCAGCACGGGCAGACCCTGGATGCGACCGCGCTGGTGCACGAGGCCTACCTGCGCCTGGTCGGCCGGCAATCGGCCCGCTTCGACGACCGCGCCCACTTCTTCGCCTACGCCGCCTCGGCGATGCGCAGCGTGGTCGTCGACTACGCCCGCCAGCGCCTCGCGCAGAAGCGCGGCGGCGACCTGCACCGGGTCACCGACCTGCCCGAGGACGTGGAGGGCGGGCTGCGCCTGGACGAGGAAATGCTCGGCCTGGACACCGCCCTGACCCGGCTCGCGGCGGTCGACCAGCGCCTCGCCCAGGTGGTCGAGCTGCGCTACTTCGCCGGTCTGTCCGAACTGGAGATCGCGGCCCTGCTGCAGCGCTCCGAACGCAGCATCCGTCGCGACTGGCAGAAGGCGCGGCTGTTCCTGCTGGCGTCGCTGCAGGAACGGTAACGCCGTCATGCCGGCCGTGCGCCAGGTCGGAAGCCGCCACCCGGGCGCCGCTCGCCCGGGCCGCCCGTTCACCGGTGGCGCGCGCTGATGGATGCCGATCGCTGGCAACGCCTGTCGCCGCTGCTCGACGCGATGTTCGAGCTGGACCCGGAGACGCGCACGCGCAGCCTCGAACTGCTGCGCGAGGAGGACCCGCAGACCGCCGCCGAACTCGAGGCGCTGATGGCGCTGGAAGGCGAGCGTGAGGACTTCCTCGCCGAGCCGCTGGTCGCGCCGCTGCCGGGCGTGCGCCCGGGCAGCGTGGTTGGACCGTACCGGCTCGAGCGCATGCTCGGCGAGGGCGGCATGGGCCAGGTCTGGCTCGCCACCCGCGCCGACGGCCTGTACGAGCGCCGGGTCGCGCTCAAGTTGCTGCGCCCGGGCCTGGCCGACACCAACCTGCGCCTGCGCTTCAACCGCGAACGCCAGATCCTCGCCCGGCTCGCGCACCCGCACATCGCGCGCCTGCTCGACGCCGGCTTCAGCAGCGACTCGCAGCCCTACCTCGCGCTCGAGTACATCGAAGGCGAGCCGATCACCGACTGGTGCCGTGCCCGCGGGCTGACGCTCGACGCGCGCCTGCGCCTGTTCCTGCAGACCTGCGACGCGGTCAGCCACGCGCACGCCAACCTGATCGTCCACCGCGACCTCAAGCCGTCCAACATCCTGGTGACGCCGCTGGACGACGTGCGCCTGCTCGACTTCGGCATCGCCAAGCTGCTCGACAACCCCGACGTCGGCCCCGAACAGACCCGCACCGGCCTGCGCGCCTTCACCCTGCACTACGCCGCGCCCGAGCAGATCCGCGGCGAGCCGGTCACCACCATGACCGACGTCTACGCGCTCGGCGTGGTGCTGTACGAACTGCTGACCGGACGCAAGCCCTACAAGCTGCCGCGCGACAGCGACGCCGCGTGGGAGGAGGCGATCCTCAACACGGATCCGTTGCGGCCCTCGACCGCGCTGCTGCGCGACGACAGCGAGGGCACCGCGCGCCCGGAGGCGCGGCGGCAGGCGCGGCTGCTCGCCGGCGACCTCGACAACATCGTGCTGAAGGCGCTGGCCAAGCGCCCCGAGCAACGCTACCCGTCGGTCGAGGCGCTCGCCCAGGACATCAAGCGTTACCGCGAGGGCAAGCCGGTGCAGGCGCGCCGGCAGAGCCTGGGCTACCGCGCCGGCAAGTACGTGCAGCGCCATCGCTGGGCGCTGGCGGTGGCGCTGCTGGTGGCCGCGGTGCTGACCAGCGCGCTCGGCATCGTCGCCTGGCAGGCGCGGCAGGCGGTGCGCGAGGCGGCGCGGGCGCAGGCCCTGCAGGAATTCGTGGTCGGCCTGTTCGAGCACGCCGGCAGCGGCGGCGACGGCGCGCTGGACGTGCGCCGGCTGCTCGACGCCGGGGTCGAGCGCGGCAGCCGCGAGCTGGCCCGGCAGCCGGCCGCGCGTGCCGAGCTGTACGGGGTGATCGCGCGCCTGCGGCTGGGACTGGGCGACTACCCGCAAGCGCTGGCGCTGCTGGAGCGGCAGGCGGCGATCCTCGGTTCCCTGCCCGACGCGCCGGCCAGCCTGCGCCTGGAATCGCTGGCCGACCGCGGCCGCGCCCTGCGCCTGCTCGGCCGCGCCGCGGACTGCGCGCGGGCGCTGCGGCCGGCGCAGGACCTCGCACAGCGCGAACAGGCGCAGCTCCCGCTGCAGGCCGCCGGGTTCTACACCCAACTCGGCCGCTGCGAGCGCGAGGCCGGCGTCGGCAACGCCGCGCGCCCGCTGTTCCAGCGCGCACTGGCGCTGCGCCGCGACACCCTGCACGACACCCCGGGCGTGGTGGAAAGCCTCGCCGACCTGGCCGGCCTGGAGGCCGACGCCGGCCACGCCGACGCCGCCCTGGCCGCGTATCGCGGCGCGCTCGCCCGCCTGCGTGGCGACGTCGGCTGGCGCCACCCGCTCGCGGTCGACCTGCTGGGCAGCATCTGCGCGCTGGAGCAGGCCGGCGGCCTGTTCGACAAGGCCGACGCCGACTGCGCCCGCGCGCTCGCGCTGGCCGAGGAACTGCACGGCCGTCGCCACCCGTCCACCATCGAGGCGCGTCGCCAGCTCGCCGACGTCCACCTCGCCGAAGGCCGCTTCGGCGCCGCCGTCGTCGCCCTGCGCGAGACCCGCGCCTGGCTGGTCGCCCACCGCGGCCCGGCCGACCCCAGCGTCGCCGGCGACGACGCCCGCCTCGGGCGCGCGGCCTGGGAGCAGGGCGACGACCCGGCAGCGCTGTCGCGTTTCGACCGCGCGATCGCCATCCGCCGCTGGCACGGCGACTCGCTGGCCCTGGCCGACGTGCTCAGCGACAAGGCGCGCGTGCTGTACGAGGCCGGTGCCCAGCACGAGGCGCGCGAACTGCTGCAGGAAGCGCGCCGGCTGCGCAGCACCGCGCTGGGCGCGGAAGCCGGGCCGGTGGGCGATGCCGACCGCGAGCTCGGCGAGGTGGAGGCCGCGCTCGGCCATCCGGCCCAGGCCCTGGTCCGCCTGCAGCGCGCGCTGCGCCTGACCACCGCCGCCTACGGCGAGGACGCACCGGAGACCCGCCAGGCCGCGCTGGCGTTGGCGCGGTTCCAGGGTCGTCGCGGCGACGCTGCCGCGCTCGGCCGGCTCGACGCGTTGGCCAGGCTGCCGCAGCGCGACCAGCGCTTGCGCGCGATTGCCTGGCTTGCCGGCGCCGAGGCGGCCGCGCTGCGCTGCTACGGCGACGGCCGCCCGCAGGCGCTGGCGCGGCTGCAGTCGCTGCAGACCACGGTCGGGATCGCGATGCCCGAAGGCGGCGCGCTGGTGCGCCAGCTCGCCGACCTGAAGGCGAGCTGCGGCTAGTCGCGCGCCGGCAGGGGCAGCGGCGCCTGCAACGGCGCGATGCCGGCCTCGCCGCGCATGACCTTCTTGAACTCCGCGCGCGAGACCGAGACGTAGCGCTCGTTGCCGCCGATCTCGACCTGCGGCCCGGCCTGCACCGCGCGCCCCGCGTCGTCGACGCGCACGGTCATCGTCGCCTTGCGCCCGCTGTGGCAGATCGTCTTGATCTCGCTCAGCTCGTCGGCCCAGGCCAGCAGGTGCTGGCTGCCCTCGAACAGTTCGCCGCGGAAGTCGGTGCGCAGCCCGTAGCACAGCACCGGGATGCCGAGCGCGTCGACCACCTCGCCCAGCTGCCAGGCCTGCGCGCGGGTCAGGAACTGCGCTTCGTCCACCAGCACGCAGTGCAGCGCGCCGTGCGCGGCGATGTCCAGCCGCACCAGCCGCTCCAGGTCGTCGTCGCGGCCGAATGCGATGCCCTGCTCGACCAACCCGATCCGCGACGCGACGCGGCCGTTGCCGGCGCGGTCGTCCAGCGCCGGGGTCAGGATCAGCACCCGCATCCCGCGTTCGCGGTAGTTGTGCGCCGACTGCAGCAGGGTCGTGGTCTTCCCCGCGTTCATCGCCGAATAGTAGAAGTAGAGCTTGGCCATCCAGTCGGCTCGCGGGTCGGGGGCGTCGTCCGCGCCGGTGCGCGTTCGTCTCGATGCGCGGGAAGCTTAACGTCGGTCGCGGGCCGCGTCGCGCGCGGACGGTACACTGCGCGCCCCCGACGGACTTCCCGATGCACGGCCTCAATCCTCCCCAGCGCGCCGCCGTCCTGCACACCGAAGGCCCGCTGCTGGTGCTGGCCGGCGCCGGCAGCGGCAAGACCCGGGTGATCGTGGAAAAGATCGCGCACCTGATCTCCTCCGGCCGGATGCCGGCGCGGCGGATCGCGGCGATCACCTTCACCAACAAGTCCGCGCGCGAGATGCGCGAGCGCGTCGGCAAGCGCCTGAAGGGCGACGCCGGCGACGGCCTGACCGTGTGCACCTTCCACGCGCTCGGCCTGAAGCTGCTGCAGATCGAGCACGCCAGGCTCGGCCTCAAGCGTGGCTTCTCGATCTTCGACAGCGAGGACAGCAGCGCGCAGCTGAAGGACCTGCTGCCGGCCGGCAGCAAGCCCGACGCGATCGACGCGGCGAAAAGCCTGATCTCGCGCGCGAAGAACGCCGGCCTCTCGCCCGAACAGGCGCTGGAGGCCGCCGGCAGCACCCGCGAGCAGGAGGCGGCGCTGCTGTACGCGCGCTACCAGGCGCGGCTGTCCACCTTCAACGCGGTCGACTTCGACGACCTGATCCGGCTGCCGGTGCAACTGCTGGAGTCCGACGAGGACGCCGTCGCCGCCTGGCGCGAGCGCATCGGCTACCTGCTGGTGGACGAGTGCCAGGACACCAACGACGCGCAGTACCGGCTGCTGAAGGCGCTGGCCGGCGACAAGGGCCTGTTCACCTGCGTGGGCGACGACGACCAGTCGATCTACGCCTGGCGCGGCGCCAATCCCGACAACCTGCTGCAGCTCGGGGTCGACTACCCGCAGCTGGAGATCGTCAAGCTCGAGCAGAACTACCGCTGTTCCAATCGCGTGCTGCGCGCCGCCAACGCGCTGATCGCGCACAACCCGCACGAGCATCCGAAGACGTTGTGGAGCGACCAGCCCGACGGCGAGCGCATCCGGGTATGGGAGTGCCGCAACGCGGAGCACGAAGCGGAGAAGGTCGCCGACCGCATCCACTTCCTGCACGAAAGCCGTGGCGCGCCGTGGAGCGACTTCTGCATCCTGTTCCGCGGCAACCACCAGTCGCGGCCGCTGGAAAAGGCGCTGCAGTTGCTGCGCGTGCCGTACCACATCACCGGCGGCACCGCCTTCCTCGACCGCGGCGAGGTCAAGGACGCGATGGCCTGGCTGCGGCTGATCGCCAACCCCGACGACGACGCGGCCTTCCTGCGTGCGGTGCAGTCGCCGCAGCGTGGTGTCGGCGGCACCACCCTGGCGAAGCTGGCCGAGCTCGCCCAGCACGCGCACCTGCCGCTGGCGCGCGCGGCCGAATCGATCGGCCTGCTCAAGCAGCTGCCCGCGCGCAGCGCGAATGCGCTGCAGGGCTTCGCCGACGTCGTGCGCGGTCTGCGCGGCGAGGCCACGCGGTTGCCGCCGGCGCAGCTGGTGCGCCTGCTCAACGAGCGCTCCGGCCTGCTCGAGGCGTTGCGCGCGCAGTGCAGGAACGAGGCGCAGTTCCAGGCGCGGCGGCGCAACCTCGACGAGCTCGCCGACTGGTTCGACGGACCGAAGACAGCCGGCCCCGGCGACCTCGCGGCCGCGCTGGCCTTGCTGTCGCACGCCGACAAGGGCGAGGCCGGCAACCAGGTCCGGCTGATGTCGCTGCACGCGGCGAAGGGCTTGGAGTTCCGCTACGTCTTCATCGTCGGCATGGAGGACGGCAACCTGCCGCACGAGGCCTCGCTGGAGGAGGGGCGGCTGGACGAGGAGCGGCGCCTGCTCTACGTCGGTATCACCCGCGCCAAGGAACAGCTGTGGCTGTCGTATTCCAAGGAAGCGCAGCGCTGGGGCGAGCGCCAGCGCAACCTGCCCAGCCGCTTCCTCGACGAGCTGCCGGCCGCCGAGCTGCAGCGCGACGGCGCCGACCCGGTGGCCGACGCCGAGCAGAAGAAGGAGCGCGCTAGCGTCGGCTTCGCCAACATCCGCGCGCTGCTGGAAGGCTGACGCGCGCCCGCGGCCGGCCCGGGCGACGCCGGCTACACTCCCGCGCATCGTTCCGGAGAGCCCTCCATGCGCCTGTCCCGCCTCGCCCCGCTTCCGCTCGCGCTCGCCCTTGCCGCCTGCGCCGGCCTGCCCGCCGCGCAGGCGCCGCAACCGGACGCTTCCGCCACGGTGCCCGCCGACGACAGCCTCGACGCCACCGCCTGGTTCCAGAAAGCGATCGAGCGCGAGCTGATCTCGATCGAGGTGTACCGCGCCGCCGGCGAGCACCTGGCCGCGGCGCTGCAGGATCCGGACTGGGACGCGCTCGTGCCCGCCGACCGCGCCGCCGCCGGCCCCGCGCACGGGTTGCCGCCGGCGATCATCGTCGACGTCGACGAGACGGTGCTGGACAACTCGCCGCACCAGGTGCGGCAGATCCGCGCCCGCACCGAGTTCGACCCCGGCACATGGAACAGCTGGGTCGAGGAGCGTGCGGCGACGCCGCTGCCCGGCGCGCTGGACTTCCTCCAGCACGCGGCGGCGCAGGGCGTCACCGTCTACTACGTCAGCAACCGCACCGTCGCCCAGGGCCCGGCGACCGTCGCCAACCTGCGCGCGACCGGCTTCCCGATCGCCGACGACGGCCAGTTCCTCGGCAAGGGCACGGTCGTCCACGGCTGTGCGGGCACCGGCTCGGACAAGTCCTGCCGGCGCCAGCTGGTCGGACGCGGCCACCGGGTGGTGATGCAGTTCGGCGACCAGCTCGGCGACTTCGTCGAGCCCGCCGCCAACACCCTGGACGGGCGCCGCGCGGCGGTCGCGCCGCACCTGGGCTGGGTCGGCGAACGCTGGTGGGTGCTGCCCAACCCGGTCTACGGGAGCTGGGAGAGCGCGCTGAGCGGCGATGCGGACAGCCCCGAGGCTCGCCGGGCGGCCAAGGAAGCCGCTCTGGATGACGGGGTCTCGCATTGAGAATCAACAGTTTATCGTGAATTTTTTAAGGTATTGCATCAGCTTTCTGGAAGCGGTAGCCTGCCCGGCATCCGGCCACGGCCGGAGCCATGCCACAACCGACTGTCCCCGGCGCCAGCCGGCTTGAAGGAGGCCCCGCGCCTCCTTTTTTCTTGCCCGGGCGCCTGGCCGCGCGGGCGCGAACCGTGATCCCCATGCTTGCCGCCTGCCTGCCGGGCAGCCACCATCCGCGCGCATGAGGGGACCTCGCTCGACCATCGCCCGGCTGCTGCCGGCCCTGCTCGCGGGCCTGCTGCTGGGGGGCTGCCGCGCGCCGACCGCGCCTGACGCGGCCACGCCGGGCCCGCCGCCGGGGCCGGCCAGCACCGTGCAGCAGCTGACCATGCTCCTGCACGACAACGATCTGGCCGGCTTCGCCCGCGAGGCGGTCCCCCCGGTCCTGCACGCGGAGCTGGACGCCGCCTGGCGCGCCGGCCGCACCCGCTGGCCCTTGGACGAGCTGCCCTTCGGCGCGCGCCTGCCGGCGATGCTGCAGACGCTGGCCGCGCCGGACGCGGAACAGCGGCTGCTGCGCGTCTTCGACCGCCAGTTCGCCGGGGCCGACCGCCAGCTGCGCAACACCGCCGCCACCCTGGGCGTGTTCGGGGTGGAGTACGTGGAGCACCGGCCCGGCTTCGGCGAGGACCAGCGCCGGCACTACGCGCAGCTGGTACGGGCCACGGCGACCTGGGGAACGCGCGCACCGTTGGGGGATCGCGCCCGCGCCCGCGCCGGGCTCGCGTTGCTGGTCCCGGCCGCCCGTCGCACCGGGCTGGCCCGTGACGGCGCCTTCCGCGTCGCCGGGCTGGACGACGGGCTGCGCCGGCTGGGCCCCTTCGCCGCGGCCTTCAAGCAGGCGTTGAAGGGCTACGGCCTCGACCTCGACGGCGACCTGGCGGGGATGCGCGCCAGCCTGCAGGAGCAGACCGGCGACCGTGCCAGAGTCCGCATGCAGTACCGCTTCGCCGGCACCGACATCGACACGGTGATCGCGATGGAGCGGGTCGACGGGCGCTGGTACGTCGCCGATTTCCTGCGCCACGCCGAGGCCGCGGTGCGCCCGCCCGCGGCGGCCGCCCAGGTCGCCGACCGCAGCGCGCCCGCGGCGCCCGCCGCGCGCTGAGCGGCGCGCGCCGGCCGCCCAGGCGGCGGTCGGCCATAATCCCCCGATGCCCACCCAGCCGACCCTGCCCTTCGACCCCCCGGAATCGTCGCGCCCGCCGGCGCCCGCCGGCGATGCCGCGCATGTGGGCGGCAGGGAGCCGCCGCGGCACGCCGCGGACGACGCGGCGGCGATGCCGGCCGCCGAACCCGCCGACGACAGCGGTGCCGCGCCGCCGCCAAGGACCGCGCCGGAGACCACGACCACCGCCGCCTCCCCGGTCCAGGCCGAACTGCCGGTCGCCGCGCCGCCAGCGTCCGCCCCCGCGCCGGCCCGCCGGCCGTGGTGGGCGGGCCTGCTCGGCAAGCTGCTGGAGCCGTGGATCGGCCTGAACGTCGAACCGGTGCAGCCGGCGGCGATGCTCGACGGCCGCCCGATCTGCTACGTGCTCGAGGACTACGGCCTGTCCAACGCCCTGATCCTCGAGCGCGCCTGCCGCGAGGCCGGCCTGCCGTCGCCGCTGCAGCCGCTACCCGGCGATCCGCTCGGCCGCAAGCGCGCCTACCTCGCGCTGTCGCGGCGCAACGCCGGCAGCACCGTGGCGATGGCCGCCAACCTGGCCACCGGCAAGCCGGTGAAGCCGCGCCGCACCCATTCGGACACGCTCGCGCGCCTGCTGGACGCGCACCGCACCGATCCCTATCTGGACGTGCAACTGGTACCGGTGTCGATCTTCGTCGGCCGCTCGCCGGACAAGCAGTCTGGCTGGTTCTCGGTGCTGTTCTCCGAGAACTGGACGCTGGTCGGCCGCTTCCGCCGGCTGCTGGCGATCCTGCTCAACGGCCGCAATACCCTGGTCCAGTTCGCGCCACCGGTGGACCTGCGCGACATCCTCGCCGAGGAACTGCCGCCCGAGCGCACGGTGCGCAAGCTCTCGCGCGTGCTGCGCACGCACTTCCACCGCATCCGCGAGGCGGTGATCGGGCCCGACCTGTCCACCCGCCGGTTGCTGGTGGACAAGGTGCTCGCCGCCGATGCTGTGAAGGACGCGATCGCCGACCAGGCCCGCCGCGACAACAGCAAGCTCGAGGACGCGTGGCGCAAGGCGCATGCCTACGCCTACGAGATCGCCGCCGACTACTCGCACCCGGTGGTGCGCTCGGCCAGCTTCCTGCTGACCCCGGTGTGGAACCGGATCTACCGCGGCGTGCTGGTCCACCACCTCGAGCAGCTGAAGGCGGCGGCGCCCGGCCACGAAGTCGTGTACGTGCCCAGCCACCGCAGCCACATGGACTACCTGCTGTTGAGCTACCTGCTCTACACGCACGGTGTCGTGCCGCCGCACATCTTCGCCGGCATCAACCTCAATCTGCCGGTGATCGGCACCCTGCTGCGCAAGGGCGGCGCGTTCTTCGCCCGCCGCAGCTTCCGCGGCAACGCGCTGTACTCGGCGGTGTTCCGCGAGTACATGGCGCAGCTGGTCGCCGGCGGCTATTCCATCGAGTACTTCATCGAGGGCGGGCGCTCGCGCACCGGCCGCCTGCTGCCGCCCAAGGGCGGTTCGCTGGCGATGACGGTGCGCGCCTACCTGCGCCAGCCGACCCGGCCTGTGCTGTTCCAGCCGGTCTACATCGGCTACGAGAAGCTGATGGAAGGCCGCAGCTACCTCGACGAGCTGACCGGCAAGCCGAAAGAGAAGGAATCGATCTTCGGCCTCCTGATGGGCATCCCGAAGGTGCTGCGCAGCAACTACGGGCAGGTGGTGGTCAACTTCGGCGAGCCGATCCTGCTCAACGACATGCTCGCCGAGCATGCCGTCGGCTGGGACGGCCGCTCGGTCGCCGAGGACGAGAAGCCGGCCTGGCTGGCGGACACCGTGGACGCGCTCGCGCAGCGCATCAACGTGCACGTCAACCGCGCCGCCGACGTCAATCCGGTCAACCTGCTCGCGCTGTCGCTGCTGTCCACGCCCAAGCATGCGATGGGCGAGGCCGACCTGCTGACCCAGATCGCGCTGTCGAAGACGCTGCTGGCGGAAGTGCCCTATGGCGAACGGGTCACCGTCACCCCGCACACGCCGGAGCAGATCGTCGCCCACGGCGAGGAAATCGGTCTGCTGAACCGCATCCCGCACCCGCTCGGCGACGTGCTCGGCGTGGACGGCGAGAACGCGGTGCTGCTGAGCTATTTCCGCAACAACGTGCTGCACCTGTTCACCGCCTCGGCGTGGATCGCGAGCTGCTTCCAGCACAACCGCCGGATGGCGCGCGCGACGCTGCTGCGGCTGGGCCGGGCGATGTATCCGTTCCTGCAGGCCGAACTGTTCCTGCCGTGGAGCGAGGAGGCCTTCGGCGAGCGCATCGAGCGCACCCTCGACGTGTTCGTGCGCGAAGGCCTGCTGGAGGAGGTCAACGGCGAGGACGGCGGCATCCTTGCGCGCAACGCCGGGCAGTCGGACGAGGTGTTCCGCCTGCGCGCGATCGGCCACGCGCTGCAGCAGGCCTTCGAGCGCTACTACATCGCGATTTCGGTGCTGGCCAAGAACGGCCCCGGCACGCTCGGCGCCGGCGAGCTGGAAAGCCTGTGCCAGCTGGCGGCGCAGCGGCTGAGCCTGCTGTACGCGCCGGCGGCGCCGGAGTTCTTCGACAAGGGCCTGTTCCGCTCGTTCATCCAGAAGCTGCGCGAACTCAAGCTGGTGTGGCCGGACGAGAACAGCAAGCTGGTCTTCGACGAACGCCTGGCCGCGCTGGCCAAGGACGCCAAGGTCATCCTCGGCCGCGAACTGCGGCACACGATCGAGAAGATCAGCCCGGAGGCGGCGAAGCCGGAGGCCTGAACCGGCAGGCCGTCAGGGCGGTCAGGCCGGCTCGTCCGGGATCAGCGCGCTCTCCAGCCGCGCGATCTCGTCCTTGAGCTGCAGCTTGCGCTTCTTCATGCGCTTGACCGCGAGCTCGTCGGCGGCGATGCCGGACTCCAGGCGGAGGATTTCGCCGTCCAGCGCGCGGTGCTCCAGCCGCAGCTCGGCGACGCGCTGGACCAGGCGGGCGAGTTCGGCGGGGTCGCGCGGGGTGTTCATCGCGGCCAGCTTAACCGTGCGCCACGACCGCGTCATGGCAGCGGCGGACGCTAGAATGGGCGGCCCCGCGCGGCACCCGTCGTCCCCCGCATGAACCTCGTCCTTCCCCTCGCCGAACCCGCGCCGCGCGCGCGCCGCCAGGCGCACGAACGGCAGCGCCTGGCCAAGCGCCTGCGCCACCAGGTCGGGCGCGCGATCGCCGACTTCGGGATGATCGAGGACGGCGACAAGGTGATGGTTTGCCTGTCCGGCGGCAAGGACAGCTACACCCTGCTGGACATCCTGCTGCAACTCCAGCGCAAGGCGCCGGTGCGCTTCTCGCTGACCGCGGTCAACCTCGACCAGAAGCAGCCGGGTTTCCCGGAACACGTGCTGCCGGAGTACCTGCGCGTGCTCGGCGTGGACTTCCACATCCTCGAGCAGGACACGTATTCCGTCGTGTCGCGGGTGATTCCCGAGGGCAAGACGATGTGCTCGCTGTGCTCGCGGATGCGGCGCGGCGCGCTGTACACGTACGCGGCCGAGCAGGGCTTCACCAAGATCGCGCTCGGCCACCACCGCGACGACCTGGTGGCGACGTTCTTCCTCAACCTGTTCTTCCACGCCAGGCTGAGCGGGATGCCGCCCAAGCTGCTCAGCGACGACGGCCGCCACGTGGTGATCCGCCCGCTCGCCTACGTGCGCGAGGACGACATCGCCGCCTACGCCGATGCGAAGGGCTTCCCGATCATCCCCTGCAACCTGTGCGGCTCGCAGGAGAACCTGCAGCGCAAGCAGGTCAGGCGCATGCTGGACGCCTGGGAGCAGGAGGCGCCCGGACGCGTGGAGAACATCGCGCGCGCGCTCGGCGACATCCGGCCCTCGCAGCTGAGCGATCCGAAGCTGTTCGACTTCCTCGCGCTCGGCCTGCGCGGCGGCGCGCTGCCGGACGCCCATGCGTGGCTGGGCGGCGGGGAGACGGGAGACGGGAAGCGGGAGACGCAAGACCCCTGATCCCGCGCGCCGCGTTTTTTTCCGTCTCCCGTCTCCCGTCTCCCTCTTCCCCTCTCCCGGTCTCCCGATGTTCTTCCGCAACCTCACGCTGTTCCGCTTCCCCGCTTCCCAGGATTTCTCCGATCTCGAAACGCAGCTCGCCGAGGCGCGGCTCAAGCCGGTCGGCCCGATGGAACTGTCCTCGCGCGGCTTCGTGTCGCCGTTCGGCCGCGACGGCGAAGCGCTCTCGCACCGTGTCGGCGACGCGATCTGGCTCAGCGTCGGCGGCGAGGACCGGCTTCTGCCCGGCGCCGTGGTCAACGACCTGCTGCAGAAGAAGCTGGCGGAGATCGAGGAAAAGGAAGGCCGCCGCCCCGGCGGCCGCACCCGCAAGCGGCTCAAGGAGGAGCTGGTCGCCGAGCTGCTGCCGCGCGCCTTCGTGCGGCCGACCCGCACCGACGCGCTGCTCGACCTCGCCCACGGCATCTGCGTGGTCGACACCTCCTCGCGCAAGACCGCGGAGAACGTGGTCGCCGAAATCCGCCGCGCGCTCGGCAGCTTCCCGGCGCTGCCGCTCAACGCCGAGACCGCGCCGCGGGCGGTGCTGACCGGCTGGGTTGCCGGCGACGCGTTGCCCGAGGGCCTGTCGCTGGGCGACGAATGCGAGCTCAAGGACGCGGCCGACAAGGGCGCGGTGGTGAAGTGCCAGCGCCACGAGCTGGCCTGCGAGGAGATCGGCAAGCACCTGGAGTCGGGCAAGCAGGTGACCCGCCTGGCGTTGGTGCTCGACGACCACGTCAGCTTCGTGCTCGGCGAGGACTTGGTGGTGCGCAAGTTCAAGCTGCTCGACGGCGCGGTGGACCAGCTCGAGTCCACCGACCGCGACGACCTGCGCGCCGAGCTCGACGCGCGCTTCGTGCTGATGGCGGGCGAGGTGCACCGCCTGTTCAGCGTGCTCGAGTCGGCCCTCAAGCTGTCGAAGGGCGAGGCCTGACGCGCGCGTGCACGACATCGCCGCGGCGATGGTGCATGCTGTCGTCGCGGCGTTGCCTTGCGCGCCGCGCCGCACACATTCCACGCGATGCCCGACCCCCTCCGCCGCCTGCTGGCCCCGAAGCCGCGCAGCATCGAACGCGACGTCCTGTCGCTGACCCTCGCCGACGGCCGCACCGTGCCGGTGCAGCGCGTGCGCGACCCGCGCGCGCGCCGGCTCAAGCTGGCGGTGGACGAGCGCGGCGCGCGCCTGACCGTGCCATTGCGGGCGAGCCTGGCCAGCGGCGAGCGCTTCCTCGCCAGCCACCGCGACTGGCTCGCCGAGCAGCTCGCGCACTACGCCGCCGGCCTGCCGGCGCTGGAACGCGATGCCACCGCCGCGTTGCCGCTGCGCGACGCGCACGTGCCGCTGCGCTGGGAGGCCGGGCGCTGCGCGCGGGTGCGGCGCGACGGCGACGGGCTGCTGTTCTCGGTGCCGCCGCGCGCCGGCCACGCCGCGCTGCGGCGCGCGCTGCGCGACTTCTATGAAGGCGAGGCGCGCGCCGACCTCGGCCGCTGGCTGCCGCGCTACCTGCCCGGCCTGCCGCGGCCGCCGCGCCGGGTGCTGTTCAAGACCATGACGTCGCAGTGGGGCTCGCTGGCGCCCGACGACAGCGTCGCGCTGGACCTGTCGCTGGTGCTGGCGCGGCCGTCCGCGTTCGAGTACGTGCTGGTGCACGAGCTCTGCCACCTGATCCGCGCCGACCACTCGCGCGCGTTCTGGCGCGAGGTCGAGGCGCGCTGCCCGGACTGGCGCGACGAACGCGCCTGGTTCCACGCGCACGGACGCCGGCTCAAGGCGAGCCTGCGCGCCCTGCTGGCCGGCAACGGCGCCGATCCGCGTTGATCCGGAAACACGGCCAGGGGGCCGTGCACGCTCACCACTAGGGGAATCGCCATGCGCGTCATGCTTCTGCTCGGCCTTGCCGTGTTCACCGTTGCTGCCTGCGGCAAGTCGCCGGGCGAGCGTCTCGCCGAAAAGGCCCTGTCCGCCGCCACCGGCCACGAGGTCGAAGTGTCCAAGGATGGCGCCGAAGTCACCTTCAAGACCGACAAGGGCGAGATGAAGATCGCCGGCGGCGACGACGCGACCCTGCCCAACGACTTCCCGAAGGACGTCTACCTGCCGTCCGGCTACAAGGTCGAGAGCTCGATGCAGATGCCGGGCGCGCTGGTGGTGTCGCTGGCGGCACCGGGCCAGGTGTCGTCGCTGTTCGCCGACGCCAGCAAGCAGATGCAGGCCGAGGGCTGGAAGCAGACCATGGCGATGCAGCAGAGCGGCGAGACCCAGATGCTCGCCTTCGAGAAGGAAAACCGCAGCGCGATGGTCTCCTTCGACGCCGACGCCGACGACACCGTGAAAGTCTCGCTGCAGGTCACCCGCAAGGAGTGACGCGGGCGCCGAGGAAGCCGGCGATCGCGGCCGCGACCGCCGCCGGCGCCTCCATGTGCAGGTGGTGGCTGCCGGGCAGCACCACCACATCGCCGCGCGGCAGCAGCGCCGCGCGGCGCCGACGCAGCGGATCGGGCAGGTAGGGCTGGGCCGGGTCGGCGTAGACCACCAGGGTCGGCATCGCGATCCCGCGCACCAGGTCGTCGACCTGGGCCTCCGTGGTGCGGATCATGGTCGGCAGGGTCAGGCGCGGATCGCTGCTCCAGGCGTAGCCGCCGTCGACCGGCACCAGGCCGGGCTCGACCAGCAGCCGCGCCGCGGCTTCGGACAGATCGTTCGCCCGCATGCGCGCCTGCGCGGCGCTGGCGACGTCGGGGAACACGCGCAGGCGTTTGCCGGGCAGCGCGCGGGTCGCCGCGACCGCGTCGCGCAGGCGCACGACCGTGCGCTCCGCATCCTCGGCCAGCGCGCCCAGCGCCTCGATCGCGACGAAGCGCTCGATCCGCTGCGGGCAGGCCGCCGCGACCAGGCTGCCGATGCCGGCGCCCATCGAATGTCCGAGCAAGGCGAAACGGTCCCAGCCCAGCGCGTCGGCGATGTCCAGCACCGTGTGCACCGCGCCGGCGAAGGAGTAGTCCGCGCCCGGCGCCAGGTGCGCGCTGCGGCCGTGGCCGGGCAGGTCGGGCGCGACCAGGTCGAGCCCGTCGAGGCAGCGCGCCAGCGGCACGAAGCTGGCCGCGTTGTCGAGCCAGCCGTGCAGCGCCAGCACTTTCGGCGTGCCGGCGTCTCCCGCGCGCAGCCCGGCGATGCGGCCGCACGGGATGTCGAGCGCGAATGCGCGCATCAGGCGGGATCCAGCGCGCGGGCGGCGAGCGCCGCCAGCGCGTCGGCGTGCGCCGGCGCGGCGTTGAGGCAGGGGATGTAGCGCAGCTCGCCGCCGCGCTCGGCGAAGCGCTCCGCCAGCATCATCGCGACCTCCTCCAGCGTTTCCAGGCAATCCACCGCGAAGCCGGGGCAGACCACGTCGACCCGGCGCACGTCGCGATCGCCCAGCGCATCGAGGGAGTCCGCGGTGGACGGACCCAGCCAGCGCTCGCGGCCGAAGCGCGACTGGTAGGCCAGCGACCATGCCTCGCGCTCGAGGCCCAGCGCCGCGGCGATCGCCTGCGCGCCGGCCTCGCATTGCGCGGCGTAGGGATCGCCGGCGTCGACCAGCCGCTGCGGCAGGCCGTGGAAGGAGAACAGCAGGTGCGCGCAGCGCCCGGCCTGCTGCCAGTGCGCGCGGATGGACGCGGCGACCGCAGCGACCCAGGCCGGATCGCGGTGGTAGTCGCGCACCAGCTCGACCCGCAGGCCGCCGGCGCGCGCGACGACGTCGGCGACCGACGCGGTCGTGCTGGTCGAATACTGCGGATACAGCGGCAGCACCAGCACCCGCCGCACGCCGTCGTCGCGCAGCGCCTGCAGGCGCGCGGCGAGCGCCGGTTCGCCGTAACGCATCGCGTGCTCGACCCGCCAGCGCGGCAGCCGTTCGCGCACCGCGTCGGCGAGCGCGCGCGTGTGCACCGCCAGCGGCGAGCCGTCGCGCAGCCAGACCTGCGCGTACTTGCGCGCCACCCGCGCTCCGCGCAGCGGCAGGATCACGCCATACAGCACCGGCCACCACAGCAGGCGCGGCAGCGACACCACGCGCGGATCGCTCAGGAATTCGGCGAGGTAGCGCCGCACCGCGCGCGGCGTCGGCGCTGCGGGGGTGCCGAGGTTGACCAGCAGGACGGCGGTGTCGGGCGCGGGCATCCGCATAGGATGGCAGGCGCGGCGGCCCGGGCGGTAGCGCGCGGTTTCCGCAACAGCGCGCGCGGCGGCATCATGGTGCCAGCCAGTCCCGATTCATGCCCCCGCGACTAGCCTGAACTTCCGCTGTCCCCCACTGCCGGAGCCGCCCATGCCTGCTGATCGCCCGCGCCTGTCCTTCCGCCTGCCGCTGTTGCTGGCGCTCACCCTCGCCGTGGGCACGGCGCTGGCCGGCGCGCGCGAGGATGCGCGCGCGCAGAACGCGGTGCGCGTGCTGACCGAGATCCAGGCGATCCCGGAATCGGCGATCCCCGACAAGCTGTTCGACGAGGGCCACGCGATCGTGGTGATCCCGGACGCGATCAAGGCCGGCCTCGTGGTCGGCGGCCGCCGTGGCCACGGCCTGCTGTCGGTGAAAACCGCTGACGGCACCTGGTCGAACCCGAGTTTCGTCACCCTCACCGGCGGCAGCATCGGCTTCCAGGCCGGCGTGCAGTCCTCCGACATCGTGCTGGTGTTCCGCAGCGAGCGCGGGCTGGAGTCGATCGTCAACGGCAAGTTCACGCTCGGCGCCGACGCCGGTGTCGCCGCCGGACCGGTCGGGCGCACCGCCGCGGCGGCCACCGACGGGCAGATGAAGGCGGAAATCTGGTCATGGTCGCGCGCGCGCGGCCTGTTCGCGGGCGTCGCCCTCGACGGCGCGGTGCTGTCGATCGACGACGCCGCCAACGAGGCCGCCTACGGCCAGGACACCACGCCGCGCATGATCTTCGAGAGCCGGATTGCTCAGCGGCCATCCGCTGCGCTGGTCGGGTTCCGCGACAGCCTCGAGGAGGCCAGCGCCGCCGCCCGCGCCGCGCGCGGCACCACCACCACCGCGCCAGTCGCGGCAGTCCCGGGGCCCCCGCCGGCGCCCGCGCCTGTGGCGCCTGTCGCGCAGCCACCCGCATCCGCACCCGCGCCGGGCGCCTTCGAGCCGGTGCCGGACGACGCGGTCCAGAGCGAACCCTTGCCGTCCACGCCCTGACCGGCGTCCGCAGCGGGGAGCCGGTCGTCACGACCGCTGCGCTATCCTGTCGCCCCTTTCCGGAAGGCGGACATCCCTCATGGGCGGACTCAGTCTGTGGCATTGGCTGATCGTGCTGGTGATCGTGGTGCTGGTGTTCGGCACCAAGCGCCTGAAGAACGTCGGCCAGGACATCGGTGAAGCGGTCAAGGGCTTCAAGAAGGGCATGCACGATGGCGACAAGCCGGCCGCGCAGCTGCCCGACGAACGCCGGCGCGAGGAAGAGGCAGAGCGCCAGCGCGACGACGAGCGCCAGCCCCCGGCTTCGCGCTGACCGCACGCGGAGGCGGCGGTGTTCGACATCGGTTTCTCCGAGCTGCTGATCATCGCGGTGGTCGCGCTGCTGGTGCTCGGCCCCGAGCGGCTGCCCAAGGCCGCGCGCTTCGCCGGGCTGTGGGTGCGCCGCGCGCGCTCGCACTGGCATTCGGTGAAATCCGAGTTCGAGAACGAGATCGCCAGCGAGGACCTGCAGCGCACCCTGCGCGAGACCCGCGAGGCGCTGCGTTCGGCCGAGGACGACCTGCGCGGCGGCGCGACCGCGCTGCAGGCGCAGCTGACCGAGGCGCAGGCCGAACTGGAGGAGACCCGCGCGCAGATCGCCCGCGAGCCCGGCGCGGCGCCGGCGCAGGACCACCCGCAAGGCGAAGGGCAGCAGGAGCAGCGCGACGACGAACCCGAGATGCGCCGCTCGCAGGTCGACCACGCCTTGCTCGAGCCGCCGCCGCCGCAGGACGAGGACGACGATGGCGTGCTGGTCGAACCGGGCGAGTCCGGCGAGCACGCGGACGCCATGGCGGAACCGTCGCCGCAGACCGCCTTGCCCTTCCCTTCAGGCGAAACGGAAGCGCCGGACGATGCGCGACGCTGACACCGCCCCGCCGAGCCGCCTGCTCGACCACCTGATCGAACTGCGTTCGCGCCTGCTGCGCGCGGTCGCCGGGCTGGTGCTGGTTTTCGTCGGCCTGCTGCCCTTCGCCAACCGCCTGTACGCGCTGCTGGCGCAGCCGCTGCTGGAGAAGCTGCCCAAGGGCGGCCAGCTGATCGCCACCGAGGTCGCCTCGCCGTTCTTCGCGCCGGTCAAGCTGGCCTTTTTCGTGGCGCTGGTGGTGTGCATGCCGTGGCTGCTGTACCAGCTGTGGGCGTTCGTCGCGCCGGGCCTGTACCGGCGCGAGAAGAAGCTGGCGATGCCGCTGCTGGTCTCGTCGCTGCTGCTGTTCTACGCCGGTTGCGCGTTCGCCTATTTCGTCGTGTTGCCGGCGGTGTTCGCCTTCCTCAACAAGGTGACCCCGACGGGCGTGGCGATGATGACCGACATCGCCGCCTACCTCGATTTCGTGCTGGTCGTGTTCCTCGCCTTCGGCGCCAGCTTCGAGTTGCCGGTGGCGCTGGTGATCCTGGTCCTGCTCGGCTGGGTGACGCCGGCGCAGCTCAAGGAATGGCGCGGCTACGCGATCGTCGGCATCTTCGTGGTGGCGGCGGTAATCACGCCGCCGGACGTGGTCTCGCAGCTGCTGCTGGCGGTGCCGATGATGCTGCTCTACGAAGCGGGCATCCTCGCGTCGCGGATGGTGGCGCCGGCGCGCAAGCCCGATCCGACCTCGGCCGAATGAGCGGCGCGCGGGTGGCCGGCGTGTGGCGGCGCTACGCCGCCTGGTCGCTGGACGCCGCCTGCCTCGCGCTGCTGGCGCTGCCGCTGGCCTGGCCGCGGATGCGCGCGGCCCTGTCCGCGCTGCACGCGTCCTTCCTGGCCCTGTCGGACCTGCTGATGCAGCGGCTCGGCGACGCGTTCGGGGCGCCCATGGATCCGGCCGGGCTCGCCACCCGCCTGCTCGCCGATCCGGCGGTGCGCGCCGCCGCCGCGGCGATGCAGGCGGCTCTGGCCTGGCTGCTGCTGGCGCCGCTGCTCGCCTACGCGGCGCTGGCGCTGGCCTGGCACGTGGGCTTCCAGGCGACGCGCGGGCAGGCCTCGCCCGGGCAGCGCGCGCTCGGCCTGTGGGTCGCGCGCGCCGACGGCACGCGCGCGGGCTGGCCGCGGCTGGTGCTGCGCCAGCTGGCGACGACGCTGTCCTGGCTGACCCTCAACCTCGGCCACGCGCTGGCGCTGTTGCCGCCGCATCGCGCCTTGCACGACGTGCTGAGCGGGACGAGCGTGTTCGAGGGTGCGGACGCGCCGCGCCTGCCGGGCTGGGCGCGCGCGTGGATCGGGTTGCAGGCGCTGGCGGTGCTGCTCGCCGGGGCCTGGCTGCTGGCCCGCTACGTCGCCCTGCTGCGGCTGGTGGCCTGATCAGGCGGCGAGCTGGTTCGGCGGCGGCTGCGCCGCGTCGTCCGCGCATACGTCTCGCCAGACGAAGTACATGATGCCGAACATCACGACGTACAGGACCACCAGGAAGGCGAGGTAGACCGGCACGATCAGCAGCGCCGCCAGCGCCGGGTGGATCGCCATGCCGATCGCGCCGAGCACGACGATCACCAGCCCCAGCAGCAGCGCCGTCAGCAGCATCGCCGCCATCCCGATCACGGTCAACACCAGCAGCGGCAGCACGTTGCGGAAGGCGCCGGCGAAGCCGTCGGCCAGCGCGCCGCCGACCCCGCGCCCGCCCAGCGCGACCTGGCCGAAGCCGACCGCGTAGGCGCCGCCGAGGAACATGAACGCCAGCAACGACAGCCCGAACACCCGCCCGGTGCCGGCCGGCGGCGGCGGCAGCTGCGGCGGCGCGCCCGGCGTGGCCTGCTGTGCCAGCGCGAAGACCTTCAGGTACCAGCTCGCCAGCTCCTGCCCGAAGGCGCCGATGATCCCGCCGAACACCAGCAGGTAGATCGCGGTCATCAGCAGGCCGTAGCCGATCAGGCGCCCGCCGCCCTGGCCGCGGCGGAAGGTGTCGAACAACGCGGTCGCGCGCACCGGGCGGTTGCGCTCGGTGGCGTCGATCACCCGGTAGAAGCCGCCGATCAGCAGCGGGAAGAAGACCATCATCACCAGCGTGCACAGCCCGGCGATCGCCAGCGACGCGTTGAGGTTGCCGCGCGCGAACAGCCGCTCCAGCACCAGCTGCACGAGGCTCGGCACCAGCGCCGCCAGCATCAGCAGCGCGCCGGCGCCGAACAGCGCCTTGGGATCGTTGCGGCCGACGTTGATTGCCTGCATGAACCACTTCCAGCCGGCGGCCGGCCCGAGCGTGCGCGTGTGCATGGGTGTCTCCGAGGAAGCCGGGAATGCTAACCGCTGGCGGCGCCCGCGCGGCGGGCGTGGCGCACGAAGCGGCGCAGCACGCGTCGCGCCAGCGGGGTGGCGCGCACGCCGGCGGCCAGCGCCGCCGGGTCGTGGCCCTCGCGCGCCAGCGCCTCGCGGCGGGCGTGCACGTAGCCGCGCATGTGGCGGGCGCTGAATTCGGGGTGGAACTGCACGCCCCAGGCGTGCTCGCCCCAGCGGAAGGCGTGGCAGCCGTCCTGCGCCGAACGCGCCAGCACGGTCGCGCCGGCGGGCGCGCGCAGCACCGACTGCAGGTGGGTCGCCTGCGCGGGGAAGCGGACCGGCAGCCCGCCGAACAGGGGATCGTGGGCCGCGTCCACATGCAGTTCAAGCGCGATCGTGCCCATCTCGCGGCCGGCCGGGTTGTCGCCGACCTCGCCGCCGAGCGCATGCGCGATCAGCTGGTGGCCGTAGCAGATGCCGAACAGCGGCGTGCCGGCGTGCGCGGCCTCGTGCAGCCATTGCGCGCTGCGCTCGCTCCAGCCGTGGCGGTCGGTGACCATCGCCGCCGACCCGGTGACCAGCACGCCGACGAAGCCATCGCGCGGCGGCAGCGGCTCGCCGGCCTCGACGTTCACCACCACCGCCTCGTCGGCGGCGAGCCCGGCGGCGACGCGGATCCAGTGCGGGAAGCGGCCGAGGCGGCGCAGGGGCGCGGCGGGCTGGCCGGTTTCGAGGATGAGGAACGGGGCGACGCGCGGCATGGGTCCGGTCGGGAGCGCGGGCGGAAGGCATGCCGGGAAGGCGGCATGCGCTGGCTATACTAGCCCGCTTTCCGGGCGGTTTTGCCGCAGTGGCGCCCACTTCCGGCGTGTCGCGCGCGCCCCCCGGCCGCCTTTCGAGCCTTCCTCCGAGCGACCCCGATGCCCGGCCCCACCTTCCAGGAGCTGATCCAGACCCTCAACGCCTACTGGGCGAAGCAGGGCTGCGTCCTGATCCAGCCGCTCGACCTCGAGGTCGGCGCCGGCACTTTCCATCCCGCCACCTTCCTGCGCGCGCTCGGCCCGGAGCCGTGGCAGGCCGCCTACGTGCAGCCCTGCCGCCGTCCCACCGACGGCCGCTACGGCGAGAACCCCAACCGCCTGCAGCGCTACTACCAGTACCAGGTGGCGATGAAGCCCTCGCCCGACAACATCGTCGAGCTGTACTTCGACTCGCTCAAGGCGCTGGGCATCGACCCGCTGGTGCACGACCTGCGCCTGGTCGAGGACAACTGGGAGTCGCCCACGCTCGGCGCCTGGGGCCTGGGCTGGGAGGTGTGGCTGAACGGGATGGAGATCACCCAGTTCACTTACTTCCAGCAGGCCGGCGGGCTCGAGTGCAGGCCGGTGCTCGGCGAGATCACCTACGGCCTCGAGCGCCTGGCGATGTACCTGCAGAACGTCGACAACGTGTTCGACCTGGTGTGGACGCGCGGCCCGCAGGGCACCGTGACCTACCGCGACGTCTACCACCAGAACGAGGTCGAGCAGAGCGCCTACAACTTCGAGCACGCGAACGTCGAGGTGCTGTTCCGGCGCTTCGACGAATGCGAGGCCGAAGCGCTCAAGCTAGTCGAACTCGGCCTGCCGCTGCCCGCCTACGACCAGGTGTGCAAGGCCTCGCACAGCTTCAACCTGCTCGACGCGCGCCGCGCGATCAGCGTGACCGAACGCCAGCGCTACATCCTGCGCGTGCGCCGGCTGGCGCAGGCGGTGGCGGAGGCCTACCACGCGCAGCGCGAGAAGCTCGGGTTTCCGGGGCTGAAGCGCGAGGCGGCGTAGTCGCCGTGTGTCCTGCCGGCATCCCGCGCAGCCGGGATCCGGCGATGTCGAAACGATCCAAGACGCCGCATGCCCGCCAGCGGGAATGAAGGCGGAGGCCAGAACCCGATGACCGCGATGCAACCCCTCCTGATCGAACTCGGCACCGAAGAACTGCCGGTCAAGGCGCTGCCCGCGCTGGCGCAGGCGCTGTTCGACGGCGTGATCGACGGGCTGGTGAAGCGCGGCGTCGCGGTCGAGCGCGACGGGGCGCGGCCGCTGTACACGCCGCGGCGGATGGCGGTGCTGCTGCCGGGCGTCGCCGTCGAACAGCCGGAGCAGCACAGCGAGGTCCTCGGCCCCTACCTCAACATCGCGCTCGACGCCGACGGCCAGCCGACCCGCGCGCTGCAGGGCTTCGCGGCGAAGGCCGGCGTGGACTGGACCCGGCTGGAACGCAGCAGCGACGCCAAGGGCGAGCGCTTCGTGCACCGCGCGGTCAAGCCGGGCGCGCGCACCGCCGAGCTGCTGCCGGAGATCCTGCGCGAGGCGATCGCGGCGATGCCGATCCCCAAGCCGATGCGCTGGGGCGACCACGACTACGCCTTCGTGCGCCCCGTGCACTGGCTGGTGCTGCTGCTCGGCGGGGAAGTGGTGCCGGCCGAAGTGCTCGGCGTGGGCAGCGACCGCATGAGCCGCGGCCACCGCTTCCTGCACGCCAGGCCGGTGTGGATCGGCGCGCCCGGGGACTACCTGGACGCGTTGCGCGCGGCGCAGGTGCTGGTGGACCCGGCCGAGCGGCGCGAACGCATCCTGCGCGAGGTCGAGGCGGCGGCACGGGCGGCCGGCGGCGTCGCCCGCATCGATCCCGACAACCTGCAGCAGGTCGAGTGCCTGGTCGAATGGCCGAGCGCGGTCGCCTGCAGCTTCGACGCCGACTTCCTCGCCGTGCCGCAGGAGGCGCTGGTGGCGACGATGGAGGCCAACCAGAAGTTCTTCCCGGTGCTCGACGAGGCCGGCCGGCTGACGCCCCACTTCATCGGCGTCGCCAACATCGCGTCGCGCGACGTCGCGGAGGTGCGCAAGGGCTACGAGCGGGTGATCCGCCCGCGCTTCGCCGACGCGAAGTTCTTCTTCGACGAGGACCTGAAGCAGGGGCTGGCGGCGATGAACGCCGGGCTGGCGAACGTGACCTACCAGGCGAAGCTGGGCACGGTCGCCGACAAGGTCGCGCGGGTCGCGGCGCTGGCGGAAAACATCGCGCGCGCGGTCGGCGTGGATCCGGCGCTGGCGCGGCGCGCGGCGGAATTGTCGAAGGCCGACCTGCAGTCGCGGCTGGTCAACGAGTTCCCGGAACTGCAGGGCATCGCCGGCCGCCATTACGCGCAGCGCGACGCCGCGCTCGCCGACCTCGATGAAGCGGCGCGCGCGCAGTTCGCGACCGCGCTCGACGAGGCCTACATGCCGCGCTTCTCGTCGGATGCCGTCGCGGCGACGAAGCTGGGCCAGGTGCTGGCGATCGCCGAGCGGCTGGACACGCTGGCCGGCGGCTTCGCCGCGGGCCTGAAGCCGACCGGCAACAAGGATCCGTTCGCGCTGCGGCGCAATGCGCTGGGGCTGGCACGGACGCTGATCGAGACGGGCGTCGATCTGGATCTCGCCTTCGCGCTGGCGCAGGCGCGCGATGCGGTCGGGCAGGTCGGGGCGGGCAAGGACGCGAGCTGGGCCGACGTCAACGAATTGCATGACTTCATCCTCGACCGCCTGCGCAGCTACTACGCCGAGCGCGGCGTGCCGGTGCAGCAGTTCGAGGCGGTCGCCGCGCTGCGCCCGGCCTCGCTGCTCGACTTCGATCGCCGCCTCGCCGCGATCGGCGAGTTCGCGACCCTGCCCGAGGCCGAGGCGCTGGCCGCCGCCAACAAGCGCATCCGCAACATCCTGAAGAAGGCCGAAGGCGAGATCCCGGCCGCGCCCGATCCCAAGCTGTACGCCGAGGCCGCCGAGCGCGAGCTCGCCGCCGCGGTGGACGCCGCGATCGCCGAGACCGGCGACGCCCTCGCCGGCCGCGACTACGTGGCCGTGCTCGGCCGGCTCGCCCGGTTGCGGCCGCAGGTGGACGCGTTCTTCGACCAGGTGCTGGTCAACGCCGACGACCCGGCGGTGCGCGGCAACCGCCTGGCCCTCCTGCGGCGCCTGGCCGACCGCCTCGGCAGCGTCGCCGCGATCGAGCACCTGTCGGCCTGACGTGAGCCGCCACGCCTCGTGGAGCGGAGCTTGCTCCGCTGCGGGGTGGCCGCACCCGCAGCGCGCCGCGTCCACGCCGGACCAGCGTTGCGCGCACCGTGAAGCGCGCGTCGAGACGCTCACGCGGCCGTCGGTATCCTCCCGCGATGCTCCGCTTCTTCGCCCGCTGCCTGTGCGCGCTCGCCCTGTGCGAGGCGCTGCCCGCGCAGGCCGCGCAGGTCGCGCGCATCGACGTGCGCGGCCTCGACGAGGCGATGGCCGCCAACGTGCGCGAGGCCCTGTCGCTGCAGCAGGCGACCACGCGCGAGGTCTCCGGGCGCCGCCTCGCCGCGCTGCTGAGGCTGACCGAAACGGAGACCCGCGAGGCGCTGGAACCCTTCGGCTACTACGCGCCGACGGTCGACGTCGCCCGCAGCGGCCCGCGCGAGGCGGTCGTGGTCACCATCACCGTGGACCGCGGCCAGCCGGTGCGCGTGCGCGGCTTCAACCTCGCGATCACAGGCGAGGGCGGCGAGGACCGCTACCTGCGCGAGGAACTCGACGCGTTCCGCCCGCGCCCGGGCGCGGTGTTCGAGCACGCACCCTACGAGGCCGGCAAGACCCGTATCAGCCGTCGCCTCGCCGAGCGCGGCTATTTCGACGCCGAACTCGCGCGCCATCGCGTCGAGGTCACCCGCGCGGCCAACGCCGCCGACATCGACCTCGCCTGGGCCAGCGGCGAGCGCTACGACATGGGCGCGGTCACCTTCACCCAGACCCCGCAGGTCGTGCGCCCGCAGCTGCTGGAGAAGCTGGTCTACTGGGACGAAGGCAGCTACTACCACGCCGGCAAGCTCGACCGCCTGCGCGAATCGCTGCAGCGGCTGGACTACTTCGGACGCATCCAGATCGACCCGAAGCCCGACGAGGCGACCGACCACCGCGTGCCGGTCGAGGTCACCCTCACGCCGGCCAAGCGCAGCATCTACACCGCGGGCCTGAGTTACGGCACCGACAGCGGCGCCGGCGTGCGCCTGGGCGTGGAGCGGCGCTACCTCAACAGCCGCGGGCACAAGGCGCTGGCGCAGCTGGATTACGCGCAGCAGCGCAAGACGCTCACCCTGCAGTACCGCATTCCCGCCTTCGCCTGGCGGGACGGCTGGTACACCGCGAGCCTGCAGGCGGCCGACGAACAGGACGACTACATCGACACCCGTCGCGTGGAGTTCGTCGCCAGCCGCAGCGGCGAGGTCAACCGACACCTCACCGTCACCGCGTCGCTGCATGCGCTGCGCGAGCGCTGGGCCTACGTCGAGACCGCGCGCGCGACTCCCGACTACCGCTACGCGACCTACAACTTCCCGGCGCTGCGCGCCGATTACGTCGATGTCGACGACCGCCTGTTCCCGCGCGCGGGCATCGCCGGCCGCCTGCTGCTGCGCGGCGCGCCGGCTGCGTTCGGCGGCGACGCCGGCTTCGCCCAGCTGCACGCGCGCGCCAGCTGGTTCCACGGCCTCGGCGCGCGCGACCGCCTGATCCTGCGCGGCGAAGTCGGCCACACCTTCACCGGCGCGCTGGTCGACCTGCCGCCGAGCCTGCGCTTTTTCGCCGGCGGCGACGGCAGCATCCGCGGCTACAACCGCAACGAGGTGGGTCCGCGCCTGGGCCGCTACGCGCTAGGCGCGAAGAACGTGGTCACCGCCAGCGCCGAGCTCGAGCACTACTTCGACGACGCCTGGGGCATGGCGGCGTTCGTCGACAGCGGCAGCGCCTTCGACGGCCGGGTGCCGGACTGGCACACCGGCGTCGGCGTCGGGCTGCGCTGGCGCTCGCCGGTGGGGCCGGTGCGGGTGGACGTCGCGCGCGGGCTGGGCGAACCGGACTCGCGCTTCACCCTGCACCTGGCGATCGGAGCGGAGCTGTGAGCACGCCGACGCCGCAGGAACGCGAGGAGCGCATCGCCGAGCTGCGCGCGCGCCGGCGCGCGCGGCTGCGCTGGCTCGCGCTGCGCGCGGTGTTCGTCGCCGGCGCGCTGGTGCTGCTGGTCGCGCTCGGCCTGTACTGGCTGCTGACCACGGTCGGCGGGCGCGACGCGCTGCTGGCGCAGGTCGTCGCGCGGCTGCCGCCCGGCGCCAGCCTCACCTGGCGCGACGCGCGCGGGCCCGCCTCCGGTCCGCTGGTCCTGCACGGCGTGCGCTTCAGCCTGCCGCGGCAGCTGGATCCGGCCTGCATCGCGCGCCCGGACGCGCCCTGCGCGATGGGCACGATCGTGTTCACCGCCGACACCCTGGTCCTGGATCCGGCGCTGCGCCCGCTGCTCGGCCGCCGCCTGCGGCTGGACGCGCTGGACGTGCGCGGCGCGACCCTGGCGCTGCCGGAAAGCCGCGCGCCCTTCGAGTTCCCGCGCTGGCCGGACGTGCTGCCGCGGATCGCGCCGCCGCTGGGCCTGCAGGCCGACCGCATCCGCGTGGACGGCCTGCGGGTGACCCGCGCCGGCCAGCCGCTGCTCACGGTGCGCAGCCTGCGCGGCGGCCTGCGCGCGAGCGACGGCGCGCTGCACCTCGCGCACCTGGTGGTCGACACCGACCGCGGCCGCTTCACCGCGCATGGCGATTACTTGCCGCGCGACAACTATCGCAGCGACCTGGTCGCCACCGCGGTGCTGCCGGCGGCGGACGGACGCGCGCCGGTCCGGCTGGGCTTCGTCGCCCGCGGCGACCTCGCGCGCATGGACGTCGCGCTTGCCGGCAACGCGCCGTCACCATTGCGCATCACCTTGGCCCTGCGCGGCGCCGACACGCCGCGCTGGCGGCTGCAGGCGCGGAGCGAGGAATTCGATCCCGCCCTGCTCGCCGGCGACGCGCCGTCGACGCCCTTGGCCTTCACGCTTGACGCCAACGGCCGTGGCGGCGACGCGCGCCTGCACGGGCGCGTCGCGCGCGGCGATGTCGTGGTGGACGTGCGGCCTTCGCGCGTCGTGCTCGAGGAGCAGGTGCTGAGCCTGCGACCGCTGCTGCTCGACACGCTCGATGGACACGTACGGGCGACCGGCCGCATCGACCTGCGCGACCCGCGCCGCGGCAGCGTGCAGCTTGCGCTGGCAGCACGCGGCCTGCGCTGGGGCACGGCGCCGGGTGCGACGCCGGTGGTCGCCGATGCGCAGCTCGGCGTGGCCGGCACGCTGGCGCAATGGGCGGTGTCCGGCAACGGCCGGCTGCGCCGCGGCGACGAGACCGCCGACGTGCGCCTGCAGGGCCGCGGCAACCGCGCGCAGCTGGCGCTGCGCGAACTGCAGGTGACCATGCTGCAGGGCCGGCTGGACGCACAGGGCACGCTGCGCTGGGCGCCGCGGCTGGCATGGGACGCGCGGGCGACGCTCGCCGGCTTCGACCCCGGCTACTTCCTGCCGGACTGGAACGGCGCGGTGGACGGCGAACTCGGCGCGCGCGGCGAGGTGGGCGACGACGGCCGCCTGCACGCGACCGTGGATGTGCCGCGCCTGGGCGGCCGCCTGCGCGGCCGCGCGCTGCGCGGAAGCGGACGCCTCGAGATCGACGGGGATGCCTACGCGGGCCGCGCATCGCTCGCGCTCGGCGCCAGCCGGGTCGAGGCCGAGGGCCGGCTCGCCGACACCCTCGCGCTGGACGCGCGCTTCGCGCCGCTGCAGCTGGCCGACCTGCTGCCGGACGCCGGCGGCGTGCTGCGCGGCACGCTGCGCCTGCGTGGCGCACGCGATGCGCCCGATGTTGCGGTGCAGCTGGACGGCAGCGCGCTCGCCGTCGCCGGCTATCGCGCCGACCGCCTGGCGCTGCACGGCACGCTGCCGTGGCGGCGCGGCACCGGCACGCTGGTGGCCGACGCGCGCGGCCTGGTCGCAGGGCTCGCGTTCGACCGCGTGCACGCGACCGCGCGCGGCGCGGTCGAATCGTTGCAGCTGGACGCCGAGGCGCAGGGCGACACCGGCGCGGTCGCGACGTCGCTGGCGCTCGCGCGCCGCAATGCGCGCTGGCAAGGGACGCTCGCGCGCCTGCGCCTGACGCCACCGAAAGGCGGGGCGTGGGCGCTGCAGGCGCCGGCGCACTTCGCGCAGCACGCCAATGGCTGGCGGCTGGCGTCGGGTTGCCTGCAGGGCGAAGCCGGCGGGCGCCTGTGCGTGTCGGCGGATTGGCCGCGGCAGGGCGTCAGTGTGGACGCGCAGGCACTGTCGCTCGCCCTGCTTGCGCCGTGGCTGCCGCCGCGTGCCGACGGACGCGCCTGGCTCCCGCATGGCGACGTCGCGCTGCAGGCGCAGTTGCGCCCGGCCGGTGGCGCCTGGACCGGCAACGTGCACGCGCGTTCCGCCGAGGGCGGCCTGCGCCTCGGCGAGCGCATGCGCCGCGATCTCGTCGGCTACCGCCAGCTGATCCTCGACGCCGAGTTCGATCCGCGCCGCATCGCCGGCACGCTCGCCGCCGACCTCGCCGGCGGCGGCCGCGTCGACGCGCGCGTCGCCACCGGCTGGGACGCGGCAGCGCCGCTGTCCGGCACGCTCGCGCTGCGCACCGACGCGCTGACCTGGCTGGAGCTTTTTTCGCCCGACATCGTCGAACCGACCGGTGCACTCGACGCACGGCTCGCGCTGTCCGGCACCCGTGCCGCGCCGCTGCTCGGCGGGCAGGCGCAACTCACCGGCTTCGCCGCCGAGGTGCCGGCGCTCGGCATCGCGCTGGAGGATGGCAGCCTGCGGGTGGACGCGCAGGCCGACGGCAGCGCGCGCGTGCACGGCGACGTGCGCTCGGGCGACGGCGTGCTGCGCGTGGACGGCAGCCTCGACTGGCGCAATCCGGGCGCGCCGCTGCAGCTGGCCGTGCGCGGCGACCGCTTCCTCGCCAGCGACACCCGCGAACTGCGCGCGCTGGTCAGCCCCGAGGTGGACGTGCGCTACGCCGCCGGGCAACCGATCGCGGTGACCGGCACGGTGACGGTGCCCAGCGCGCGCGTGGATCTCGAACGGCTCGACCAGGGCGTCGCCCGTTCGCCGGACGTGGTCGTGCTGGACCCGGCCGACCCGGAAGCGGGCGGCCTGGCGACACCGGTCGCGCTCGACCTGGTGCTGGTGGTCGGCGACGACGTCCAGCTCGCCGGCTTCGGCCTGGACGGCAGCCTAGCCGGCCGCCTGCGCGTGCGCAGCGCGCCAGGTCGCGAGATGACCGCGGTCGGCACGCTCGACGTCGGCGGTCGCTACGCCGCCTACGGCCAGCGGCTGACGATCACCCGCGGCCAGCTGTCGTGGAACGGCGACCCGATCGCCGACCCGTTGCTGGACCTGCGCGCCGAGCGCGAGGTCGGCGAGGTCACCGCCGGCATCGACGTCAGTGGCCACGCGACGCGGCCGGAAGCGGAGGTGTGGAGCGATCCGGCGAGCGACCGCTCGCAGGCGCTGGCGCTGCTCGCGCTCGGGCGGCCGCTGTCGAGCGCGTCGCCGGAGGAAAGCCGGCAGGTGGACGCGGCCAGCGCCGCGCTCAGCGCCGGCGGCAGCCTGCTCGCGTCGCAGCTGGGCGCGCGGCTCGGCCTCGACAGCGCGGGCGTCGGCGATTCGCGCGCGCTCGGGGGCAGCGTGCTCGGCATCGGCAAGTACCTGTCGCCGCGGCTGTACGTCGGCTACGGGGTGTCGCTGCTCGGCACCGGCCAGGTGCTGACCCTGAAGTACCTGCTGCGCAAGGGCTTCGACGTGGAGATCGAGTCGGGCACGACGGAGACGCGCGCCTCGCTCAACTGGCGCAAGGAGAAGTGATGGACGGTTTCGACTGGAACCTGGTGCAGTGGCCCGCGATGGCGGTGACCCTGGTCGCCGCCTGGCTGGTCGGCGCGCAGAGCAAGCGCCGGCGCAACTGGGGCTTCTGGTGCTTCATCGCCAGCAACGTGCTGTGGATCGCGTGGGGCTGGCACGACGGCGCGTGGGCGCTGATCGCGCTGCAGGTCGGCCTGTTCGCGCTGAACCTGCGCGGCGCGCGCAAGAACGATCCCGATCCGGCCTGACGCGCCACGCACCGCCGATACTGCTGCCCATGGCCACCCGCCGCCTCCGCATCCCGCAGCCGCCGGCGCAGGCGATCGCGCAGGGCGTCGCCGCGATCAAGCGGGAGATGGACCTGCCGCTGGCGTTCCCGCCCGAGGTCGAAGCCGCCGCCGCGCAGGCCGCGGCTGCGCCGCGCCTGCCCGACCTCGACCGCACCGACATCTCGCTGGTCACCATCGATCCGCCCGGCGCGATGGACCTCGACCAGGCGCTGCACGTGGAGCGCCGCGGCGACGGCTACCGCGTCCACTACGCGATCGCCGACGTCGGCGCCTTCGTGGCGCCCGGCGATCCGGTCGACCTGGAGGCGCACCGCCGCGGCGAAACCCTGTACGGCGCCAACGGCAAGATCCCGCTGCATCCGAAGGTGCTGTCGGAGGGAGCGGCGTCGCTGCTGCCCGACGTGCTGCGGCCTGCGCTGCTGTGGACGATCGACCTCGATGCCACCGGCGAAGGCGTCGCGGTCGACGTGCGCCGCGCGCGCGTGCGCAGCCGCGCCCGGCTGGACTACGACGGCGTGCAGGCACAGGTGGACGCGGGCGACGCCGATCCGCTGTGGGCGCTCGTGCGCGAGGTCGGCGTGTTGCGCGAGCAACGCGAGCGGCGGCGCGGCGGCATCAGCCTGCCGCTGCCCGAACAGGAAGCACGGCAAGGTGCGGACGGCCGCTGGCGTCTCGAATTCCGCGCGCGGCAACCGGTGGAAGACTGGAACGAGCAGCTGTCGCTGCTGACCGGCATGGCCGCCGCGCACCTGATGGTGCAGGCGAAGGTCGGCCTGCTGCGCACGCTGCCGAAGCCGGAGCCGGACGCGATCGCGCGCCTGCGCCGCACCGCCGCGGCGCTCGACATCCCATGGCCGCACGCGCTGTCCTATCCCGAATTCATCCGTGCGCTGGATCCGTCGCATCCGCGCGACGTGGCGATGATGACCGCCTGCACCACGGTCCTGCGCGGCGCCGGCTACGTCGCCTTCGACGGCGCGCTGCCGGACCAGCCGGTGCACTGGCCGCTGGCCGCCGAGTACGCACACGCGACCGCGCCGCTGCGACGGCTGGCCGACCGCCACGTCGGCGAGCTGTGCGTCGCGTTGTGCGCGGGCGAGCCGCCGCCGGCATGGGTGCGTCAGGCCTTGCCGGCGCTGCCGGCGACCATGCAGGCGGCGGGGACGCGCGCCGGGCGCTACGAGCGCGCGGTGCTCGACCTGGTGGAAGCGGTCACCCTGCAGCCGCACCTGGGCGAGGACTACGAAGGCGCGATCGTCGAAACGTCGCCACGCGATCCGCGCGCCGGCATCGTCATGCTGCGCGCGCCGGCGATCGAGGCGCGGGTGGGCGGCGAGGCGCCGCTGCCGCTCGGCGAACGCGTGCGCGTGCGCCTGGTCGAGGCCGATCCCGCGACGCGGACGACCCGCTTCGCCTGGCGGCCGTGACGCCGCCTCAGTAGGGGATGTGCGCGCCGCGCAGTTGCGGCACGCCGTCGACCATGTCGGTCCACGCCAGCCACGCGCCGTCGCCGCGCAGGGCGAGCTGCGGGAAGCCGGCGCCACGGCCGCGCCCGGCCAGCTTCGCCACCTCCACCCGCTGCAGTTCGCGCGACAGGTCGGGCGCGTAGCGCGCCAGCCACAGCGACTGCCCGCCGGCGTCCTCGCGGAACCAGGCGATCCACGCCTGGCGCGCATCCAGCGCGACCGCGACCCGGCCCTGCACCGCGGCGCCGCTGTCCACCGTCACCGGCGCGGCGAAGTGGTCGCCGGCGTCGTCGCTGAGCGCCAGCAGCACCGCCGGGCGATCCTGTGCGGCGGTGTACCAGGCGACCACCGCCGCGTTGCCGTGCGCCGCCAGCGCGGGGCCATTGACCGGGCAGGCGTGCATGGTCCAGCCGTCCGCGTGCACCGGCTGCGGCTTGCGCCACGCGCCCTTCTCGAAGCGGGTCGCCAGGATGTCGCGCACGTCGTCCTGCGTCCGGCCGCGATAGACCAGCAGCGCGCCGCGCGGGGTGGCGGCGGCGTCGGTCTGGCAGCAGTCGCAGGTGAGCGGATCGACCACCTGCGCGTCGCTGCGCGCGAGGTTGCGGTCGAACAGCGCGGCCTGCAGCGACGTGTTGCCTTCGTGCTCCGCCTCGCCGTGCTGCATCGGCGTGCCGGACAGCCACGCCGCACCGATCCGGTCCGCGCCCGCCGCCCACAGCGAGGCGAAGCCGTGTTCGGCCGGCAGCGTGTCGGTGTTGAGCCGCACCGGATTGCTCCAGCTGAAGCCGCCGTCCACCGAGCGCGCCAGCATCACGTCGGCGGCGTGGCCGTCGCCGGACTGCTGCAGCCACTGCACCCACAGTGCGCCGTCGTCGCTGCGCGCGAGGTGCGGGGTGTTGGCCCAGTTCGCCACCAGCGAGTTGCCGACCACGATCGTGCGCGGCGCGCTCTGCCAGCGCAGGTCGCGCCCGAACTCGCTGAACTGCAAGGCATTGCGGCGGCCTTCGATGCTGCTGACCCAGGCCAGCAGCAGGTGGCCTTCGGGCGTCGCGATCAGTTCCGGCTGCGCCGCGCCGGCGCCGCCGGGCAACGCCCAGGGCTGCACCGTGTAGGCCTGCGGCGCCGCCGCCTGGTCCGGCGCGGCGTCGCGCTGGCAGGCGGCGACGGCGAGGATCGACGCGAGGCAGAGCAGCGTGCGTGCGGCGAGCATGGCGTGGTCCTCCTGCAGAGACCACCATGATAGGACACCGCGCCGAGCATGCAGCAGGCGTCCGCCTCCGTGGAGCGGAGCTTGCTGGCGTTGTCCTGACGCACAGCTCGACCTGCAACGGCGAAGCGAGCGCGCCGGATTGTCGCGCGAGCGCGCCGGGCGGGAGAGGCTGTCAGGACACGCCGTGAATCCGTCCATGGAGGCTCGGATGCGCCATCCATGGCGCATACGGTCCTGCCCACCTCTCCCACCCGACGCGCCCCGATACTTCCGCGGCGCGCCTTGCACCCTTCGCAGAAATCCGGCGCCGTGCAATCAGCGCGCTGGCGCAGCGGAGCTCGTTCGCTTACGCCGCGCCGCGCTGGCCGCGCGCCAGGTGCACCAGCAGCAGCGAGATCGCGGCGGGCGTGACGCCGGGGATGCGCTGGGCCTGGCCGATGGTCTGCGGGCGCACTCGCTGCAGTTTCTGCAGCACCTCGGCGGACAGTCCGCGCACTTGCGCGTAATCGAAGGCGTCGGGAATGCGCGCGTCCTCGTGCCGGCGCGCGCGCGCGATCTCCTCGCGCTGGCGCTCGAGGTAGCCGGAATATTTCACGCCGATCTCGACCTGCTCGGCGACCGCGGCGTCGTCGACGCCCGGGCCCAGCATCGGTACCCGCATCAGCGCGGCGTAGCCGAGCTCGGGGCGCTTGAGCAGGTCGCGCGCGCTGGTCTCGCGGCTGACGTCGACGCCGAGCGTCGCGGCGATCTCGCCGCCGAGCGCGTTGCCGGGCGCCGCCCACAGCGCCGACAGCCGCGCCTCCTCGCGCGCGATCGCCTCGCGCTTGGCCTCGAACGTGGCGAAGCGCGCGTCGTCCACCAGCCCGAGCTCGCGCCCGACCGGCGTCAGCCGCAGGTCGGCGTTGTCCTCGCGCAGCTGCAGTCGGTACTCGGCACGCGAGGTGAACATGCGGTACGGCTCGCTGGTGCCGTGGGTGACCAGGTCGTCCACCAGCACGCCGAGGTAGGCCTCGTCGCGGCGCGGGCTCCAACCGTCTTCTTCGCGCACGAAGCGCGCCGCGTTGACGCCGGCGAGCAGGCCCTGGGCCGCCGCTTCCTCGTAGCCGGTGGTGCCGTTGATCTGGCCGGCGAAGAACAGGCCGGCGACCGCCTTGGTCTCCAGCGTCGCCTTCAGCCCGCGCGGGTCGAAGAAGTCGTATTCGATCGCGTAGCCGGCGCGGGTGACGTGCGCGCGCTCGAAGCCGCGGATCGATCGCACCAGCTCCAGCTGCACGTCGAAGGGCAGCGAGGTCGAGATGCCGTTCGGATAGATCTCGGCGACGTCCAGGCCTTCCGGCTCGACGAACACCTGGTGCGACGCCTTCTCCGCGAAGCGCACCACCTTGTCCTCGATCGAGGGGCAGTAGCGCGGGCCGATCCCCTCGATCTGGCCGGTGTACAGCGGCGAGCGGTCGAGCGCGGCACGGATGATGTCGTGGGTACGCGCGCTGGTGTGGGTGATCCAGCACGAGACCTGGCGGGGATGGTCGGCGCGCGTCCCCATGAACGAGAACACCGGGCGCGGCTCGTCGCCCGGCTGCTCTCCCATCACCGCATAGTCGAGCGTGCGGCCGTCGATGCGCGGCGGGGTGCCGGTCTTGAGCCGGTCGACCACGAACGGGCCTTCGCGCAGCTTGTGCGCCAAGGTCAGCGATGGCGACTCTCCGGCGCGGCCGGCCGCGTAGGTGGTCTGGCCGACGTGGACCTTGCCGGCGAGGAAAGTGCCGGCGGTCAGCACCACCGCCGGCGCCTCGAAGCGCAGGCCGGTGTTGGTGACCACCGCCTCGACCCGGCCGCGGTCGAACAGGATGTCGTCCACCGCCGCCTGGAACACGACCAGGTTCGGCTGCGTCTCCACCGCGCGGCGGATGAAGGCGCGGTACAGCGCGCGGTCGGCCTGGCAGCGCGTCGCGCGCACCGCCGGGCCCTTGCTCGCGTTGAGGCGGCGCCACTGGATGCCGGCGGCGTCGGCGGCGCGGGCCATGATCCCGCCGAGCGCGTCGATCTCCTTCACCAGGTGGCCCTTGCCGATCCCGCCGATCGCCGGGTTGCAGCTCATCGCGCCGACCGTCTCGATCGAATGGGTCAGCAGCAGCGTGCGCGCGCCGGCGCGGGCCGCGGCCAGCGCGGCCTCGGTGCCGGCGTGGCCGCCGCCGACCACGATCACGTCATGGCGGTGGAAGGAGGAGGTCATGGCGGAATTATCGCGCGGGCGGAGGGAGTGGCCGTGCCGGGGCGATCAACCGGGCGCCCGGATTGGCACGCTTCCTGCATGTTATTCCGTGCACCCGGCGTGGCAGGCGTCAGGGGCGCAAGGCCAGCGTTGGAACAGGGGCTGGCCGCGCGCACGCCGGGGAAGCCGGGGGGTCGGATGTCGGGGGACATCCGGCCCCTTTTTTCTTGCCCCAACGGGGCCCGGAAGCGCACAAAGCCCGCCCTGGAAACGACAAGGCGGCCAACAGGCCGCCTCGTCGCTGAATCCTTCAGGCTGGGCGCCGGCGCCCGGCGGGAGCGGAACAGGGGGGATCCGTGATTCCCACCGGGCGCCGGCATGGAGCAGGACGCGGGCTGCGTCGCAATGCGACGCAGCCCGTCAGTCGCGGCCGCTAGCTTGCGGCCCCGTGTGGGGCAACGCAAGCGGTAAACCGTTCAGGTCAGGGCTGCTTTCTGCGACGCAGTTCGCGTTCCGGCGGATTGCTGCGCACGGACGGGCTGGCGCGGCGTGGTGGATCGGCATCGACCCGGCGCGCGGGCATCACCGGGCGGGCCGGCGTCGGAACATCGACCCGCCGTGCCGGCAGCGACGGCGCCATCGGCCGCAGTCCATCGCCCCCGGCCTGGCGCGCCGGCAGGGTGGGCGTCATCGGACGCGTCACCCCGATGCCCGCGCGGCGGGGCGGCAGCGACGGTCGCTGCACGCGCGGTGGATCGCCATCGGCGACCCGGCGCGGCGGCAGGGTGGGATGGCCCGGGGCCCCGCCGGAACCCGGCTGACGCAGCCGCGGCTGGTCGCCGCCGCGGTCCGGCAGGATGCCGATGTTGCGCCACGGCGGCCGGTCGCCGTCATCGTCGTGGTCATGATCGTGGTCGTGTCCATGACCATGCCCGTGATGCCCGCCTCGGTACCAGCCCCAGCCCCACCACGGGCCCCAGTAGGGGTCGTAGTAGCCGTATCCGTAGGGATTTCCGTAGCCGTAGTAGCCGTAGCCGTAGGGATAGCCCGAACCGTAATAGACCGAGCCGCGGTATTCGACCTCCGGCTGGCCGTAGTAGTAGTCGCCCGGGCCGGCGCGGTACTGGTAACCGGTGACGCAGCCGGCCAGCACGCTGGCGGCGAGCGCGGGAAAAAGCAGTCTGCGGATCATGGTCGCGCCCCCCGTGGCTTGCCCGCAGCATCGGCCCCGCGCTTTGAATCCGTGCTTAATCCCGCGTGCATCATGCTGAACGGGTTGGCTTCGTTGCTAACATTCCGCGATGACGATGCTTCCCCGTTTCGACGACGTGCTCGCGGCCGCCGCGCGCATCGCGCCCCACGCGCACGCCACGCCGGTCCTGCGTTCGCAGGCGCTGGATGCGCTGGCCGGCTGCGAACTGCTGTTCAAGGGCGAGCATCTGCAGCGGGTCGGGGCGTTCAAGTTCCGAGGCGCCTGCAACGCGGTGTGGGCGCTGGAGGACGACGTGGCCGCGCGCGGCGTGGTCACCCATTCCTCCGGCAACCACGGCGCGGCGCTGGCGCTGGCGGCGCGCACGCGCGGGATCGCCTGCCACGTGGTGGTGCCCCAGGGCGCGGTCGCCGCCAAGCTCGCCGCGATCGCCGCCTACGGCGCGACCCTGCACCGCTGCGCGCCGACCATCGCCGCGCGCGAGGCGACCGCCGCGCAGGTCCAGCGCGATACCGGCGCGACCCTGGTGCATCCGTACACCGATCCGCAGGTGATCGCCGGCCAGGGCACCGCCGCGCTGGAGCTGCTCAACGCCTGCGCCGCGCTGGACGCGCTGGTGGTCCCGGTCGGCGGCGGCGGGCTGGCCTCGGGCTGCGCGCTGGCGCTGGCCGCGCTCGCGCCGCGCTGCCGGCTGTGGCTGGCCGAGCCGGCCGGCGCGGCCGAGACCGCGGCCTCGCTCGCGCGCGGCGCGCGGGTCACCGAATTCGTGCCGGACACCGTCTGCGACGGCCTGCGAGGCACCCTGGGCGCGCCCAACTTCGCCCTGCTGCAGGCGCACGGCGCGCAGGCGCTGGTGGTCGACGACGCCGACACCGTGGCCGCGCTGCGCCTGCTGTGGACGCGCACCAAGCAGCTGGTCGAGCCGTCCTCGGCCGTGGCGCTCGCGGCGGTACTGGCCCACCGTGAGCGCTTCGCCGGGCAGCGGGTCGGGGTGCTGCTGTCGGGCGGCAATGTCGACCTGGACGGACTGCCGGCGCTGTTCGCCGCCGGCGCCGGGCGGGGCGTGCCTGCTTGATCCCGCTCAAGTCCGGCCGATCGGCGCGGCGCTAGAGTCGGGCCCAGCTTCCGGAGTGCCCGCCATGTCCCTGCCTCGCCCGCGTTACGCCGGTTCGGTGCGCCTGCTGCACTGGCTGATGGCCGCGCTGATCCTCGCCGCCTACGTCCTGATCGAACAGCGCGGGCTGTTCCCGCGCGGCAGCGCCGAACGCGCGGCGATGGTGCAGGGCCATTTCTGGGCGGGCTTGTCGATCCTGGTGCTGGCGTTCTGGCGCATCGCCGAGCGCGCGCGGCAAGGCGCGCCGGCGATCACGCCGCCGCTGCCCACGTGGCAGGCGCTGCCGTCGAAGCTGCTGCACCTGGCGCTGTATCTCTTCTTCATCGTGATGCCGTTGCTTGGCCTCGCCACCGCGTGGAGCGACGGCAAGGACGTGCTGCTGCCCTTCACCGACGTCGCGCTGCCGGCACTGCTGCCGGAGGACAAGCCGCTCGCGCACCGGCTGGAAGACCTGCACGGCACGATCGGAGAACTTTTCTACTGGGTGATCGGCGCGCACGTGCTGGCGGCGTTCTGGCATCACTGGATGCGCGGCGACGACACCTTGCGGCGGATGGTGTAAGGCGCGGCGAGGGGCAGCGTGATCGCGCGCGCGGCGGGCGGGAGAGGCGGCCAGGACACGCCGTGAATCCGTCCATGGAGGCTCGGATGCGCCATCCATG
>DASRZN010000020.1:0-7416 GCA_035686325.1 Lysobacteraceae bacterium
GGATTGTTCCAGCGGATCAGCGCCTCGGTGCCGACGATCGCGCCGCCGCGCAGGTCGACCTGCGGCTGGTAGAGCAGGTGGAATTCGTTGTTGTCGGCGGCGCGGCGCAGCTGCGTCTCCAGCCGCAGGCGATCCTGCTGCGACTGGGCCAGCGCCGGATTGAACGCCTGCCAGGCGTTGCGGCTGCGCCGCTTGCTGTCGTACATCGCGGCGTCGGCGTTCTGGATCAGGGTCTGCGGGCGGTCGCCGTCCTCGGGGGCGCGCGCGATGCCGACGCTGGCGGTGATGCCGAATTCCTCGCTGTCGAACCGGAAGCCCTCGGCGAACGCGGCGAGGATGTTCTCGGCCAGGCGCTCGGGCAGGCGCGTCTCGGCGCCGACGTCGCACACCACCAGGAACTCGTCGCCGCCGAAGCGCGCGATCAGGCCCTCGGTGCCGACCGCGTCGACGATCCGGCGCGCCGCCGCGATCAGCAGCGCGTCGCCTGCCGCGTGGCCGAGCGCGTCGTTGACGACCTTGAAGCGGTCGAGGTCGATGTACAGCACGGCGACCTGCGCCTGCACCGGGTCGTCCATCCGCGCCGCGAGGTCGGCGAGGATCGCGTCGCGGTTGAGCAAACCGGTCAGCGGATCGGTGCGCGCCTGCACCCGCAGGGTCTCCTCGGCGTGCTTGCGCTCCGTGATGTCCTGCAAGGTGCCGGTCAGGCGCTGCGAGAGCGCGTCGCCGCCGCGCGTCTCGCCGATGAAACGGGCCCAGAAGCCGTGCCCGTCGGCATGCCGGCCCTGCAGTTCGAGGTCGAAGCCGCCGCCGGCGTCGAGCACGTGCTCGACCGCGGCGCGCAGCCGACGCGCGTCGAGGTCGAGCAGGCAGGCCTGGATGTCCGCCAGCGTCTCCGGGATCCGCGAACAGCCGAGGATGCGCACCGCCTCGTCGCTCAGGTGCAGGCGGTCGCGCGGCGCGTCCCATTCCCAGCCGCCGATGTGGGCGAGCGCCTGCACGCGGTCGAACAGGGCGGCGTCGCGCTTGAGTTCGGTGACGTCGGTGAACAGCGACATCACCTGCTGCGGCCGGTCCGCGCCCGGCGAGAACTGCGGCACCGAGGTCACCGACAGCCACACCAGGTTGCGCAGCCGCCGGTTGTAGAAGCCCAGCACGGTGCTTTCGGACATCCGTCCGGTGCGCAGCGCGCGCGAGGCCGGCAGTTCCTCCCGCGCCAGTTCGCGGCCGGCCTCGTCGACCACCAGCCAGGTGCCGGCGTCCAGTTCGTCCTTCAGCGAGCGGCCGTCCTCGACGTCCAGCATGCGCAGCGCGGCCGCGTTGGCATAGACGACGTGGCCGGTGTCGTCGCGGACCAGGATGCCCTTGTCGACCACCTCCATCAGCTCGCGGTAGCGCAGCTCCGCCTCGGCGCGGCTGCTGAGGTCGCGGGCGACGGCGAGGATGGCGGGCCGGCCGCGGTGCTCGAAGGGCGCCGAATGCACCTCCACCGGGAAGCGGGTGCCGTCTGCGCGCATGTTGGTGACTTCGACGACGTAGCTGTCGCCGCGGCCGAAGGCGTCCAGCACCGGGCCGACCGGGTCGCGCGGCAACTCGGGGTTGATGGCGGAGATGTCGCGGCCGACCAGTTCCTCGCGCGGGCGCTGGTAGCCCTTCAGCGCGGCGCGGTTCGCGTCCAGCAGGACGCCGTCGAGGTCGAGGATGGTGACCGGGTCGGGCACCGCGTCGAACAGCGCCTGGTAGCGGTGGTGCGCGGCCTCGGCTTCGATGGAGGCGGCATACAGCGCGTCGCACGCCTGTTCCAGCAGGTTGCGCAGCGGCGCCGACAGCCTGGGATCGTCGCAGGCGGTCTGCAGCTTGGCGAGGATCTGGCACGCATCGGCGCCCTCGGGGAGGGCGTACCGCGATGTCGATGCCCTGGTGCTCATGATCCGGTCCGCGCCCTGCCTACCTTGCTGCCGCTGCCGCGGCCCAGCAGCGCCGCCAGCCAGACGCCGGTGTCGACCAGCGCATCCAGGTCGACCCCGGTCTCGATGCCCAGCCCCTGCAACATGTATGCCACGTCCTCGCTGGCGACGTTGCCGCTGGCGCCGCGCGCGTACGGGCAGCCGCCGGTGCCGGCGACCGCGGCGTCGACCACCGCCACGCCTTCCTCGAGGCAGGCCAGCAGGTTGGCCAGCGCCTGGCCGTAGGTATCGTGGAAGTGCACGGCGAGTGCCGCCATCGGCACCTCCGCCGCGACCGCGCGCAGCATCGCCCGCGCCTTGCCCGGGGTGCCGACGCCGATGGTGTCGCCGAGCGAGATTTCGTAGCAGCCGAGCGCGTGCAGGTCGCGGGCGACGCGGACCACGTCGGCCACCGGCACCTCGCCCTGGTAGGGGCAGCCGAGCACGGTGGAGACGTAGCCGCGCACGCGCACGCCGTCCGCCGCCGCGCGTTCCAGCACCGGGCGGAAGCGCTCGATCGATTCGGCGATCGAGGCGTTGGTGTTCTTCCGGTTGAAGGCCTCGGAGGCGGCGGTGAACACCGCGACCTCCTCCACGCCGACCGCGCGCGCGCGCTCGTAGCCCTGCAGGTTCGGCACCAGCACCGGATAGGCCACGCCGGGACGGCGGGCGATGCCGGCGAAGACGTCGGCGGCATCGGCCATCTGCGGTACCCACTTCGGGCTGACGAAGGCAGTCGCTTCGATCGTGCGCAGCCCGGTCGCCGACAGGCGGTCGATCAGCGCGATCTTGTCGGCAGTGGCGATCATCGCCTTCTCGTTCTGAAGGCCGTCGCGGGGGCCAACCTCGACGATGCGGACGCGTTCGGGCATCGCCACCACCTTACTCCAGCGCCACCAGCACGGCATCGGCCTCGACGAATTCGCCGGCGGCGGCGCGCACCTCGGCCACGGTGCCGTCGCGCGGGGCCTTCAGGCTCAGCTCCATCTTCATCGCCTCCAGCACGGCGAGTTCCTGGCCGGCGCTGACCGTGTCGCCGGCGGCGACCCGCAGCAGCACCACCCGGCCGGGCATCGGCGCGCGCAGGCGGTCGTCGCCCGCGTCCTGCGCGCCGGCGGCGTGCAGGTAGGCGTCCTGCGGCAGCAGCGCCAGCCGCTGGTCGCCGTCGTGGACCAGCACCCGCCGGGCGTCGGCTTCGGCGCGGAAGCGCCGCGCCTGGCCGTCGATGCGCAGGCTGAGGATGCCCTCGCGCCAGCGGGCGCCGGCGATGGCGTGGTCGCGGCCGGCGTGGGCGATGCGGTAGTCGCCGCCGCTGCCGTGGGCGACCAGTTCGATCCGCTCGCCGCGGTGCAGGAACACCAGTTCGCGCTTGCCGGCGTGGCCGAGCCGCCAGCCGTCCAGGATCGCCCACGGCGAGGTCGAGTCGTCGGAGGTGGCGGCCTGTTCGCGCGCGCTGGCTTCCCGCCACAGCAGGCGCGCGGTGGCCGCGGCCAGCAGCAGGCCGGTGTCGGCCTGCGGCGGGGCGAGGAACTCGTCGAGGTGGCGGTCGAGGTAGCCGGTGTCGATGGTGCCGTCGACCACGGACGGGTGGCGCACCAGCCGCTCGAGGAAACCGATGTTCGATTTCGGTCCTTCGACTTCGCACTGCGCGAGCGCCTCGCGCAGGCGGGCGAGGGCACTGGCGCGGTCGGCGTCCCACACGATCAGCTTGGCGATCATCGGGTCGTAGAAGATCGTGACCGTATCGCCTTCGACCACGCCGGCGTCGAGGCGCACGTGCGGCGAGGCCGCGGGCAGGCGCAGGCGCTCCAGCGTGCCGGAACCGGGCAGGAAGCCGGCGTCCGGATCCTCCGCGTACAGCCGCACCTCCACCGCGTGGCCGCGCTGGACCACCTCGTCCTGCGCCAGCGGCAGGGCTTTGCCGGCGGCGACGCGCAGCTGCCATTCGACCAGGTCCTGGCCGGTCACCAGCTCGGTCACCGGATGCTCGACCTGCAGGCGGGTGTTGATCTCCATGAAGAAGAAGCCGCCGTCGGGCGCGACGATGAACTCGACGGTGCCGGCGTTGACGTAGTCGATCGCGCGCGCGGCCTGCACCGCCGCCGCGCCCATCGCCGCGCGCAGTTCCGGCGTCACGAACGGCGAGGGCGATTCCTCCAGCACCTTCTGGTAGCGGCGCTGCGCCGAGCATTCGCGCTCGCCGAGATGGATCACGTTGCCGTGCGCGTCGCCGAAGACCTGGATCTCGATGTGGCGCGGCGACTCGACGTAGCGCTCGAGCAGCACGCGGTCACGGCCGAAGGCGTTGGCCGCCTCGCGCTGGCAGCTTTCCAGCGCGGCGGCGAACTCTCCCGTCGCGCGCACGATGCGCATGCCCTTGCCGCCGCCGCCGTGCGCGGCCTTGATCATCAGCGGATAACCGATGCGGTCGGCCTCGCGCTGCAGCAGGTCGGGCGCCTGGTCCTCGCCGGTGTAGCCCGGCACGACCGGCACGCCGGCCGCCTGCATCAGCTGCTTGGCGCCGGCCTTGCTGCCCATCTTGCGCATGGACGCCGCCTTCGGCCCGACGAAGACGATGCCCCCCGCCTCCACCGCGTCGGCGAAGTCGGCGTTCTCGCTGAGGAAGCCATAACCGGGGTGGATCGCCTGCGCGCCGCTGCGTTGCGCCACCTCGAGGATGGTGTCGCCGCGCAGGTAGGACTCCTGCGGCCGCGCGCCGCCGATCGGCCACGCCTCGTCCGCCTGGCGCACGTGCTGGGCGCCGGCGTCGGCGTCCGAGTACACGGCGACCGTGCGGATGCCCAGGCGCCGGCAGGTGCGGATCACCCGGCAGGCGATCTCGCCGCGGTTGGCGACCAGGACCTTGTCGAACAGCGGCTTGCCGGTCCGGCTCATGCGCGTTTTCCGTCGGTCGCCGCGGGCGCGTCGGCGCACCAGGCGGGCTTGCGTTTGTCGAGGAAGGCGGACAGGCCCTCCTGGCCCTCGGCGGACACGCGCAGGGCGGCGATCAGGTCGGCGTTGGCGGCGTCCACGGCGGATGCGTCGCCGCCGGTGGCCACCCGCCGTACCAGCGCCTTCGCCGACGCGGCCGCGTGCGGGCCGGCCTTGCGCAGGAAGTCGAGCTGTCGGCGGACGGCATCGTCGAGGGCGTCCGCCGCGACCGCCTCGTGCAGCAGGCCCATCCGCTGCGCCTCGCGCGCGTCGAAGATTTCCGCGGTGGCGAACCAGCGCCGCGCCTGGCGCGCGCCGATCGCCGCGATCACGTAGGGCGAGATCACCGCCGGCAGCAGGCCGAGCTTGCTCTCGGTCAGGCCGAACTTCGCGCCCTCGGCGCCGATCGCGATGTCGCAGCAGGCGACCAGGCCGACGCCGCCGCCGAAGGCCGCGCCGTGCACCCGGGCGATCGTCGGCTTGGGCAGCTCGTCGAGCGTGCGCATCAGGCGGGCGAGGGCGAGCGCGTCGGCGCGGTTCTCAGCCTCGCCGGCAGCGGCCATGCCGCGCATCCAGTTGAGGTCGGCACCGGCGGAAAAGGAGGCGCCTTCGCCTTCCAGGACCACCGCGCGGATCGCCGGATCGGCGCCGACGGCGGCCAGCGCCTCGGTGAGGCGCGCGACCAGGGCGTCGTCGAAGGCGTTGTGCAGGGCCGGGCGGTTCAGGCGCAGGCGGGCGACGCCGGCCACGGCCTGGACGAGCAGGGGGTCGCTCATGCGGGTGGTCGCGAGGGAAAACCCGAATGATAGCGGCAGCGCCGCGGGCGCCCGCGTCGGTCCCGGATCGCCCCCTTGACCCGGGACAAGACGCGCGCGCGTGGCTGCACTATAATGAGAACAATTCCCATTTGGGGCGGACGCCGTGCGGCTGTCGGATCTTCCACGGCGAATAGCCGCCATCGTCTGCCAGGTCGAGGACGGGGCGCCCGACGATGCGATCGCGCGCCGCCTGCGCGAACTCGGCTTCGTGCCGGGCGAGCCGGTGGAGGTGATCGCCGCCGGTCCGCTCGGCGCCGAACCGCTGCTGGTGCAGATCGGCTTCACCCGGTTCGCCCTGCGCCGCAGCGAGGCCGCGCGCGTGCGCGTGGAGCGCGCGGATGCGCTTGCCGTGGTGCCCGCCGCCGCTCCCGTCGCCGTCGCCGAACCGGCGGAACTGGAGTCCGTCGCGTGAGCGCCGCGCTGACCCGCGAGGCGGGCGCACCGATGCGGATCGCCCTGGTCGGCAACCCGAACTGCGGCAAGACCGCACTGTTCAACCTGCTGACCGGCAGCCGGCAGAAGGTCGCCAACTACGCCGGCGTCACCGTCGAGCGCAAGGAAGGCCGCTTCCAGGCCCCGTCCGGCCGCAGCTACGCGCTGCTCGACCTGCCGGGCGCCTACAGCCTCAACGCGGCGAGCCTGGACGAGGCGATCACCCGAGACCTGTGCCGCGGCTTCCTGCCCGGCGAGCCGGTGCCGGACGTGCTGGTGTGCGTGGTCGACGCGACCAACCTGCGCCTGCACCTGCGCTTCGTGCTGGAACTGCGCGAACTCGGGCTGCCGATGATCGTCGCGGTCAACATGGCCGACGCCGCGCGCCGGCGCGGCATCGCGATCGACCTCGCCCGCCTGCAGCGCGAACTTGGCGTGCCGGTGGTGGAGACGGTCGCGGTGCGCCACGACGGCGCGCGCGCGCTGGTCACCTCGCTGGACGTGCTGGCGGACGCCCCGCGCGCACCGGCGGCGCGGCTCGCCCACGACGGCGAGGGCGGGATCGAGCAGGCGCTGCACGCGGAAACGCGGCGCCTGCTGGCGGTGGCGGTGAGCATGCCGCGCCGCACCGCCGAACTCGACGACGCGCTCGACCGCTGGCTGCTGCACCCGGTGCTGGGCCTGGTCGCGCTCGCGGTGGTGATGTTCCTGATCTTCCAGGCGGTGTTCTCGTGGGCGGCGCCGCTGCAGGACGGGCTGTCGGCCGGCGTCGCCTGGCTCGGCGGGCAGGCCGCGACCTGGCTGCCGGACGGGCCGTTGCGCAGCCTGGTGGTTGAGGGTGTGTTCGCCGGCGTCGGCACGGTGGTCGAGTTCCTGCCGCAGATCCTGATCCTGTTCGCCTTCATCCTCGCGCTGGAGGAGTCGGGCTACCTGCCGCGCGCGGCCTTCCTGCTGGACCGGGTGATGTTCAAGGCCGGCCTGTCGGGGCGCAGCTTCATCCCGCTGCTGTCGAGCTTCGCCTGCGCGGTGCCGGGCATCATGGCGACCCGCTCGATCCAGGATCCGCGCGATCGCCTGGCGACGATCTTGGTCGCGCCGCTGATGACCTGCTCGGCGCGGCTGCCGGTGTACACCCTGCTGATCGGCGCCTTCATCCCGCGCACGCAGGTCGCCGGCATCTTCAACCTGCAGGGGCTGGTGCTGTTCGCGCTGTACGTCGCCGGCATCGTCAGCGCGCTGGCCGTGGCGTGGGTGATGAAGCGCTGGCGCCGCGACCGCGGCGAGCACGCGCT
>DASRZN010000021.1:0-9575 GCA_035686325.1 Lysobacteraceae bacterium
CCTGGCCCGCCTGCACCAGCAGGCCGCGCAGCAGGAACAGGCTGCCGCTGCACAAGACCATCGCCACGTGCAGCCATTTGATCTGCGGGTAGAACTCGATCATCGCGCCAGTCTAGCCGGGGCGGCCGTCGATCCGCGGCGACAGGTAGATCCGCCCCAGCCGCAGCACCCACGGCGCGAACGCGACCAGCCAGGCGATCGCTGCCGCCACGTGCCAGCCCATCGGATCGTCAGCCAGCTCGGCGCCGATGCGCGCGAGCGCGGCCAGCTGGATCACCGCGAACGCGAACCAGGCCGCCTTTGGCATCACCAGCGCGCGCCCGGAATGTCCCTGGGTCACCCGCGTCACCATCGCGATCAGGATGCTGCCGAAGAAGCCGACGAACAGCGCGTGCGCCGGCGCCCGGCCCAGCCAGTACACGCCGGTGAGCAGGTAGGACACGCTCTGCGCGGTATACAGCGCGAAGGTCACCGGCAGCCAGGCCAGGCCGACGAACAGCACCGAGAGCAGCCCGGGCTTCTTCCCCTGCGGCCACCAGCGCGCCCACACGACCGCGGTGAGCAGCAGCAGCGGCACGTCCACCAGCCACAGCCAGCCGTAGGCGTGGACCAGTTCCAGCGCGAGGTGCGCCAGCACCAGCGGCCAGAACGCCCCGAGCAGCCACAGCGGCCGCCACGGCGTGTAGCCCGGCACGACGTTGCCGGCGAAGAAGGGGAACATGCGGTGGGCGACTGTGAAGTAGACCGGCAGCAGCAGGCCGAAGGTGCCGAGCTTGATGCTGCCGAAGGCGGCCAGCGCGCTGCCGGTGAACAGGAACCAGGCCCACGCCAGCAGGCCGGCGAAACCGAGGACCAGTCCCGCGAAGCAGGAGCGCGCATGCCAGTTGCGCCCCTGTTCGCGCCACAGCAGCGGGCCGAGGGTGAGCAGGCCGGCCAGCCAGCCGGCCACGGTCATCAGCAGGCCGACCGTGATCCCCGCCTGCCAGCCGAGCGCCCCCAGCAAGGTCGCCAGCTGGCCGCCGAACAGGCCGAGACCGACCGGGACGTAGCGCCAGCGGTCGAAGTCGCGCATTCCCAGCCAGCGCGGGAAGGTCGTCAGCAGGAAGCCGAAGATGAAGCTCGGCAGCATCTGGTACTGCATGACGAACGCATGCAGCCAGCCCGCGTAGGGATCCGGCTGCGGCATCGCGAACCAGCCGAAGCGCGTCGCCCCCAGCCACGCCGCCCACCACAACATCGCCAGCAGCACGTTGCTGGTACCGACGAAGAACAGCAGCCGGTGCGGCGCCTCCGCCAGCAGCCTCGGCGACACCCCGGCCCCGCTCGAATGCGAATCGTTCATGTGCCTAGTGTGCCCCTGGCAGGGTTTCGCCTGGTTGATCCAGGTCAGGAGGGGCGCTGCGCATGCCAGGAGCAGAGATCCTCGGCCCGCGACCGGGAGGCCGGGGGTATTGCTTTTCCCTTAGCAGGGCATCCTGCCCTGATGCGGGCGCGCGCCATCCATGGCGCGCTGACGCAACACCCCCGCCCTCCCGGTCGCTCGGAAAGCCCCTTGCGGCTTGCCGTGGAGCGGAGCGTGCTCCGCTCCACGCGAGCGCGAGCGTGGTTGGGGGCGCGTCGGGTGGGAGAGGCAGGCAGGACCGTATGCGCCATGGATGGCGCATCCGAGCCTCCATGGATGGATTCACGGCGTGTCCTGCCTGCCTCTCCCGCGCGGCGCGCTCGCGCGAGGGCGTCTTTTCGTTGCCTTGCCGCACCCGCCCAGGCTGGACGTCACCGTCAGAAAAAAAAACCCCGGCCGGAGCCGGGGTTCCCAGAGGGGGAGGCGGGACGCAAGGACATCCCTAGGGTTCGATCTCGCCGGCGCCGGCGCCGATCTGCTCGCGCCGCGGCGCAACCCACAGCCGCAGCACGAACCAGGCCAGCGCGAGCGCACCGATGCTGAAGATCGTGTCGCCCGGCACCCGCATCCACACCAGCATGTCGACGATCGGCTTGTTCATGAACTCCGCCGAGCGCGCGTAGGCGTAGCCGTGCTCGATCGCCGCCAGCAGCTGCATCGTGCCCAGCGGCAGCAGGGTCAGCACCGCCATCAGCGCCAGGCCGATGTTGAGCGTCCAGAACGCCAGCTTCAGCGCGCCGGTGTCCCACACCATCTGCCCGCGCAAACCGCGCAGGCAGAACAGCACCAGCGCGATGCCGAGCATCCCGTACACGCCGAACAGCGCAGTGTGGCCATGCAGCGGCGTCAGGTTCAGGCCCTGCATGAAGTACAGCGACAGCGGCGGGTTGATCAGGAAGCCGAACAGGCCGGCGCCCACCAGGTTCCAGAACGAGACCGCGATGAAGAACAGGATCGGCCACTTGTAGCGGACCATCCACGGCGTCGCCTGGCCGAGCTTCCAGGTGTGGTAGGCCTCGAAGCCGATGTAGGCCAGCGGCACCACTTCCAGCGCGGAGAAGCTCGCGCCCAGCGCCACCACCGCCGTCGGCGTGCCGACGAAGTACAGGTGGTGCAGGGTGCCCAGCACGCCACCCGCCATGAAGATGATGGTGGCGAACAGCACCGCGACCGAGGCCGACGAGGTACGGATCAGGCCGAGCCGGGTGAAGATGAGCGCCATCACCGCGGTGGCGAACACCTCGAAGAAGCCCTCCACCCACAGGTGCACCAGCCACCAGCGCCAGTACTCGACCTCGGAGATGTGGGTGTTGTGGCCCCACATCAGCGCGGCGCCGAAGAACAGGCCGATGCACACGGTGGACAGGAACAGCAGGCCGACGATCGCCTTGGTGTCGCTCTGCGGCCCGCGCAGGATCGGCCACAGCGCGCGCCCGACCAGGGTCAGCCACAGCAGCAGGCCGATGAACAGGAAGATCTGCCAGAAGCGGCCCATGTCGGCGTATTCCCAGCCCTGGTGCCCGAACCAGAAGTTCTCCCCGCCGATGCCCATCTTCTGCATCACGCCCAGCCACTGGCCGGCGAAGGAACCGACCACGATGACCAGCAGGCAGACCCACAGGAAGTTCACGCCCAGGCGCTGGTACTTCGGCTCGTGCCCCGAGAGCGCGGGGCCGATGTACAGGCCGGTGCCCAGCCACGCCACCGCGATCCACAGCACCGCCAGCTGCGTATGCCAGGTGCGGGTGATCGAGTAGGGCAGCCACTCCGAGATCTGCAAACCGTAGGCCTCCTGGCCCTCGACCTGGTAGTGCGCGGTGATCGCGCCGAGCAGGATCTGCGCCAGGAACAGCGCCAGTACCACCCAGAAGTACTTCGCGGTGGCGCGCATGGACGGGGTGATCCGCAGCGTCGCGAACGGATCGCTGGCCGGCAGCAGGTGCGGCTCGTCCTCGCCGCGGCCGTGCTCGCGCGCGTGGTGCCAGCCGAGCAGGGCGATGCCGGCGATCAGGAACAGCACGCTGAAGGCCGACCACACCCACAGCGACGGCGGCGGCGTGTTGCCGATCAGCGGCTCGCTCGGCCAGTTGTTGGTGTAGGTGACGCGCTTGGATTCAATGCCCGACTTGTCCGGCGCGAGCGTCTCGCCGACCTCGCCGGGGCGCTCGGTGCCGGCGGCCCACGCCGTCCACCAGAAGAACGCGGTGAGCGCGCGCCGGTGCGCCTGGTCCGGCACGGTGCCGTCCTTCATCGCGTACGCTTCGCGCAACTCCGCGGTCGTCGGGTCGTTGCCGAACAGGCTCTCGTAGTGCGCGGCCACGTTCGAGATCGCCGCGACCCGGTCGCGGTCGAGCGTGATCGTGCCGGTCTCCGGATCGTAGGTGTTGCGGCGCATCACCTGTTGCAGGCGACCGCGCAGCGCGCCCTGCTGCTCGGGCGTGAGCTGCGCGTAGCTCGCCATGCTGTCGTCGGCGCGCGCCCACAGGTCGAGCAGTTGCATCGCCTCGCGGTGCAGCCAGTCCGCGCTCCAGTCCGGCGCGACGTAGGCGCCGTGGCCCCAGATCGAGCCGAGCTGCATGCCGCCCATGGACTGCCAGACGTGCTGGCCTTCCATGATGTCGTCCCGGGTGAAGACGACCGTGCCGTCGTCCGCCACCACCTGTTCCGGTATCGGCGGCGCGGCGCGGAAGATCTCGCCTCCCGCCCACAGCAGGACGCCGAACGACACCACCAGCAGTGCGCCCAACGTCAACCACAGCCTTTTCGTGCTGCTCATGACCCAACTCCCGTTGCGGATACGGTCATGTTCGCCGGCATGCGGTCAAGGCCGCATTGACGTGAATCAAATCCCCTTTCAGTCGCGCAGCACGGGCGCGGCGAGCGCCTCGAGCGCCGGGCGGTCGCTCAGCTCGACCTCGCGCCGGTCCACCGCCAGCAGGCCGTCCTGCTGGAAGCGGCGCAGCACGCGGCTGACGGTCTCGGGCGCCAGCCGCAGGTAGTTGGCGATGTCGGTGCGCGCCATCGTCAACTGGAAGCGGTTGGGCGAGAAGCCGCGTGCCGCCAGCCGGCGCGACAGTCCGATCAGGAACGCGGCCATGCGCTGGTCCGCGCTCCAGTCGCCGGCCAGCAGCGCGGCCCGGCCGATGTCGCGGCTGAGCAGGCGGAACAGCTGCGCCTGCAGGCCCGGGAGGCGGGCGGCCAGCACCGCGATCTTCGGGAACGAGAAGCGGCACAGCATCACCGTGTCCAGCGCGACCGCGTTGCACGGATAGGTTTCGCTGTCGATCGCGTTGAGGCCGATCACCTCGCCGGGCAGGTGGAAGCCCAGCACGTGCTCGCGTCCCTCCGGGTCGACCACGTAGGTCTTGACCGTGCCGGCGCGGACCGCGGCGATCGCCTCGAACGGATCGCCCTCGCGGAAGATGTGCTCGCCGGCGTGGAACGGGCCGATGTGCTCGACCAGCACGTGCAGGTCGCGCAGCGAGGCCTTGTCCATGCCCTGCGACAGGCAGGCCTGCGAGAACGCGCAGGTCGAGCAGAAGGTGAACTCGTCGCCGTCGTCGGCGAGCGTGCGACGGTCCAGCCGCGGGAATGCGGGCTCGTTCACGTCGCGCTGCACGACGTGCTCAGATCGCGCGTGAGAAGCGCGGGGTGGCCGCGGCGGCCGGTCGGTCGAGGTAGGCGTCGAAGCACATGGCAATGTTACGCAAGAGCAGCCGTCCTTGCGCGGTCACCGTGTACCGGCCGGGCTCGGGCCGGACCAGGCCGTCGGCCAGCAGGGGGGCGAGCCGCTCCAGGGCCTGGGCGAAGTACGCCCGGAAGTCGATCCCGTAGCGCCGCTCCAGCGCCCCCACCGGGATTTCGCCTTGGCACATCAGCTGCTGGATCAGGTCGGCCCGCAGCTGGTCGTCCTCGCTCAGGCGCATTCCGCGGAAGACCGGCAGCCGGCCCTCGTCGATCGCGATCTGCCAGCTCGGGAGGTCGCGCGGGTTCTGGCTGAAGCTGTCGCCGATGTGGCTGATCGCGCTGACCCCGAGGCCGACCAGGTCGCTGTCGGCGTGGGTGGTGTAGCCCATGAAGTTGCGGTGCAGGCCGCCGCGCGCCTGGGCCCGGGCGAGGTCGTCGTCGGGCAGGGCGAAGTGGTCCATGCCGATGTACTCGTAGCCGGCCGCGGTCAGCTTCTCGATCGCCAGCTGCAGCAGGCCGAGCTTGGTCTCGGCGTCGGGCAGGTCGTCGGCGTTGATCTGCTTCTGCGGCTTGAACAGCGTCGGCAGGTGCGCATAGCTGTACACCGCCAGCCGGTCCGGTCGCATCGCGGCCACGGTGTCGAGGGTGCGGGCGAAGCCGGCGGCGTTCTGCTTCGGTAGCCCGTAGATGAGGTCGACGTTGACCGAACGGAAGCCGGCCGCGCGGCAGGCGTCGATCGCAGCGCGGGTCTCCTCCACGCTCTGGATCCGGTTGACCGCGGCCTGCACCACAGGATCGAAGTCCTGCACCCCGAAGCTGGCCCGGTTGAAGCCGAGCCGGCCCATCGCGGCGATGTCGTCCGGCACCACGAAGCGCGGGTCGATCTCGATCGAGATGTCGCGCTCGGGCGAATCGGAGAAATGGAAATGCCGGCGCAAGGAATCCAGGACTTCGCCCAGTTGCGCCGGTGAGAGAAAGTTGGGAGTGCCGCCGCCGAAATGGACCTGGATGACCTCGCGGTCGCGGTCGAACAGTTCCGACACCAGCGCGGTCTCGCGGAACAGCCGCGCCAGGTAGCCGTCGGCGCGCGCCTTGTCGCGGGTGATGATCCGGTTGCAGCCGCAGTAGAAGCAGGGGCTGAAGCAGAACGGCACGTGCACGTACAGCGACAGCCGGCGCGGGATCGGGTCGCCGTTGCTGGCCAGCGCCGCCTCGCGCAGTTGGGTCTCGCCGAACGCGTTGCTGAACTGCGGCGCGGTCGGGTACGAGGTGTAGCGCGGGCCGGGCCGGTCGTAGCGGCGCAGCAGCTCGGGCGAGAAGGACAGGGACGTGGCCATGCGTGCAGGCTAGGGACGCCCGGGCCCGGGCGCCTTGACCGGGATCAAACCCATCGGCGGCGGGCGCGCCGGAGTCGGCAGCCGGTCAGCCGCGTGAGGACGGCCGCGGGGCACGCCCGGAAAAGCGGAAGGCCCGCTTGCGCGGGCCTTCGGGATCGTGGTGGAGCCAGGGAGGATCGAACTCCCGACCTCGTCATTGCGAACGACGCGCTCTCCCAGCTGAGCTATGGCCCCACGAGGGTCGCCGGGGAATTTACCACACGCGGTCGGCGCGAAGCAGCGGCCTGCTTCCGACCGGGAGGTCCCGAGCGAGCCGCGCATTATACGGATTCCCCGGCGTGTCGCCAGCCTCCGGTTCGGGCCCGGCCGGCTGGCCGCCGTCCGGGCCGGGAGCCAGGCGACATGGCGAGCGCGCGCGTCGCGCTCGCGGTCGCGGTCGCGCGCCGCATCGCGTTCGCGGGAATTCCGGCGAGTGAAAAAGCGGTCGCGTTCCGTGGGAGATGCAGGTTCGAACATGCTCGGCCAACGCGAAATGCCGGTTGCACTTCGCCCTCATCTGCGTGACTGCGACGCATGGTGAGGCTGCGCATTCGTCGGGCCCTTCGCCTTCGCATTCATCGCAACGCGCGCGCGCGAGCGGCGCGTCCGCGCCGACAGGCGGTAGGCCGCGGGTCGCCGATCGGGGCGTTGCAGTCTCAGACAGGGTTGCACTCATGCGGTAAGGCACGTTTCGCCCGAGGCGGCACCCCTGCGTGGAGGTTGAAATGTTCGCTCCTTTCCGCAGACGGTGGCGCGCGCACCAGGCGCTCGCCTTGCTCGTGTGCTTCGGCCTGGGTGGCGTCGCCGCCGCCCAGAACATCCAGGGTGCCATCTACACCAGCGACGCCACCGGCACCACGGTCAACGGCAACAACTACGCCAGCAAGCTGGACGTCTACCTCAACGGCGGCCCGCAGAACTGCATCGCGCCCGGGCTGCCGCCGGACGACTATTACTACATGGTGACCAATCCGTCGGGCAGCCTCCTGCTGTCGCTGGACCCGGTCGCCGACCGCAAGTTCCGGGTCACCGCCGCTTCCAGCGGCAAGATCGCCGAGAACCTCGGCAACACCACCACGCACCCCAACGGCACCTCGCCGTGCGCGGGCGGGATCAGCATCCGCCTCGCCAAGGACCTGGCCGACTTCGCCAACACCGACAATCCCGGCGGCGTCTACAAGGCCTGGATCACCCGCGCCAGCGATTTCGACGCGCTGTGCGACGGCAGCAAAAGCTGCGAACTGAACGCGTTCGTCCACAGCAACACCAAGACCGACAACTTCAAGGTCAACGGCGAGCAGGCCTACAACGGCGCGCTGACGGTCTACAAGTTCTACGACGCCAACGCGAACGGCGAATACGACGTCGGCATCGACATCGACCTGCCAGACTGGTTGATGACGTTGACCTCCACCAACCAGGGGGTCGATTCCAGCATGACGACCGGCGCCGACGGCACGGCCACGTGGGATCCGCTGGTGCCCGACATCGACTACTTCGTCACCGAAGGCACGCCGGTGCAGGGCAACTGGGTCCATTCGGCGACGATCTACGAGGGCCACGACGGTTCGCCGCAGAACCCGGCCGGCCCGCTCGCGGTCACCGGCGGGCAGACCACGCTGGTGGCGTTCGGCAACTACTGCACGATCCCGTCCAACGGCAAGACGCTCGGCTTCTGGAGCAACAAGAACGGCCAGGCCAAGGTCGGCGCCGATGATCTTGCGATGCTGGTCGCGCTGAACCTGCGCAACGCGGATGGCACCCACTTCAATCCGGCCAACTACACCGCGTTCCGGACCTGGCTGCTGGGCGCGAGCGCGACCAACATGGCCAACATGCTGTCAGCGCAGCTGGCGGCGATGGAGCTCAACGTGTTCAACGGCATCGTCAACGGCAACGCGTACTACGTGCCGGCCGGCAAGACGATCAACCAGATCATGGCGGAGGCGGATGCCTCGCTCGGCCTGTACGGGCTCACCCTGTCCGGCCATCCGCAGCGGGCCAACCAGGAACAGCTCAAGAACTGGCTGGACGCGCTGAACAACGGCGCCGGCGTGCTGTCGACCACGCCCTGCAAGTACTCGTTCTGAGTCGACGTGGCAGCCGGGCCGCGCGCCCGGCTGCCTTCTTGCACGGCGGACGGACCGTCGCCTCGCGCGGCGGCCTCTTCGTGCGTTGCCGCCCCTAGCCGGACGCTTCCGGCTTGTCGGCGGCCTCGCGCAGCAGCGGCGCCAGCCGCGACTCCAGCTGGGCGCGGCGCCAACCGGCCAGCGGGCCGCGCCAGCCGTCGCCGTCCAGCAGCGGCTGCAGCCAGCGGCGCGAGGCGAGCACGCCGTCGGGCAAGCCGAGTTCGGTGCTGCGCTCGGCGACCGCATCCTGCAGCCGGCGCAGGGCGCCACGGTCACGCTCATCCTGGCGAATCGGCGGCGCCTCGTCCTCGTCGGCGAGCGGCGTGGTAAGGGCATTCCAGAGCGGCTCCGCGAGCTTGCGCGGAGCCTTCGGGTGGGCCTCCAGGCGCGCCTGCAACGCGGCGCGGTCGGCCGGCGGCGTGCGCGCGAGCTGGGTCGCCAGCTCGTTGTCGAGGATCCAGCCGCGCGGTCGGTCGGCCTCGCGCGCGTAGGCGTCGCGCCAGCGCAGCAGGCGCAGCAGGCGGTGCTGGCCGTCGGCGTCGAGGAACTGGGCGGCGCGCAGGGCGAGGTGCGGCCAGCGCTCGGGCGCGTCCTGCTCCGCGTTGGCGACCATCCGCGCGCAGTCCTCGGCCAGCCAGGCAGTGCGCCCGAGCGCATCCAGTTGCGCGGCCAGGCGGTCGTGCAGGGCGAACAGGTGCAGCACGTCGTCGGCGGCGTACTCCAGCTGGCTGGGCGACAGCGGCCGGCGCAGCCAGTCCGAGCGGGTCTCGCCCTTGGGCAGGGCGACGCCGAGGCTGTCCTGCACCAGCCGCTGGTAGCCGACGCCGGCGCCGAGGCCGCACAGGGCCGCCGCCACCTGGGTATCGAACAGCGGCTGCGGCGCGACCCCGCAGGTATGCAGCAGCGCGACGAGGTCCTCGCTCGGGCTGTGCATGATCTTCAGCACCGAACTGTCGGCGAGCAGCGGCCGCAGCGCATCGG
>DASRZN010000022.1:0-7194 GCA_035686325.1 Lysobacteraceae bacterium
CGTGCTCGGCGACTTCAACATCGCGCCGACCGACCTCGACGTGTTCGACCCGAAGCGCTGGCGCGAGAAGATCCTGTGCTCCACGCCAGAGCGCGAGGCGCTGGCCGCGATCACCGCGCTCGGCCTGCACGACAGCTTCCGCCTGCACCATGCCGAGGCCGGGCATCACTCTTGGTGGGATTACCGGCTGGGCGGCTTCGAGCGCGGCTGGGGCTTGCGCATCGACCTGCTGCTGGTCTCCGAGGCGCTGCGCGCCGGCTGCGTCCAGGCCGGCATCGACCTCGCCCCGCGCGGCTGGGAGCGGCCCAGCGACCACACGCCGGTGTGGGCGGCGTTCGCCGCCTGACTCCGTAGCGCGGAGCTTGCTCCGCGACGCGAGACCCGCTCTACCGCTGCGTCGCGAGCGCGCCGGGCGGGAGAGGTGGGCAGGACACGCCGTGAATCCGTCCATGGAGGCTCGGATGCGCCATCCATGGCGCATACGGTCCTGCCCGCCTCTCCCACCCGCCGCGCCCCCCACCAGGCTCGCGGTCGAGTGAAGCGGAGCAAGCTCCGCTCCACGGCAAGCCGCCAAGATCTGTCCGAGCGACCGGGAGGGCGGGGGTGTTGCGTCAGCGCGCCATGGATGGCGCGCGCCCGCATCTGGGCAGGATGCCCAGCTAAGGGAAAAGCAATGCCCCCGGCCTCCCGGGCGCGGGCCTTGGACACCGCTGCTCAAACCGCAAACGGTCCTTCGTCGCGAGCGCGCCGGGCGGGAGAGGTGGGCAGGACACGCCGTGAATCCGTCCATGGAGGCTCGGATGCGCCATCCATGGCGCATACGGTCCTGCCCGCCTCTCCCACCCGACGCGCCCCCACCACTTCCGCAATTCGGCTTCGCCCCTCGTAGAGTGGAGCTTGCTCCGCTGCCGGGCATCCGGGCTTCGGCGCAGCGGAGCAAGCTCCGCTCTACGGCAAGCAGCAAGGATCTGTCCGAGCGCCCGGGAGGGCGGGGGTGTTGCGTCAGCGCGCCATGGATGGCGCGCGCCCGCATCTGGGCAGGATGCCCAGCTAAGGGAAAAGCAATGCCCCCGGCCTCCCGGGCGCGGGCCAGCGAAGCTTGCCGATCGCCGGGATCAGATCTTCCGTTTCCGCCTACTGTCTTCCGCCCCGACAAAAACAAAAGGCCCGGCATGGCCGGGCCTTCCGCCTCGTCACGGAATCTTGCCGTCGTCAGCGCACGCGCCCGCGGCGGAACAGGTTCACGATCGCGAGCAGGATGATCGCGCCGATCAGCGAGACGACCAGGCTCATGATGCTGAAGCCGTCGTTGATGGAGCCCGCGCCGACCAGCGGCCCGATCAGCCAGCCGCCGATGAAGGCGCCGACGATGCCGACCACGATGTTCAGCAGGATGCCCTGCTGCGCGTCGGTCCGCATGATCATGCTGGCCAGCCAGCCGATGATGCCACCCACGATCAACCACACGATGATGTTCATGCACCAGCCTCCTTTGGTAGGGACTCTCAGATAGCTCCCCGCGTGGGGGCATGAACGAGTCTGGGGAGGCTTCCGTGACGGGAGCGTCAGGGAAGCAGGCGCCTGCTTGCCGGACCGGGAAGGCTCAGGAATCGGCGGTTTCGCACTGCAGCAAACGCAGCAAAGCGGCGCGCGGCAGCTTGCCGGTCTCGTTGCGCGGGAGCGCGTCGACCAGCCGCAGCGGGCGCGGCAGGAACACCGGGTCCACGCTCCGCCGCAGCGCCTGCAGGATGGCGTCCTCGTCGAGGCCGGGGGCGACCGCCAGCGCGGCGACGCGGGCCACCCCGCGCGCGCCGGCGTCCAGCTGCAGCACCACGCCGTCGCGCACGCCGGGGACGGCGTTGAGCCGCGCGGTGAGGTCGGCGAGCGAGGCGCGCTTGCCGGCGATCTCGAGCAGGTCGGCCTGGCGCCCGCACACGCGGAAGCGGCCGGCGGCGTCGACCTCGACCAGGTCGGCGAGCGGCATCGGCGTGGCCAGCTGGCGCGCGTGCACCAGGCTGCCGTCGGGCTGCGGCTGCACGCGCGCGCCGGGCATCGGCGTCCACCAGTCCTCGCGCGCGGTGCGCCGGTGGGCGATCACGCAGGTTTCGGTCGAGCCGAACAGTTCGCGCACCTCGCAGCCCAGTTGGGCTTCCGCGGCCGTGGCGAGTTCGGCGCACAGCGGCGCGGTCGCCGACACCACGCCGGCGAGCGGCGGCATCGCCACCCCGGCTTCGAGCAGCGCGCGCAGGTGCACCGGCGTGGTCACCAGCAGCGGCGGCGCGGAGGCGGCGCGCGCGGCGCGGGCGATGTCCGCCGGGAAGAACGGCCGGCCGGTGTGGACCGCGACCTCGCCCAGCAGCGGCAGCAGCACCGACAGTTCCATCCCGTACATGTGCTGCGGCGGCACCGTCGCCACCACCGGCGCGACCGTGTCATGCGGCCACAGATGGCGCAGCGCGCCGAGGTTCTGTGCTGTCGACGCGCGCAAGCTGCCCCAGGTCTTGGGATTGGCCTTGGGCACGCCGGTGCTGCCGGAGGTGAAGCCGATCGCGACCAGCGCGTCGTCGTCCAGCAACGGCGTCTCGCCCGGGTGCTCGAGCAGCACCTCCGGCAGGCGCCAGTAATGCGGGGGCATGGGGTCGGGCAGGCCGTCGCCGAGGCAGTAGCTGTCGGGATGGCGGGCCAGCGCGTCGGCGACCACGGCCGGCGCGCGCGAGGGCGGCAGCAGGGTGGTCTGGCCGCGCAGCGCGACCGCGCAGAACGCGACCAGGAAGCGGTAGCGGTCCTCGCACAGGTTGACCGCGTGGCGGCCCGGCGGCAGCAGCGCCGCCAGTCCGCGCACCTGGGCGAGGAAGCGGGCAAGCGGGACCGTACTTTCCCCGTCGAAGGCGATCGCGCGCGCCGGGCCGCCGCTGGCGAGCGGTGTGCCGCGCTGCGCCGGCCGGATGACTGCGGACATCGTGCGAACTCCCTCCCGCGACCTGGGTCGCGCCCCGGCGGGTACTTTACGCTGCCGGACCCGCGTCCCGCCAAGGAAAACCCACACGTCCATGCCCGTGCTCCCGCCCCTGCCCGACGGCCTGGACTGCGCCTGCCTGCCGCGCGCGCACGACGTGCCCGCGCAGGCGCAACTGGAACCCTGGCTGGCGACGCGGCTGGGGACGGTCGCGCTCGCGCGCGATGCGCGCGGCCGGCCGCGGCTGGCGGAGGGCGACGCGGACGTGAACTGGAGCCACAGCGGCGACCTGCTGCTGGTCGCGCTGGCGCGTGGTGGGCAGGTCGGCGTGGACGTCGAGCGCGAACGGCCGCGCGCGCGCGCCGTGGCGCTGGCGCGGCGCTTCTTCGCGCCCGCCGAGGCGGACTGGCTGCAAGCGCTGCCGGCGGCGGCGCGCGAGGTCGCCTTCGTGCGCCTGTGGTGCGCGAAGGAGGCGCTGCTGAAGGCGCACGGCCACGGCCTGTCCTTCGGCCTGCACAAGGCAGTGTTCGGCGAGCGCGATGGTGTGCTGCATTTGCTGGAATGCGATGCGCTGCTGGGCGCGCCGGAGGCCTGGTTCCTGCGCGAATGGGCGCCGGCGCCCGGCTACCGCGCGGCACTGGCCTGGCGCCGGCGCGCCTGAGTCCGCCGCCGGCGGTCGAACGCCGCCGGCGGCGGCGGTAGACTGCGCGCCTTTCGCCGCCCGGCCCTCCCCGTGACCTCGTCCCCGACCCCGCGCAAGCGCTCGGCCGCGCTCGCCTTCATCTTCGTCACCGTGCTGATCGACGTGCTGTCGTTCGGCCTGATCATCCCCGTGCTGCCGCACCTGGTGCAGCAGCTGGACGGCGGCGACACCGCGCACGCGGCCTACTGGGTCGGCGTGTTCGGCACCGTGTTCGCGGCGATCCAGTTCGTCACCTCGCCGATCCAGGGCGCCCTGTCGGACCGTTTCGGCCGGCGTCCGGTGATCCTGCTCTCCTGCCTCGGCCTCGGCCTCGACTTCTGCTTCATGGCGCTGGCGCCGACGCTCGGCTGGCTGTTCGTCGGCCGCATCATCTCGGCGATCACTTCGGCCAGCTTCACCACCGCCAACGCCTACATCGCCGACATCACCGCGCCGGAACAGCGCGCGAAAAGCTTCGGCATGATCGGCGCGGCGTTCGGCGTCGGCTTCGTGATCGGTCCGCTGATCGGCGGCGTGCTCGGCGACATCGACCTGCGCCTGCCGTTCTGGTTCGCCGCCGGGCTGGCGCTGCTGAACTTCGGCTACGGCCTGTTCGTGCTGCCCGAATCGCTGCCGGCGGAAAAGCGCTCGCCGCGCTTCGACTGGTCGCACTGCATCCCGGCCGCCTCGCTCGGCCTGCTGCGCCGCCATCCGCAGGTGCTGGGGCTGGCGGCGGTGGTGTTCATCGCCAACCTCGCGCACTACGTCTACCCGAGCATCTTCGTGCTGTTCGCCGACTACCGCTTCGGCTGGGGACAGAAGGAAGTCGGCTACGTGCTGGCGGTGGTCGGCGTGTGCAACGTCATCGTCAACGTCGCCCTGGTCGGGCGCATGGCGCACTGGATCGGCGAGCGCCGCACGCTGCTGCTCGGCCTGTCCTGCGGCGCGCTCGGCTTCCTGGTCTACGGCCTGGCCGGCAACGGCTGGGTGTTCCTGCTCGGCCTCCCCATCAGCGCGCTGTGGGCGATGGCCGCGCCGGCGACCCAGTCGCTGATCACCCGCCAGGTCGGGCCGGAGGTGCAGGGCCGGATCCAGGGCGCGCTGATGAGCCTGGTCAGCGTCGCCGGCATCGTCGGCCCGGCGGTGTTCGCCGGCAGCTTCGGCTGGTTCATCGACCCGCGCGCCTCCGTCCACCTGCCCGGCGCGCCGTGGTTCATCGCCGCGCTGCTGCTCGCCACCGCGGTGCTGATCGCCTGGCGGCACGCGCGGCCGGTGCCGCTGCCGGCGGCGGAGGCCGCCTGAGCCGCGCCTGCGTTAACCTGCCCGGGTCCCGCCACCGGAGCCCCGCCATGCGCAACGTCCTGCCGGTCCTCGCCTGCCTCGCCGCCAGCCTGGCCCTCGCCGCCTGCGGCACGCTGCGCTACGAGGACAGCAACGCCGCGGTCGACGCCCGCCCGGAATGCGCGAGCGCGCCGTCGCAGCCGAACGAACCGGTCGCCTCCTGGTGCGAGCGCACGCAGTCGGCCAGCTGGAGCAGCGAGCGCGACGGCAAGCCGGTCGACTTCGGCGGCAAGGACGACGACGACCGCTGAGGCCTAGAACCAGCGCCGCCAGCGCGCGAACAGGGTCGACAGCAGCACGATCGCGCCCATTGCGCCGATCGCGATCCAGAAGCCGTCGGCGCCGGTGTCGAAGAACGGCGCCTTGAAGTTCATCCCGAGCGCACCGGCCACCACCGCCAGCGTGCCCAGCAGCACGGTCACGAAGGTCAGCACGCGCATGGTGTCGTTGGTGCGCTGCGCGGTGCGGGTGGCGAACAGCTCGAAGCTGCCGACCACCAGTTCGCGCGCGTTCTCCACCGCGTCCATCGCCCGCTCGAAGTGCTGTTCCAGCGCGCGGAACTGCTTGTGCGCGGCGCCGTCGTCGTCGGGCCGGAAATCCGGCCGCGCCAGCGCGCCGAACACGTGCCGGTGCGGCGCCAGCAGCCGCCGCAGGCGCGAGGCGCCGCGCCGCAGCCGGGCCAGGTCGGGCAGGCTCTCGCGCTGGATGCGGCTGGTGAGGATGGCGACCTCGAGGCGGTCGACGGCGGTCTCGAAGTCGGTCACCGCGTGCAGGTAGGCGTCGACCTGCCAGTCCAGCAGCGACGCGGTGAAGCTTTCCGCGCTGAGCGTGCCGAGCTGGGTCTCGGCGTGCTCGCGCGAGCGCAGCTGGTCGAGGAACTCGACCTTGCCGTGGTGCAGGGTGACCACGAAGCCGCGCCCGCACACGATCGACAGCCCGCGGCCAATGAAGCGCAGCTTGCCCTCGTGCTCGACGGTGGCGACGTGGACCAGGAACCAGTCGCCGACGTTGTGCAGGCGCGGGCGGCTGTCCAGCTCGCGCAGCAGGCGCAGCGCGTCGGGTCCGAGCCCGAGCCGGTGCGACAGCCGTCGCAGCACGCCCTCGGCGACTTCCGCGTCCTCGTCCTCGACGTCCACCCACAGCAGCTGGCGCTCGGTCAGCCGGTCCGGATCGACCTCCGCCTCCTGCAGGGTGCAGTCGTCGCCGTCGGCGTCGAACAGCAGGATCCGCACGCAGGCGCCGTCGGCGCCGCCCTGCGGCGCTTGCGTCTCCAGGTTGTCGCCGAGCGCGGCCATCGCGTTCTCGCGCCTGCGGGCTGAACAGGCACCGCGCGCATCATCGGCCGCCGTCGCGCGAATGCGGGGTGAACCGCGCCGCGCCGTTGCGCGGCGTTGACGGCCCGGCCCGAATGCTCGGGCGCATGGGCCCGCGCATGCAGGACGACGCCGACGGCAACGCGCAGGCGGCCGCCGACGCCGGCCTGCGCTACGTCAGCGACGCCGCGCCCGGCCTGCGCCGGGTGCGCCGCGGCCCCGGCTTCGGCTACCGCGACGCGAACGGCAGGCCAGTGCGCGACCGCGCGACCCTGGCGCGGATCCGCGCGTTGGCGATACCGCCGGCGTGGACCGACGTGTGGATCTGCGCCGATCCGCGCGGCCACCTGCAGGCGACCGGGCGCGACGCGCGCGGGCGCAAGCAGTACCGCTACCACCCGCAGTGGAGCGCGGTCCGCGGCAACGGCAAGTTCGATCGCGTGGTCGCATTCGGATCGGCGCTGCCGAAGCTGCGCCGGCGCCTGCGCGAGGACTTCCGGCGCGACGGCTTCCCGCGCGACAAGGTGCTGGCGATCGTGGTCGCGGTGATGGCGGAGACCCTGGTCCGGGTCGGCAATCCCGAATACGCGCGCAGCAACCGCTCCTACGGCCTGACCACGCTGCGCAACCGCCACGTCGCCTTCCTGCGCGGCGGCCGTGCGCGGTTCCGGTTCCGCGGCAAGGGCGGGCTGGAGCACGACGTGGTGCTGGACGACGCCCGGCTGGTGAAGCTGGTGCGCCACTGCCAGCAGCTGCCCGGGCAGGCGCTGTTCCAGTACGAGGATGCGGACGGCAGCGCGGTGCCGGTGGACTCGGGCGAGGTCAACGCCTGGCTGCAGGGCGCGATGGGCGGGGCCTTCACCGCCAAGGACTTCCGCACCTGGGGCGGCACCCTGGCGGCG
>DASRZN010000023.1:0-6243 GCA_035686325.1 Lysobacteraceae bacterium
AGGAAATGCGCGACCGTCGCCGCCTCCTCCGGCCAGCGCGCGGCGTAGTCGGCGAGGGCGTCGGCGAGCGGGGCGTATTCAGTGGCAACAGGCATGGCGGAGGATCGGATGCAGGGGCCGAGCATTATCGCCGCCCGGCGGAACGGCCATTCCGGCGCTTGTGCGCGCCGCGGCCGACCGGTAAGGTCGCCCGGTTGCCAAGCCCCGCCCATCCGAGGCGGCGCGCACCTTGCAGGGGAGAACGCGATGTCCTTTTGGCGAGTCAAGCCACTCGACAGGATCCTTGAAACCGCCGGCAGGAAGTCGCTGACCCGGCAGCTCGGCCCGATCCAGCTGACGCTGCTGGGCGTGGGCGCCATCATCGGCACCGGCATCTTCGTGCTGACCGCCGCCGCCGCACAGAAGGCCGGCCCGGGCATGATGTGGAGCTTCGTGATCGCCGGCGCGGTGTGCGCGGTCGCGGCACTTTGCTATTCCGAGATCGCCTCGATGGTGCCGGTGTCCGGCTCCGCCTACACCTACACCTATGCGGTCATGGGCGAGGTGCTGGCGTGGATGGTCGGCTGGGCGCTGATCCTCGAGTACGCCGTCGCGGCCTCCGCGGTCTCGGTCGGGTGGTCCGGCTACTTCATGGGCCTGGTGAAAAGCGTCACCGGATTCGAATTGCCCACGGCGCTCGCCGCCGGACCGGCCTGGTCCTTCGCCGGCGGCATCCCGAGCGTCGACTTCACCCACGGCATGTTCAACCTGCCCGCGGTGGTGATCGCGCTGGCGGTCACCTGGCTGCTGATGATCGGCACCACCGAAAGCGCGCGCGTCAACGCGGTACTGGTCGCGATCAAGATCGTCGCCCTGACCGCCTTCATCGCGCTGACGGTCCCGGTGATCAACGGCACCCACTTCGAACCCTTCGCCCCGAACGGGTGGTTCGGCAACGGCGAAGGCACGGGCCTGGGCATCGTCGGCGCGGCGGCCTCGATCTTCTTCGCCTACGTCGGCTTCGACGCGGTCTCCACCGCTGCGGAGGAAACCAAGAACCCGCAGCGCAACGTGCCGATCGGCCTGATCGGCAGCCTGGCGCTGTGCACCGTGTTCTACCTGCTGGTCGCGGCGGGCGCGGTCGGCGCGATCGGCGCGCAGCCGACGGCGCTGGGCGTGCAGCCCGGCTCGCCGGAATTCGTCGCCCAGTGCCAGGCGCTGCTGGCGCAGGGGCAGGAGCCGCTGGTGTGCTCGAACGAGGCGCTGGCCCACGTCCTGCGCATGATCGACTACGACCGCGTCGGCGACATGGTGGGTCTGGCCGCCAACCTCGCGCTGCCCTCGGTCATCCTGATGATGCTGTACGGGCAGACCCGCATCTTCTTCGTGATGGCGCGCGACGGCCTGCTGCCCGAGCGGATGGCCGACATCCACCCGAAGTGGAAGACCCCGCACAAGGTGACCCTGGTCACCGGCATCTTCGTCGCCATCGCCGCGGCGCTGTTCCCGGTGGGACAGCTGGCCGACATCTCCAACTCGGGCACGCTGTTCGCGTTCTTCATGGTCGCGATCGCGGTGCTGATCCTGCGGGTCAGGGATCCGAAGCGGCACCGTCCGTTCCGCACCCCGATGGTGTGGGTGGTGGCGCCGCTGGCGGCGGCGGGCACGGTGTTCCTGTTCGTCAACCTGCCGTTCGAGGCCAAGATCGTGCTGCCGGTGTGGGGCGCCATCGGCCTGGTGTTCTACTTCCTGTACGGCTACCGCAGGAGCCACCTCGGCCGCGGCCGGGTCGAGGTCCACGAGGACGACGCCGAGACGCCGCCGCAACCGGTGCCGCCGATCAGCGACTCGCCCGGGGCCTGAGCCCGCGGGACGGAAACGGCGCGGGCGACCGCGCCGTTTCCTTTTGGCGTCACCTGGCAGGCCGGCGCTTTTCGCTAAACTGCCGGCATGGACGCCCTCCCCTACGACGGCCAGCAGCTGCGCCACCTCGCCGGCGAGATCATCACCAACGTGCGCGAGCTGGCGGCGGCGGGGATGACCCCGGCGACCAGCAGCAACTTCTCGCGCCGCCTCGACGAACGCCACGCCGCGATCACCGTCTCCGGCCGCGACAAGGGCCGGTTGACCGAGGCCGACATCATGGTGGTCGACTTCGACGGCAACGCCGTGGGCAGCGACCACCGTCCGTCCGCCGAGACCCTGCTGCACACCCAGCTGTACCGTCGCTTCGGCGAGATCGGCTGCGTGCTGCACACCCATTCGCGGGTCCAGACGATCGCCTCGCGGCTGTACGCCGGCGCCGGCCACGTCCGCCTGGAGGGCTATGAACTGCTGAAGGCCTTCGCCGGCAACGACACCCACGAGACCAGCGTCGACCTGCCGGTCCTGCCCAACTCGCAGGACATGCGCACGCTGGCCGCGCAGGTGGACGCGCTGCTCGACACGCAATGCCTGTGGGGCTACCTGATCGACGGCCACGGCCTGTACGCCTGGGGCCGCGACATGGCCGAGGCGCGCCGCCACCTGGAGGCGTTCGAATTCCTGCTCGGCTGCGAACTGGAACTGAGGAAACTGTGCCCATGAGCCGGCTGCGCATCTTCGCCGACGACCATCCCGACGAACCCCTGCTGGTCGCCGACGACCACCCGCGCATGGCGCGCGAGCTGGCCGCGATCGGCGTCACCCTCGAGCGCTGGCAGGCCAGCCAGCCGGTGCGCGCCGGCGATCCGCCGGACGCGATCATGGCCGCCTACCGCGCCGACATCGACCGCCTGGTCGCCGAGCGTGGCTTCCGCAGCGTGGACGTGGTCAGCATCGCGCCCGACAACCCGAACCGCGACGAGATGCGCCGCAAGTTCCTCGACGAGCATTTCCACGAGGAAGACGAGGTGCGCTTCTTCGTGGACGGCTCGGGCCTGTTCACCCTGCACGTGGACGGCCGGGTTTACGAGGTGCTGTGCGAGGCCGGCGACCTGATCGCGGTGCCCGACCGCATGACCCACTGGTTCGACATGGGGCCGGAACCGCGCTTCGTCGCGATCCGCTTCTTCACCGCGCCGGACGGCTGGGTCGGGCATTTCACGGGCACCGACATCGCGCAGCGGTTCCCGCGCTACGAAGGCCGCGGGGCCGGCTGACGCTGCCTCGGCCAAGCGGCCTTCGCGCAGGCATCGCCTGCCCGCCTTTTCGAACGCATCGGCCACCCGGCAGCCGCCGGGGTCGCCGGAACGACCAAACCTGGACACCATGCAGCCCCTGATCCTGACCGACATCGAAGGCACCACCTCCTCGATCTCCTTCGTCAAGGACGTGCTCTTCCCCTACGCCCGCCGCGAGCTGCCGCGCTTCGTGCGCGCGCACGGCGACGAGCCGGAGGTGCGGCGCTGGCTGGACGCGGTCGCCGCCGAGAACGGCGGCCTGTGCCAGGACGACATGATCGTCGAGGCCCTGCAGGGGTGGATCGACCAGGACCGCAAGCACACCGCGCTGAAGGCGCTGCAGGGCCTGCTCTGGGGCGAGGGCTACGAACGCGGCGACTACCGCGCGCACATGTACCCGGATGCCGCGCAGGCGCTGCAGCGCTGGCACGCCGCCGGCCATCCGATCGCGGTGTACTCGTCCGGCTCGGTGCCGGCGCAGAAGCTGTTCTTCGGCCACAGCGAGGCAGGCGACCTGTCGCCGCTGGTGTCGGCGTGGTTCGACACCGACGTCGGGCACAAGCGCGAGGCGGACAGCTACCGCCGCATCGCCGAGTCGCTCGGGCGCGCCCCGTCCACCATCCTGTTCCTGTCCGACGTGGTCGAGGAACTGGACGCCGCGCGCGAGGCCGGCCTGCGGACCGTGCTGCTCGACCGTCGTGACGATTACCCGCAGCCGCGCATCGGCGAAGCGACCCACGGCCATGCGCGCGTGGAGACCTTCGCCGACGTGGTGCCCGCCTGATGCGCGCCGTCTGCGTCTACTGCGGCTCCAATGCCGGGGCGCGGCCGGCCTACGCCGAGCGGGCCGCGATCCTCGGCATGCGCCTGGCGCGCGAGGGACTCGCGCTCGTGTACGGCGGCGGCAACGTCGGCCTGATGGGCATCGTCGCCGACGCGGCGCTGGCCGCGGGCGGCGAAGTGGTCGGCGTGATCCCCGAACAGCTGATGCGCTGGGAGGTCGCCCACACCGGGCTGACCCGGCTGGAGGTGGTCGCCAACATGCACGAGCGCAAGGCGCGCATGTTCGACCTCAGCGACGCCTTCATCGCCCTGCCCGGCGGCTTCGGCACCCTGGACGAAATGTTCGAGATGCTGACCTGGCGCCAGCTGGGCCTCGGCGACAAGCCCTGCGCGTTCCTCGACGTCGACGGCTTCTTCGAGCCGCTGATGGCTATGCTCGACCGCATGGTCGCCGAGCGTTTCCTGCACCCCGACCAGCGCCGCGACCTGTGGCACGGGGCCGACCTCGACGCCCTGCTCGCCTGGATGCGCGCCTACCGCCCCGCGCAGGCGAACAAGTGGCTGGACGAGAAGCGGCGGAAGGAACTGCGCTGACCGCCGCCGCGCTTGCCCGCGGGCGGCATCCGGCTATCCTCGAACCGACGCAACAGCGGCCCACGGCGGCCGATGACGAGCGACGCATGACGATTCCCTCGACCTTCCCCGCCTTCCGCATCCACGACGACGCCAGCGGCTACCGCAGCGGCATCGAGCCGGTGTCGCTGGACGACCTCTCGTCCGGCGAGATCGTGATCCGCACGGCGTACTCGTCGGTCAACTTCAAGGACGCGCTGGCGGGCACCGGCCAAGGCAAGATCCTGCGCCGCTTTCCGCTGGTCGGCGGCATCGACGTCGCCGGCCACGTCGTGGCCTCCGCAGACCCGGGCTTCCGCGAAGGCGATGCGGTCCTGGTCACCGGTTGCGGGCTGTCGGAAACCCGCGACGGCGGCTATGCCGAATACGCACGCCTGGAATCGCGCTGGGCGATCGCGCTGCCCGATGGATTGTCGCTACGCGAGAGCATGATCCTCGGCACTGCCGGCTTCACCGCGGCGCTGGCGCTGTTCCGCATGCTGGAGAACCGGCAGACGCCGGAACTCGGCCCGCTGTGCGTGACCGGCGCGACCGGCGGCGTGGGCATGCTCGCGCTGGCGATCTCCAGCCGCGCGGGCTTCACCGTGCACGCGGTGAGCGGCAAGCAGGAGCACGCGGACTTCCTGCGCGGCATCGGCGCCGCCGAGGTGCTCGGGCGCGACGCGCTGGCCACCACCCGGCCGCTGGAATCGGCGCGCTTCGGCGGCGGCCTGGACAACGTCGGCGGCCCGATGCTCGCCAGCCTGCTGGCGCAAACCGCACCCTACGGCAACGTCGCCAGCGCCGGTCTGGCGGCGAGCAGCGCGCTCGACGCCACCGTGATGCCCTTCATCATCCGCGGCGTCTCGCTGCTCGGCGTGGCGTCCGCCGGCACCGCGCGCGACATCCGCGAGGAGATCTGGCGGCGCCTGGCCGGGGACTGGAAACCGGCCGCGCTGGAGCGCATCTGCACCCGCGAGGTCAGCCTGCAGCAGTTGCCCGAGGTCTTTCCGACCATGCTGCGCGGCGGCTCCTTCGGTCGCACGCTGGTCCGGCTGTAGCGGTTGCGGCGCCCGCCGCCGCCGTTACAATCGGCCGACTCCCCGGGAATCTCCGCATGGCCCGTATCCTGATCGTGGACGACTCGCCGTCGCAGCTGATGGGCATCCGCCGCATCGTCGAGAAGCTGGGACACGAAGCGCTGACCGCCGAGGACGGGGCCGCGGGGGTCGAGGCCGCCAAGCGCGAGATCCCCGACCTGATCCTGATGGACGTGGTGATGCCGAACCTCAACGGCTTCCAGGCGACCCGCTCGATCACCCGCGAGCCCACCACCAGGCACATCCCGGTCATCCTGGTTACCACCAAGGACCAGGACACCGACCGCGTGTGGGGCATGCGCCAGGGCGCGCGCGCCTACCTGACCAAGCCCTTCAGCGAGGTCGAGCTGGCCGAAATCATCACCGCCCATGTCGGCGCGGGAGAGGGTGAGCCCGACGGGGACGGGCCGGCCGCGGCCTGATGACGCGCGCGGAGCGAGCTCCGCTCAACGCACGCATGCAGGTCAAGCCCGCCGCCAGTCGTCGCCGAACGCATCCTGCAACTGCCGATAGGCGCCGCGCTGGGCGTCGTCGTGCGGCTTGGGCGCCAGCACCTCGAGTTCGATGATCTGGTCGCCGGCCGCGCCCGACATGCCGCCGGGCAGGCC
>DASRZN010000024.1:0-2253 GCA_035686325.1 Lysobacteraceae bacterium
CTCGGCAAGGAGCAGCGGCGCGAGGTCTACACCGGTCCGCTCGACCCGGTGGTCGGCTTCGCCTCGCAGGGCAGCGTGCTGCCGGCGCGCGACAGCCGCGGCCTGCCGGTGGTGTCGGTCAACGTGCCGGAGGTGGACGTCGAGTTCCTGCGCGTGCGCGACAAGGACCTGCCGCGTTTCTTCTCGCGTTTCCGGCGCGGCGGCCGCCGCGGCGGCTGGGATCTCGACGCCGACTGGGACGGGCGCACGCCGCTGTCGGACATGACCGACTCGGTCTACGTGAATCGCTTCGCGCTCGGCGGAAAGACCAACGAGCGCGTGCTCACCTACCTGCCGTTGCAGGACATCGACGAACTGCAGAAGCCGGGGCTGTACTTCGCGGTGATGCGCCGGGTCGGGCAGTTCACCGAGGATTTCGAGACCACCTTCTTCACCGTCAGCGACCTCGGCCTGCACGTGCGCGCCTACAAGGACCGGCTGTTCGTCCACGTCGCCTCGCTGGAGACCGGCAAGGAGCTCAACCTGGTCGAGCTGAAGGTGCTCAACGCCGCCGGCGAGCCGGTGCTCAAGGCGGACACCGACCGCAACGGCAATGCGCTGCTGGACTACAAGCTGGACGCCAGCCAGGTGCTGGTCGCCAGCCGCGGCGGCGACGTGTCGCTGTTGCCGTTCAACCAGCCGGCGCTGGACCTGTCGGAGTTCGCGGTGGCCGGGCGCGAGCAGGCCTGGTTCGACGTGTTCGCCTGGTCCGGGCGCGACCTGTACCGGCCGGGCGAAACGGTGCGCGTGTCGGCCCTGTTGCGCGACCAGGACGGCAAGCCGATTCCCACCCGCGGCAAGCCGCTGCAGCCGGTGTTCGTGCGCTACGTGCAGCCCGACGGCAAGACCTTCGTCGAGGCGCGCCTGCAGCCGGACGCGCAGGGTTACGTCCGCCACGAGCAGGAGATTCCCGCCGAGGCGCCGACCGGGCGCTGGCGGATCGAGTTCCGCACCGATCCGGCGAGCGCCGAAGCGGTGCAGGGCATGACCCTGCGCATCGAGGAGTTCCTGCCCGAGCGCATGAAGCTCGACCTCGCGGCGCAGGACCGGCTGCGCCCGGGCGAACCGCTGCGCCTGCGCGCCGACGGCGCCTACCTGTACGGCGCGCCGGCCGCCGGCAACCGCTTCACCGCGAAGCTCGCGGTGGCGGTGGAGCAGCATCCGCTGGAGCAGATGCCCGGCTGGTTCTTCGGCGATCCGACCCTGGCGCTGCCGAAGGACGCCAAGGACGTGGTCGACACCAGCTTCGACGCCGATGGCCACGTCGCCGCCGACATCCCGCTGCCGGCCGAGGCCAGGCCGGTCAGCACGATCGCCGCGATCGTCACCGGCAGCGTCTACGAATCCGGCGGCCGCAGCGTGAACCGCAGCCTCAAGCGGGTGCTGTGGCCAGCCGACGCGCTGGTCGCCATCCGCCCGATGTTCGACGACAAGGAAGGGGCCGACGCCCGTTCCAACCCGGGCTTCGAAGTGCTGCGGGTGGACGGCGCCGGCAAGCCGCGCCCGGAGAAGGGCCTGCGCATGACCCTGGTGCGCGAGCGCCGCGACTACCACTGGAACTACGCCGACGACACCGGCTGGGGCTACGACTACACGCGCCGGTTCGAGGACGTCGAGACGCGGACGCTGGACGTCGGCACCACCGCCACCCGCTTCAGCGTGCCGGTGGAGTGGGGTGAGTACCGGATCGACATCCTCGACCCGGCGACCGGCCTGACCACCCGCTATCCCTTCGTCGCCGGCTGGAGCTGGGAGGACGAGAACCGCGGGCTCGATGCGCGTCCGGACAAGGTCAAGCTGGCCCTGGACAAGACCTCCTACCGCGCCGGCGACACCCTGAAAGTCACCCTGACCCCGCCGCATGCCGGCCGCGGCATGCTCGTGGTGGAAAGCGACCACCTCCTGTACGTGCAGAACGTGGACGTGAAGCAGGGCAGTACCTTCGAGATCCCGGTGACGAAGGAGTGGGAACGGCACGACGTGTACGTGACCGCGGTGGTGTTCCGCGGCGGCAGCGCGAAGAGCACGATCACCCCGGCGCGCGCGGTCGGCGTCGCCCACGTGCCGATGGACCGGCGCGAACGCACGGTCGCGGTGGGCATTTCCGTACCGGAGTCCATGCGGCCCGAGCGCGACGTGCCGGTCACCGTCAGCGCGCCCGCGCTGGCGGGGCAGGACGCGTGGGTGACGGTGTCGGCGGTGGACGTCGGCATC
>DASRZN010000025.1:0-17618 GCA_035686325.1 Lysobacteraceae bacterium
GCCCACGGCACCGTGATCGACGCGATGCCCAGCAGCAGCCCGACGATCGGCGCGAAGGCGACCACCATGATCAGGTCGTTGATCGCCACCTGGCTGAGGGTGAAGCGCGGCTCGCCGTCGCACAGGTGGCTCCACACGAACACCATCGCCGTGCACGGCGCCGCCGCCAGCAGGATCAACCCCGCGATGTAATCGTCCTGCTGAGCCGCGGGCAGCGCGTCGCCGAACACCTGCCGCACGAACAGCCAGGCCAGCAGCGCCATCGAGAACGGCTTGACCGCCCAGTTGATGAAGACGGTGACGCCGATGCCCTTCCAGTGCCGGCCGACCGCGCGCATGGCGCCGAAGTCGATCTTCAGCAGCATCGGGATGATCATCAGCCACACCAGCACCGCGACCGGCAGGTTCACCTGCGCGACCTCGGTCGCGCCCAACCGCGCGAACGCGGCCGGGAACAGGAAGCCGAGCCCGGTGCCGGCCGCCATGCACAGCGCCACCCACAGGCTGAGGTGGCGTTCGAACGCGCCCATGCGCGACGACAGCGGCGCCGCGTCGGCGGCGGCAAGCGATTGGTTCATGCGGAGGGTTCGATTGGAGGAAAGACATCGGCCGCGGCGCACGCGGGCACCGCGACCACCGCAACCACCGCAACCACTAACGGCCCGGCGTGGCGGGCGCGCGCATCATAACGACGACAGCAACGCCTTCACGCGCGCTTCGATCTCGTCGCGCACCGCGCGGTACCCGTCGTCGTCGAGGTCGCGCGGATCGGGCAGCGCCCAGTCCTCGCGGCGCTTTGCCGGCACCCACGGGCAGTCGTCGCCGCAGCCCATGGTGACCACGGCATCGAACTCGCCCGCAACGGCATCGAGCGATTTCGACGCATGTGCCGACAGATCCACGCCGCGCTCGGCCATGAGGCGCACCGCCTTCGGGTTGAGCACGCCCGACGGCCGCGATCCCGCGCTCACCGCCTCGACGGCGTCGCCCCCGTGCAGGCGGGCGAAGCCTTCGGCCATCTGGCTGCGGTTGGCGTTCTCGACGCAGACGAACAGCACGCGGCGCTTCGCCACGTCAGCGCCCGCAGCAGGCGACCGCGGCCGGCGCCGGCGCGCTGGCGGTGGCGCAACCGGTGTCGCAGGCGGCGCGGGTGTCCTGCGCGCGCAGCGCCTCGGGCGTGAGGTGCTCCAGCACGGTGAAGACCTCCCACTCGTTGCCGTCCGGGTCGGCCACCCAGAACTTGTCCTGGCGCGCGTAGCAGCAGTTCACCGCCATCTCGTCGCGCGGGGCCAGGCCGGCGGCGACGACGCGTGCGCGCAGCGCGATCACGTCGTCGGTGGAGTCCACCTGCAGGCCGAGGTGCGACAGCGTGCCGCGGCTTTCGAAGCGCGTGCCCTGCACCTGGTTGAGCACGAAGTTGAGCGCCGGCGCGTCGAGGTCGAACTTGGCGTAGCCGGTGCGGTGCCGGCGGCTGTCCGCGCCGGTGTCGTCCTGCAGGACCGAATGCATGACGGTCTCGTCGTGGTAGTGCTTGACCGGCTCGGTGCCGAACAGGGCGCGGTAGAAGGCGACGGCGGCGTCGACGTCGCGGACGTTGAGCGAGAGGTGCGGCTTGCGGACGGCGTTGAGGGCGGTGGACATGGCGGAGTTCCTTCGGGTCAGGGGGTGCAGCGACCTGCCGCCGGGTCGCACGCGGCGCCCTGGCAGCAGTTTTCGGTGAGGTAGGCGATCAGTGCGTCCATGCGCGCGTAATCGGCGCGGACGCGGATGACCCGGCCTTCGCGGGTGTCGGCCACCAGCCCCGCCCCGCGCAGCACGTTGAGGTGCGCGGTGAGGGTGGCGGGCGGCAGCTGCAGGCGCTCGCGCAGCTCGCCGACGGCGAGGCCGCCCGCGCCGGCCTGCACCAGCAGGCGGAACGCGGCGAGGCGGCTGTCCTGGGCCAGCGCGCGGAGGGCGGCGAGGGTCTGGTCGGTGTCCATGCTTCTATATTTCTGGAATTATCGAATCATTGCAACAACGGGCCGACGAACGGTCGGCTGCCGGGCAGCCGTCCATCTGGTCGTTGCAGCGATGAAATCGATGACGTCGGGCGTCCGGTCGTTAACGCCACGTCCGTGACCCGAAAAAGGCCGCCCGAAGGCGGCCTTTCCTCGGAGTGCGAGCCCGCTCAGGCCGGTTTGCCCATCGCAGGATGCTCAAGGGCCTCTTCGCACGAGCTCTTAGGACACCGCACTTTCCAATCCCAGCGGCTGGCCCGGGTGTGAACGAACACCTCGCCGGTGATCATCGCCATCTTGCTCCGCCGCTTCCGCCAGGAGCAGTTCGTAGGCGCCGATGCGACTGTGGAGAGTGATCAGGTACCACCCTGCCGCATAAGTGAGCAAGAGCGCCCAGAGCAACAGGCCCTGCATCAAGTTCACCTCAGCCAGCATGTCCCAGTCGCCCCATTGCCAATCTCGGAACTGGAGGTACAGGACGACCAGCACCGGCAGCACTCCAAGGCGCTCGATGCCCCCGCTGAAGAGACCGAGCCTGTGCCGCATCACCTGCCGGCGGCCACGGATGTAGCGCAACAGCCGCGCACGTTCCATCGCAGGATACCGGCAGAGTTCCATGACATACGTGCGGTACTTCTGGAAGTCGCCATCGAGTTCACGGGCGAACGCGCGCTTCGCGTGCCGGAACGTATGCCACTCCCTGGCAACCAACATACCGATCGAGACCCCGAAGCCTGCGCATTCAACCATCAGGCCAACGCGCGCAGCCCACAAGCCCAGCTCATTGCCCAAGAGTGCCCCAAGCAGCAGTCCGAGGCCCGCACCGAGCAGGCCGATGGCAAACGACCATCGCTCAAGCGAACCTGGCAATGGCCCCTTCTGCGCTTTGGCGAACTCATCGATCATTTGATCCATGAGCTCGAACGTAATTGGCCCTTCGTGCATTGTGCAGCGCTCCGATTTGGCCCCTGGTCGGTAGCCTGAAACGTCGACGAGCCAACGCGCCCATACCCGCGACGGGTCCCGCGCAATGGTCGAGGGCAGAACCCCGCGCTTTCGCCGGCACGACTAATCCACGTCCACCTCGTGCATCCACCGGTTGCCACGCCAGGTGGAATAGACGCTCTCGGCCCGGGCGTCGACATGCCACTCGTCGGCCATGTTGCCGTGCGACAGTTCGCCCAGGGTGCGGCAGGCGGCAAGGAAGCGCTGCTCGGCGTCCGCAGCGGCAGCCTTGGCCCGCCCTTCCCGGCCGTCGCCCGCGGCGACCGGCCCGACCGTGGCCCGCGCGAAGCACATTTCGTTGCTGGTGGCGCCGGGCGTGATCGGGTTCATGAACCCCTTCGCGAACACCACGGTCGCCATGCTCTGCGTCGCGTCGGAAGCACCACCACTCGTCTCGCTTCCCGTGCCTGGCACGCCGCCTTGGCCGGACGCTCCACCGCCGGCGGTCGCATCTGAAGGCGGTGCGATCTGCGCCGACGGCTGCGACATGCGCGCCAGCGCATCACTGGCGTACTGCGCCCGCCGCAGTGCAAGTCCCTGCTGCTGTCCACGGGCGACAGCCCCCTCGAACTGTTCCTGCGCGTACTGCTGGTCGGCCGCCTCTTCCGCCAGTCCGCGGGCGAAGCCGCCCAGGATGCCGCGCATCATCGCCGCGTTGTTGGCCTGTTCCTGGGCGGCGTAGCGCGCCCGGTTTGCCGCGTTCTCCCGGGCGATTTCGCGCTCGCCTTCCACGTATTCGAGCGACTCGGCCACGTTCTTGTCGTTGAGCGGATTCCAGGAGTCGGCATAGTCCGGCGACGTCGACACCGGGGAATGCGCATACAGGTCGGGACCCTTGAAGCGAAGCGCCTCGTAGCGCGGCGCCACTCCGTTGCCGCCGTGGAAGCTCCAGCGGAGGACGTCGCCCCCTGTCGCAAGCGTCCAGTTGCCGTCGCACTGCACCTGGAGCGTGCCGCCTGCGGGCCTGGCCCAGCGGTACTCGCCCCGGCGCCCGGTGGCGACGAAGACGCGGTCCGGATACGGCTTCCCGGTTTCCAGCGACACCTGGTGCTGGAACAGCTTCCCGTCGACGTGTTCGAATTTCAGCGCGCTTGCCGTATAGAAGCTGACATACGGTCCTTCCAGCAGGTGGCGGAGGTTGCCGAGCCACACCGCGTCTCCCGAATCGGGATGCTGGGTCCGCGCCAGTTCGTCGTCGATCGACGGCGGCTCGGGGGCGTCGGCATCCCAGAGCTTCAGCGCATAGCGGCCCTTTGTGCTCGTGGGCAACTCGCGCTTGTACTGCTTGTAAGATTGACGGGTGTATTTGGTCACCGTGGTGCCCTGGGCGTGGGCCAGGACATAGAGCACGTACTCGCCCGTTGTCGGCAGCGTCGCCATGAATGACGTGCCCTGGGTGCGGTTCCAGGGCGCTTGCGGCGACGCCGAGTCCGTGTAGGCCGGCAACCAGCTCGAATACAGCGGAGGCGAAGCGGGATCCAGCGATTCGGCGAGGTAGACGTGCGTGTAGGCGTCCACCGAGCCGACGCGCGTGCAGATCCGCTGGCCCTGCTCGCCGGTGAAGCGGAAGGCAGCGACGGGAATCCCGGGTCCGTACTTGCCGGGGACGCCGTGCTGGAGGTAACCATCGACCTCCTCGCCGATCGCGATCGGGCGGACGCGGAATGGCGGACGTGGCATCCACCTGAAGTTGTCGACCTGGTCCTTGCCGTCCGCCAGATAGATGACCCAGGCGGCGCTGCCATTGGCATGCTCGACCGCGAAGCGGAAAGCGTTCTCTTCTTCGGACACTTGCTCCAGCCGCGACGAAATGGGTTCGCCGAGCCACAGCGGCAGCATCGGGCCCTTCTTGCTGTTGAACACGGTGGCCACGCGTTCGGTCACGTCGGCAACGGGAAGCTCGCCGGCGAACATGCCCTTGATCATCCGTTCGAGCAGCCCCTGGGCCATCGGGCCGCGAGGATGCTCCACCGCCGCCTCCGCCGCCTCCGCCGCGTCCTGCGCGGGCGCGTGCGCCTGGGCAACGTCCGTCGACGCGGGGGGATCGAACAGGAAATGAAAAAAGTTGCGATCGTCCTTGGGGTTCGGCACGACGACGCCACCGCTGAGCCGCGCCGGGGAATACACCAGCGCATCCCCGCCTTCGGCCAGCGCGACCATGTGCCCGGCATCGGGGGATGGCGTCCCGTCCTGCATGAACACCCTTCCGTCCGCCTGCACGTGGGCCACGTAGGGGGCTTCGGGCTCCATTTCCGTGGGCGTACTAGTGACGACCAGGGTGCCGGGCGTGCTGCCGAGCTTGAACGTGGACTGCCGAAACAGGACGTCATCCCTACCGCGGCGCAGCTCGAGCTTCAGGACCCTCCCCGGATCGATCCAGTACCAGCGCGCTTTCGTCGTGCCGGTGGAGGAGACGGCCGAGCGACCTGCCATCTTCGCCAACACGCCCCATTCCGCCTGGAATCCCGAGGGTGACTGGGCCGCGGCCGGTGCCGGCGCCAGAACCAGCGCCAGTGCCAGGCACGCGATGGCCAGCCATGCGAAAGGCATCCCCTTCATCCTCGACATCCCCCGATCTGCGAGGATTTCCTTATAGCATCCGATCCGAATGCAATGACTGCACCGGGCTCGCCGTGCCGTCAGCGTGCACTCGGCATCGGGGCCTGTCGCGCACTGCTGGCCGAGGCGATCAGCGACGAAGCCCTGGCCGATTCGCCTCTACCTGCAACAGCAAACGCGCCGCCTATGGCCGCGACGCCTTCCGGGTAGATCGTCGAGGCCAGCGCCAGGCCGGCGCATCGGCCAGTCAAGGCCGCTGCCAAGCCGAACAAGTGAACCTGACCCCGTTTTGGTCGAAGCCGAACTTAGCGGGCACGTGCGCCTGGGGACAGCAACTGATCATCCTCGCGCCCATCACTTGCGCAAACGCAGTTGCCGCCCAGTTCCTTCGCGCGGTACAGCGCCTGATCGACACGCTGCAGCGCGGTCTCGAGGGTGTCGGCGGGTTGCACCACGGCTGTGCCGAGCGAGGCCGTCACCTGCGCGACCGGCGCCACCGACACGGCCGTGATCGCCACGCGCAGGCGATCGGCGATGCCGTGCAGGGCCGCCGCATTGACATCCGGCAAGATCACCAGGAACTCCTCGCCGCCCCAGCGCGCGATGCACTCGCTCGGCCTCAGCAGGCGCTCGCAGCTCGCGGCCACGGCCCGCAGCACGCCGTCGCCGGCCGGATGACCGTGGGTGTCGTTGATGGCCTTGAAGCGATCGAGGTCGAGCATGACCAGTCCGGCCGTGCCACCACGCGCCAACACGTCGCGAAGCACGCGCTCGCCGAACAGGCGGCTGTGCACCCCGGTGAGCGGGTCGCGGTGCAACTGCACCGCGATGCCGTCACGCTCGGAGGCCAGCCGCCGGATCTTCCCCGTGAGGCCGCGCTGCACGGGCAGCAGCACCACCAGCATGAGGCTGGCGGGCCCGAACGCCATGGCCAGGTCCACGCCGCGCGGCGTCCCCAGTTCCCCGGGATGGGCCAGCAGGTAGACCAGCACCGGCGACGCCACCAGCAGCCAGCCGGCCGCGGCGGCGACGTACGCACGCCGCCCCGGCACGAAGATCATGAGCATCGCCATGAAGACGGCGAACAGCGACGAGATCGGCGGCAGCGTGTCGATCAGCCGCAGGTCCGGCGACAGGCTTGCCTGCACCGTGTAGAGCCACGCGGGCGCCATCAGCGCGAGGGCCGACAGGCACAGGGCGATGCGCGTGATGACGCCCACCCATGCGGGCCGCAGCCACAGCGCGCAGAGGAGACCGGCAAACAGCGCGCTGCCCACGGGCGGAAGCACCCGGTCCATCGGGCGATGGACCGGGCCGAGCCAGTGCATCGCTGTCGCACAAACGCCTGCCAGCACAGCCAGCGAGAGCATGACCATCATGGCGACGCGGAGGTACTGATCGTCTGGATCCTGCACGGGCATGCGCGGCAATCTGGGAGTGGGCAGGCTAGGCGTCGACATTATGGGTGAACGGGGTCAGGTTCACTTCCGACGCGCGTACGACCCGAACCCCGACCGCCCCGCCCCGTTTTCCGCACAAGCGCTACATTTCGGGCGTATTCGGCGCCAACACCCGCATCGCCTCGTTCGCTTTCAGCTGGGACTCGCGAATCTCGGCTGCTGTCGGAGCGCGCCGGGGCGAGGCTTGCGCGCAATGGTCGATGTAGGTGCCGGAGGCCTTGTCGATCAATTCCTCGCACGCACGACTTTGCGATCCCGTGCGGGCTGTAGCGGCCGGCGATGCAGCGACCGGCTTTGCGATGGATTGGGTTCGCTGGGCGGAGTGAGCGGGACGAGGCTGCAGCGACGCCCCGACCGAGCGCACCACGCTGTTGAACGTCAGCACGATAAAGACCATGGCCACCAGCGCGAACACCCCTTTGGCGAGTGCCAGGCCGATACCGACCTCGACGGCACGACGGGAGCGGCGGCCGCCGTGACGAATGCGGTCCTCGGCCGCGAGAAGCAGACGCTCGCCGGCGCGGGCGGCGATGGGCGCGAGTGTGGATGGCGGCGGCGCGGATTCCGGCAGCGGGCCGAGCATCGCGCGCAATTCGTCGCCATCGATCAGGCGGACGTGGCCGTGCCGGGTGGCGGCTTCAATGGCGGCCTTGGTGAATTCGCCGCTGGTGACGAGAATGGCGCCGGTCGCGCCTTCGTTGACCATCAGGCCGAGCAACTGGTGCACGTCGTTGTGCGGCACCTTGTAGGCGTTCCAGTGCTTGACCTGCACCAGCAGGTATTCGCCCGGCCGGCGTAGCTTGAGGTCGATGCCGCCGTCGTACTTCGACCCGCTGGCGCCGGTGCCGGTGTGCTCGACCTCGTAGCCCTGCCCCCGATACCAGGTGGCGAGCAGCACTTCCAGCTGCTCCCAGCCGACCCGCGCCAACGCGTCGTGGCGGCGCTCGCGTACCCGCTTGTGTCCGTACATCGCTTCCCCGGCGAACTAGTCCAGCCCTTGTCGCTCCAAATATGTAAACCTAAAACGGTCTACGCAAGAGTCTCCGGAAAAGGGTTCGGTAGGTGAGCTCGCTGATTAGTTCTTTCGGAAGCGAGCTTTCGCGTTCGTAAAGTCTCGCAGCGGCACCGCCCGCAGACGCAACCGGCAGGAATAGAGCATTGGGATGCATCTCGCGGAACAGGTGCGCCTCACCAACCACGCCCTCCATACCGCCTATAAACACACCAGCGTGGAATTTTGTGCTGGACAGCATCGCTTTGCGCATAGCGTCCAAGCTGCTTTCACGGCTGCCAAAATCCGTGACTATGCGGACGTCGTAGAAGTCGCGAAGCGCAGCCGGGAACTGGGCGCGGAAGCTGTCACTTTGGTACACGGTGAGTCGAGACGCATCCAGGCCGAACTGCTGAATAAAAAATGCAATGAGGGGCGTAATCGCAGGATGGCCGCCAAAGACCAATCTACCCCGCGGGATTACAACCTCTACAAGAGCCTTTACTGCTTCACGGATAAGTAGCGGATCTGCCGAATCGAAGTACTGTCGGGAACGGGTTGGTGAGGGGACACTGGCGGAAAGAAAGACGTCCATTAGACAGCCCCACCACTAACGAGTGCATCACACGACGCAACAGTCACCGTACGCACTGGGAGATAGGAGTCGAGCCAAGATAAATGTTCGAGCCAATAGCCTAAGACGCCGCGGTCGTCATAAAGCAGCCACATAGCTTCAAAGTGGCGGCCGTGACCGCTGATGTCTTGAAATACACGATGTATCCGCTCTGAGGTCGGCACACCCACAGTCGGAACGACCGCAAGTTCGCGCCCGGCGCTGTCCGTGACTGCAATCCAACGCTCAGGCTGAAGGCTAGCCTGCATGCCGACGTCGCGCACGGAATCGCAAAAGCTGTCAACCAAGTATCGGTGACGAGCAGCAATCGCTCTCGCCCTGAGCCGCTCCACCCGCTGCGCTATTGCACCGACGGTGTTTGACGACAGCGTCGCACCCGTGTCTTCTAGGTCGAAATCGCTCGTAGTCAGGTCTACAAAGTCACTGAACGACGTCTCGTCTTCGCGAGCCTGGCCAGGCCACAGCACGTGTAGGATCTGGATATTCGTCGCATTAGCACGAGCAAGCTCTTCAGTTGTCCACCGGCTCTCTCGGAACCCAGGCGTGTCGAGCAGAACAACGACATCGGAATCTGCGAGCCGGTGCCAAAGCTCCGCCTGAAAATCGACACCTGGCGGCACAGACCGGACGTCGATGAACACATCGAAGCCCTGCGCGTCAAGAGCGTCATAAAGCTGATTCGCAACCAACTGGGAGTCGGACCTCTTATAGCTAATAAAGAGTCTGCGTTCCCGCCTGAGCAGTCGAAAGGATTCAAGCACCAGAGTTGCGAGGCGCACAACGCCGAGCGTGCCTCTTGCTAACGCATTTACGTGCTGCAGTTCCTCGGGGATTTGATCTGAAACGCAGTGCACATCTGAAACGACCGGAATGACTTGGATCGAATCCTCAAGCAACCTGCGGAGCGCGGGATGCGGGCGACTCGCTTCGCCGGCACCCCCGAAGAAGACAGCAACGACCGGGAGCCTCGCGTCAATTGCTGCCTCGTTGTCTTCGTCCACTATGGCCAGCGCAGCGTCGCCCACGCCAAGCTCGTCGAGCTGTAACGTGAGCTGACCTACTAGCTCATCCTTATAGTCTTCGTAAAGCCCTAGCAAGACCAGTTGGTAGCAAGCCATAGAGCTGCTCCCTACAACATAGTTGCCTGACGGTTCGACTGCGGATACAGATCGGCCATTTGACGCAGAAAGATGTTCTGGCCGCCGTAGCTCGGATGTCGAACGCTCAGAGCCCTGCCCACAGGTGCAATGCGAGAAGCGGAAGCGGAAGCATCATTTCCGATCGCCACCAGTCGGGTGGGTCGCAGCATAGACACTAGAGCGGCAAGAATTTCCTCTCCGGCCTCACGCTCTCGACGGGTGTGAGAGCGATTGGACAACGGTAGACCTGGCTCGTGGGGATGTAGTGGAAAAACGTTCCACAAGAAGACATGCGACGAAACATTACCTAGCACCCGCCAAATCACTGCAGCTGTCCGTTCAGCTACCGCCTGTCCAGTAGTCGCCCGTTCAATACTTATGCCCCACCGGCGGGCGTGCTCTGGGATGTTCACGTCGTCAGTGAGGGCCAACCCTGTACGACGACCACCGCGATAGCCAAGATCTCTCCCAATCCATATTGCGTCGATCTCGCGATCAGCTGCTGCCGCAAGAATCTTGCGAAGTGCCTTGGCACGTCGTAGCGGCGCATCCGGAAGGTCGTGGACACCACACCGGTCTGCGTAAGGATTGAATGTGTCTGAGAAGCGCAGTCGCGCGACGCACTCGACGAAGCGCTCGGTGTTCATTCCGCAGCTTCCAGCGCTGCAAACGTGAGAGAGCGAGTCTCCCTGCTGCCAATAACCCAGCCGCCTTGACCAGCTCGGACCATGCGGAACACCTCGAAGCCCTGCAAGATCGCTCGCTCCCATAGCTTCATCGGGCAGGCTTCGACTTCGAATCCAGCCGAGAACTCGCGGACGGTTTTCAGGATATCGAGAGACACCTTTCGCTGTCCCTCGAAGTAGTTCAAATCCTTGGCGCGAGCGAACAACCAAGCGGCAATACCCTCTTCCACGACAATTGCGCGGCCGCCGTCTTGCTTTTCGTCGTACTCCGCGCGGCTCTTTCGCTTATGTTTAATCAGCGCGCGCAAAACTGGCGACCAGTGCAGAACTGCTGCGTAAGCAAAGTGGAATACATCGTGGAAGCGATATCCATCGGGGTCCCCAATGTTGTCCGTTAGTGGATCTCCAATGAATACGCCGTTCCATTGAAGATAGCTCTTCCCTGACGATCGCTGATTGATGCGGATGCGGAAATCGCGCGGTAGCTGCTCTTCGGGACCGAATTCGCGGTCAAAATCTGGCATTTCGCGAAGATCTGGATCAACAAAGGCGCTACGCACCTTCTTAATGTTTTCGCTCACGACATCCGCGAAGGAAAACTCAGCTGCATGCAATGCTGCGAGATACGCACTGGCAAACTCGACGATGACATCGTCGGAGCACCTAGGATCAAGCAGCTCACCAGCCGTCCTTGCCAGACGAAACAAAACGTCGTCCATTGGCCTGTTGCTTGATGGCGTAGAGATGCAAGCGACTGCGCCGCTCTCCAAGTCGCTTGCGGCTAGCGATTGATCAAAACCGCCGCTCTCTGCAGCCCGTCCGAAGATCGCGTCAATCTCGATAGAGCGACGCTGACACAACGCGGTCAGGTACCAGAGCGCGTCACCAAACTCTTCGAGAGCAGCTTGCCGGAAGCCCGGGTATGCGCTGCCCTCGCGGACGTGCTTCTTGGCGGTCGCCATTATTCCGCCCACCTCTCCGTAGATCCCCTGGAGGATGGGCGTGACTTCGCCTGTGGCGATCACGTCGGTCTCGGCGACGGTTTGTGCGTATCGCGCGAGGAGAATTGTCCCAGATGTCATCGGTCACGGCTCCGAAGCGTTAACCATTCGAACGGAGCCCCTTGATAACCCCAAACGCCCAAGCCACGTACCCATGACTCGAAATCGCGGATTAGAAGAGCGTCATCGAAACAGGAGCGCCCGATACCCGACTTGCAAATCCATCGGCCGTCATGGTCGAGCAGGTCTTCTGGGATGGGCGGCCCTTCCCCTCCGAAGTAGACGAAATCATCACTAACTAGCACGCGATCAACAGCCGTATCGATGTCCAAGTGCTGCTGGTGAAGGGTGCCGTCAGCTGAGCTATGGAACGAGTCGCGCTGCAACCAACTAACTCCATCCGGCGCGCGAAAGTAGATGTTGTCCCCACAGCTTTGTTTTCGGCTGCCAGCGCGATAGGGCCGCTTCGAGGCGAAGCGAACGTCCCGGTCATAGTCGTCAAAACCCATCGCCTCGGTAATGCGCATGGCATAAACGAGGCACCCGCCTCTATCGACGTCCTTTGCGGCGCTTCCGGACCCAACGACCCAGTCACCGATATCGGCCGATCGCCTGATGTCGGGCTTACAGGTGGCCAAGGTGCAGAACCCATAGAATGGATTAGGTGCAAAGCCGCTGTCATAGCGGACCACGTAAGAGTGGATGCGGCCCATTAGCAGGGATGCCGCCGCAAAGGAACCGTAGCGCACGCCCCGCCATCAGGCGCCTCCCAGCTGTCCTTCCCGTTGATTGCGTCGATTACGGAATCGCCGTTCCACCCGACCATGGCGTCCGCGTACTCGCGCAAGGCTTCCGGTAGATCACAATCGCGATCGCCATGTGCCCAAACGCCAACAATTCTCATACCTTGTTTTGCGGCATATTCGATTTCCCAATTGACCCATTCACTGTGTTTGGTCTTGGGAGATACATAGCAAATAAACACACCTGCCCACTTTATTGCCGGCGCCAGAATGTCGCATTTGATGTAGTCGGCGCTCTTGGCGTCGTTAAATTTTCCGGTATGAATCGACGAATCTCTGACCGTCAGCCCCTTCGACGCCAAGAGGGATTTCAATTTCTGGAGCCCATCATCGTCTTCATGCACGTGACTAATAAAGACGTTCTTCATGTCGCTCATGCACCCTCCAGTGGCTAAAGACTCTGCTAGACGTCCAAAATTTACATATTTCTGCGGTACTCCCCACCCACCTCATACAACGCATGGCTGATCTGCCCCAGGCTGTGCGTCTTCACCGCCTCCATCAGGCTGGCGAACACGTTGCGGCGCTCGCGCGCGGCGGCCTGTAGCGGCTTGAGGCCCTCCCCGGCCTCGCCGTTGTGGGCCTGCTGGTAGGCCTGCACGTTGGCGATCTGCTGCGCCTTCTCCTCCGGGGTAGAACGGATCAACTCGATTTCGGTGGCCACGTCGGAGTGGCCGTCCTTGCCGAGGAAGGTGTTGACGCCCACCAGCGGCAGCGAGCCGTCGTGTTTCTTGTGCTCGTAATACAGGCTCTCTTCCTGGATCTTGCCGCGCTGGTACATGGTGTCCATCGCGCCGAGCACGCCGCCGCGCTCGCTGATCGCCTCGAACTCCTTGTAGACGGCTTCCTCGACGAGGTCGGTCAGCTTGTCGACGATGAAGCTGCCCTGCCAGGGGTTCTCGCAGATGTTCAGCCCCAGCTCCTTGTTGATGATCATCTGGATGGCGACGGCGCGGCGCACGCTCTCCTCGGTGGGCGTGGTGATCGCCTCGTCGTAGGCATTGGTGTGCAGCGAGTTGCAGTTGTCGAACAGGGCGTACAGCGCCTGCAGCGTGGTGCGGATGTCGTTGAACTGGATCTCCTGCGCGTGCAGGGAGCGGCCGGAGGTCTGGATGTGGTACTTCATCATCTGGCTGCGCGCGGAGGCGCCGTAGCGCTCGCGCATGGCGCGGGCCCAGATGCGGCGGGCGACGCGGCCGATGACGGTGTACTCCGGGTCCATGCCGTTGGAGAAGAAGAACGACAGGTTGGGCGCGAAGTCGTCGATCTTCATCCCGCGCGCGAGGTAGTACTCGACGATGGTGAAGCCGTTCGACAGGGTGAAGGCGAGCTGGCTGATCGGGTTCGCGCCGGCCTCGGCGATGTGGTAGCCGGAGATGGACACCGAGTAGAAGTTGCGGACGTGGCGGTCCACGAAGTACTGCTGGATGTCGCCCATCATGCGCAGGGCGAACTCGGTGCTGAAGATGCAGGTGTTCTGGGCCTGGTCCTCCTTGAGGATGTCGGCCTGCACGGTGCCGCGCACGGTCTTCAGCGTCTCGGCCTTGATCTTCTCGTAGACCTCCGGCTCCACCAAGCGGTCGCCGGTGACGCCGAGCAGGCCGAGGCCCAAGCCGTCGTTGCCTTCCGGCAGCGGGCCGGCGTAGTCGGGGCGCGGGCGGCCTTCGTAGAGTTTGCCGATCTTCGCGTGGGCGGCGTCCCAGCGCTGCTGGTCGGCGCGCAGGTACTTCTCCACCTGCTGGTCGATGGCGGTGTTCATGAACATCGCCAGGATCATCGGCGCGGGGCCGTTGATGGTCATCGACACCGAGGTGGTGGGCGAGCACAGGTCGAAGCCGGAGTACAGCTTCTTCATGTCGTCCAGCGTGGGGATGTTGACGCCCGAGTTGCCGATCTTGCCGTAGATGTCCGGGCGCGGCGCCGGGTCCTCGCCGTACAGGGTGACGCTGTCGAAGGCGGTGGACAGGCGCGCGGCCGGCTGGCCGAGGCTGAGGTAGTGGAAGCGGCGGTTGGTGCGCTCGGGCGTGCCCTCGCCCGCGAACATGCGGATCGGATCCTCGCCGGTGCGGCGGTAGGGGTACACGCCGCCGGTGTACGGGTAGGCGCCCGGCAGGTTTTCCTTCTGCAGGAAGGTCAGCAGTTCGCCCCAGCTCTTGTAGGTGGGCGCGGCGATCTTGGGGATCTGCTGGTGGCTGAGCGACTCGCGGTAGTTCTCGACCTTGATCGCCTTGCCGCGGACTTCGTACTCGGTGACTTCGTCGGTGATGGATTTCAGGCGGGCCGGCCACTCGCGCAGGAGCTTGAGAGCTTCGCTGTCGAGGGACTGGATGGCATCGTTGTAGCGCTGGCGGAGGGTGAGGAGGGTGCGGTCTGCGCTGAAAGCGCCCTCATCCGCCCTTCGGGCACCTTCTCCCGCAGGCGGGAGAAGGGATTCAGCTGCAAAGAGGTCCAACGCCTTCGGCAGCGCCGCGTCGCCGAGGTCCTGCAGGGACTGCCAGTAGCTCTGTGCGCGGTCGGCGATCTCGGCCTGGGTCTCGATGCGGCCGTTGATCGCCCGGCCCTGCTCGGCGATCTCGGCGAGGTAGCGCACGCGGCTGCCGGGGATCAGCACGGTGGCGCGCGGTTCCTTGAGGCTGGTGTCGAGCTCGGGCGTCCACTTGTCCGCCGGCAGCTGCAGCTTCTCGCGCAGCAGGCGGCACAGGTTGGCGAACATCCAGCTGATGCCGGGGTCGTTGAACTGGGAGGCGATCGTCGGATAGACCGGCACGTCCTCGTCCTTGACCGCGAAGGCGACGCGGTTGCGCTTCCACTGCTTGCGCACGTCGCGCAGCGCGTCCTCGGCGCCGCGCTTGTCGAACTTGTTGAGGACGATCAGCTCGGCGTAGTCGAGCATGTCGATCTTCTCGAGCTGGCTCGGCGCGCCGAAGTCGCTGGTCATCACGTACATCGGGAAGTCGACGAGGTCCACGATCTCCGAGTCGGACTGGCCGATGCCGGCGGTCTCGACGATCACGAGGTCGTAGCCGAGCGACTTGAGGAAGGCGATGCAGTCGCGCAGCACGGCATTCGTCGCGGCGTGCTGGCGGCGGGTCGCCATCGAGCGCATGAAGACGCGCTCGGAGCGCAGCGAGTTCATGCGGATGCGGTCGCCGAGCAGGGCGCCGCCGGTGCGGCGACGGGTCGGGTCGACCGAGATCACCGCGACGTGCATGTCCGGGAAGTGGGCGAGGAAGCGGTTGAGCAGCTCGTCGGTCACCGAGCTCTTGCCGGCGCCGCCGGTACCGGTGATGCCAATGACCGGCGGCACGCCGGTCCGGGAACCGGAAGCCGGGAACCGGGAACCGGAACGGGCGCCGGCCCACTGCTTGCGCAGCATGGCGAGCTCGGCTTCGGAGAAGTGGCCGTCCTCGATCGCGCTCAGCATGGCGCCGATGGCGATTTCGTCGTCCAGCGCGGGGACGGTGGCGGTCGCCGGCTCCCGGTTTCCGGCTCCCGGCTCCCGGGCGTGCTGCGCACGCCGCACCACGTCCTCGATCATCGCCACCAGCCCCATGTGCATGCCGTCGTTGGGGTGGTAGATGCGCTCGACGCCGTAGTCCTGCAGCTCGCGAATTTCCTCCGGGGTGATGGTGCCGCCGCCGCCGCCGAACACCTTGATGTGCGGCGCGCCGCGCTCCTTGAGCATGTCCACCATGTACTTGAAGTACTCGACGTGGCCGCCCTGGTAGCTGGACAGGGCGATCGCGTCGGCGTCTTCCTGCAGGGCGGCGCGCACCACGTCCTCCACCGAGCGGTTGTGGCCGAGGTGGATGACCTCCGCGCCCTGCGACTGGATCAGCCGGCGCATGATGTTGATCGCCGCGTCGTGGCCGTCGAACAGGCTGGCGGCGGTGACGAAGCGCAGCGGCGTCGTCTCGGGCTGGGCGGCGGGCACGTGGCCTTCGCGGGCGGGGACGGCGGGGGTGCTCATGGGACGCACTCACTACGGAAACGGGCAATTCCGCATTGTAGCGCGCGGGTTTACGGCTCCCGGGGCGTGCGCGGGGCGTCCACGCCGGCCGGCCGCGGCGCCCTTTCAGGGCACCGTGAGGTCGTGCAGCGGCAGGCGGTGGGCGCGGCAGTGGCGGACGTAGTCGGCACGCTGGCCGTGCACGTCGGCGCGGCCGCAGACCTCGCCGCCGGGACCGAGGAATTCGACCGTGCCGATCACCACGGCGAGCGCGAGCAGGTCCTCCTCGCCCACCGCCTCCCACCAGTCCACGTTGCCGGCCGGTTCGTACACGTAGTCGCCGGGGCCGAGCACTTCGCCGCTGCCGAGGTGGCGCTGCCCGGCGAGCTGGTAGACGTGCACCTCGCCGGTGTGGCGGTGCAGCGGCATCACCGTGCCGGGCGTCATCCGCAGCAGCTCAACGAAGCCGCGGTCACCGAGGAAGCGCAGCGGCCTCGCCCACTTGCCGGGGGTCGCCGCGGGGATCCACGGCAACGCCTCCGTCGCGACGCCCGGCACCGGCACCACCATCGCCCGCGCGTTCATACCGCCACCTGGCGCAGGTAGCGCGCGAACGAGGCGTCCACCGCCGCGCGCCCGCCGCCGATGATGTTGCGGCCCCAGCTGTAGCCGTACACGTCCTCGAACCCGACACCTTCGAGCAGCGCCTGCATGCGCGCCACCTCGGCCGGCGGCAGCGGGATGAAGTTCGGGTAGCTGTACATGAAGGTGACGTGGCGGCGGTCCTGCACCACCTGCAGGGCGTCGCCCGGGAACAGCGCGCCGCCCGCCCGCGGCCCGCCGCGCCAGTGCAGCGCGGTGCTGCCGGGGAAGTGGCCGCCGACGTTGAGCAGGGTGACGTCGCCGGACAGCCGCAGGCGCTCGCCGGACCAGAAGCGGACGCGCCCGTTGTCGCGCTGCACCCAGTCGCGGTCGGCCTCGTGCAGCAGGATCTCGGCGCCGCCGAGCGCCTCGCTCCACTCCACCATCGCGGTGTAGAAGTGCGGGTGCGAGATCACGATGCGGTCCACGCCGCCGCGCGCCTCGAGTGTGGCCACCGCCTCGTCGGTGACCAGGCCGAGGCATTCCCACAACAGGTTGCCGGCGTCGGTGCGCAGGTGCACGGCGCGCTGCGGGATTGCGAAGTCGCCGTCCACGGCGAGGCCGAACACGCCGTCGTCGTCGCCCAGGCGCAGGCGGAAGCGGGCCTGCAGCGCGTCGAGGGTCGTCCACTGCTGGCCGTTCCAGCCGACGTACTGGCGCTCGTCCTCGCACACGCGGCAGGCGGCCGGCGGCGTCGTCGACGGCGGGTACTGGGTGGCGCAGGTCGCACAGATCCAGGCGGTGCTCATGCG
>DASRZN010000026.1:0-6610 GCA_035686325.1 Lysobacteraceae bacterium
CCGGCGACGCGACCCTCGCGGTCGAGCTCAACGCCGGCGCGGATGCGCCGCGCTTCGTCGGCCGCGTGGTCGAGGGCGTGGACGCCGGCCGGCGCACGCCGGCGTGGATGGCCGAGCGCCTGCGCCGCAGCGGCATCCGCCCGGTGAGCCTGCTGGTGGACATCACCCAGTACGTGATGCTGGAACTCGGCCAGCCGATGCACGCCTACGACCGCGACCTGCTGCGCGGCCCGCTCGGCGTGCGCGCGGCGCGCAAGGGCGAGCGGCTGAAGCTGCTCAATGGCAGCGAAGTGGCGCTGGACGACGGCTTCCTCGCGATCACCGACGCCGACCGCGTGGTCGGTCTTGCCGGGCTCATGGGCGGCGAGGACACCAAGGTCGGCGCCGCCACCCGCAACGTGTTCCTCGAGGCCGCGCACTTCGCGCCGGCCGCGATCATCGGCCGCGGCCGCCGGCTCGGCCTGCACACCGACGCCGGCCACCGCTTCGAGCGCGGCGTCGATCCGGAACTGCCGCGGCAGGCGATCGAGTACGCAACGCGCCTGCTGCTGGACCTCGCCGGCGGTACGCCGGGCCCGGTGGTCGAGGCGGTGCTGCCCCAGCACCTGCCCGCGCCGAAGCCGATCCTGCTGCGCCGCGCGCGGCTCTCTCGCGTGCTCGGCCTGGCCATTGCCGACGCCGAGGTGGCGCGCATCCTGCGCGCGCTGGGGCTGGTGGTGGAGGACGTCGTCGACGGCTGGCGCGTGACGCCGCCGGCGCGCCGCTTCGACCTCGCGCTGGAGGAGGACCTCATCGAGGAGATCGCCCGCATCCACGGCTACGACGCGATCCCGGCGCAGTTGCCGGGCGGCGCGACGGTGCTGCGCGCGCCGTCCGAGACTCGCGTCGACGAGGCCGGCGTGCGCCGCCAGCTGGCCGCGCGCGGCTTCCTCGAAGCGATCGACTACGCCTTCGTCGACGCCGACCTGCTCGCGCGCTGGCGCGCGGAGGACGGCGCGGTGCCGCTGGCCAACCCGCTCAGCGCCGAGCTGGCGGTGATGCGCACGCTGCTGCTGCCGGGGCTGGTCGCCGCGCTCGGCCGCAACGCCGCCCGCCAGCAGGCGCGGGTGCGGCTGTTCGAGCTGGGCAACGTGTTCCGTGCGGCGGGAGAGGGTGCGCCTGAGGAATCCCTGCGCATTGCGGCCGTCGCCTGCGGTCCGGCCGCGGCGGAACAGTGGGGCGTGCCGCCGCGCCCGGTCGACTTCCACGACCTGAAGGGCGACCTCGACAGCCTTGCCGCCCTGTCGGGCGCGGCCCTGGAATACCGCCCGGGCCCCGCCGCCTGGGCGCACCCGGGCCGCTCGGCCGAGGTCTTCCGCGACGGCCGGCCGCTGGGCTGGATCGGCCAGCTGCACCCGCGCCTGCAGCAGGCGCTGGACCTGGAAGTGGACGTGGTCGCCTTCGAGCTCGACCTCGAGCCGCTGCTGGCGCGCGCGATCCCGCGCGCGCGGGCGCTGTCGCGCTATCCGTCCGTCCGCCGCGACCTCGCGTTCGTCGTCCCGGAATCGCTGCCTTGGGCGGCCGTCGCGGCCAGCGTGAAGGCCGCCGCGGGCCCGACCCTGCGCGACCTGGTGCTGTTCGACCGTTACGCCGGCAAGGGGGTGGAAACGGGATGCAAGAGTCTGGCTATGGGCTTGATTCTGCAGGATGAATCCCGCACCCTGACCGACCGCGACGTGGACGCCGTGGTGGCCGCCGTGACGGCCGCCCTGGAGCGCGAGCACGGCGCGGTCATCCGCGGTTGATTCGTTCAGGGGGACGATGAGGATGGCTCTGACCAAGGCTGAAATGGCCGAGCGCCTGTTCGAGGAGGTCGGCTTGAACAAGCGCGAAGCGAAGGAATTCGTGGACGCGTTCTTCGACGCGTTGCGCGAGGCGCTGGAGGCCGGCCGGCAGGTGAAGCTGTCGGGCTTCGGCAACTTCGACCTGCGCCGCAAGAACGAGCGCCCGGGCCGCAACCCGAAGACCGGCGAGGAGATCCCGATCTCCGCGCGCACGGTGGTGACGTTCCGCCCGGGACAGAAGCTCAAGGAGCGGGTGGAAGCGTTCGGAGGCGGCCATGCTTGATCCGGGCAGCAACAAGGAACTGCCGCCGATCCCGGCCAAGCGCTACTTCACCATCGGCGAAGTCAGCGAGCTGTGCGACGTCAAGCCGCATGTGCTGCGCTACTGGGAAACCGAGTTTCCCTCGCTCACGCCGGTCAAGCGGCGCGGCAACCGCCGCTACTACCAGCGCCACGACGTGATGATGGTGCGCCAGATCCGCGGCCTGCTGTACGAACAGGGCTACACCATCGGCGGCGCGCGCCTGCGCCTGGAAGGCGAGGGCGCGAAGCAGGAGGCGACGCTGAGCTCGCAGATCGTGAAGCAGGTGCGGATGGAACTCGAGGAAGTGCTGCAGCTGCTGCGGCGCTGAGCGATCCGCCTCAAAGCCACGCGGCTGCGGCTATAATCCGCATCCCATCGGGGTATAGCGCAGCCTGGTAGCGCACTTGTCTGGGGGACAAGTGGTCGTCGGTTCAAATCCGGCTACCCCGACCATCTTTCCGAACGCCGACCGGCCACCGCCGGTCGGCGTTTTTCGTTGTGGAGCCGGTCGCGGCGGCGGGGAGCGCTCATTCCCATCCGTCATGTGCGCGGGTTCACGCTCCGTTTATACTCCGTTCACGCCCGGCGTCCTGCCGGGTGGCGGGCCGACGCAGGGGAAGCATGCGGCGGTCCCAGGGGGAACCACATGACCGACACCAGGCACCGGGCCCGACAGGCCCAGGCTGCGTACGTGTGCACCTGCGCGGCGCCCGGCGCCACGCGGGCCGCCGGCCTTCCGCCCCTCGCCGTGTCGCCGGCGCCGGTCCGCCGCGCGCCGTGCCGCCGCGCCAGTCCGCGGCGCCCCGATCCCGTCTTCTCCGGTTCCTGGCATGCGGCCCCCGCCGCGTGCCCCCCTCCAGGAACCGGCGTCGCGGCTGCCGGCAAGCGCTGGCGGCCGTCGCTCCACCCGCCGCCTGCGCGGCGTTCGCTGCACCGTCCTGGCTGGCCCCACCAGTCGCCATCCGCCCCGTCCGCGGGGCCCAACACTCGTTCCAGAGGGGAATACGAATGCAATTGAAGTCCCAGCTGCTCGGCGCCGCGGTCCTGGCCGTGCTCGCCGCCGGACCGGCGTCCGCGGTCAACCAGCACGCCGCCGCGCGCGCCCAGGCGCTGCTCGACGGCCCGGCGGCCGCCATGGCCCAGCGCGCCGGCGACGACCGTTTCGTCGTCCGCGACACCGTCACCGGCCCGACCGGCATCGAACACGTGCGCATGGACCGCAGCTTCCACGGCCTGCCGGTGCTCGGCGGCGACCTGATCGTGCACTCGCGCAACGGCAAGGCGCTGGGCGTCAGCCAGCACCTGAAGACGACCCGTCGCCCGGACCTGCGCCCGACCTTCAGCGCCGCCCGCGCGATCGTCGAGGCCGGCGCCCGCTTCGGCAGCGGCTTCGACGGCACCCCGGGCAGCCGCCTGGTGCTGTGGGCCGGCAACGGCGTGCCCGTGCTGGCGCATGAGGTCCGCTTCACCGGCACGAAGGCCGACCAGACCCCGACCGACATGCGCTACATCGTCGACGCCCACGACGGCCACGTGCTGGCGCAATGGGACGAGATCCACACCGCGCGCGCCGGCAAGGGCAAGCCGGGCGGCGGGGGCAGCGGCGGCGGCTCGACTTCCTGCACCACGGCCGCGGTCGGCACCGGCGCGTCGCTGCTGGTCGGCGACGTCGCGATCGACACCGTCGGTTGCAGCGCCAGCGGCTACCAGATGGTCGACAGCACCCGCGGCGGCGGCCAGACCACCAACATGAACCGCAAGACCAGCGGCAGCGGCACGCTGTTCACCGACGCCGACAACCACTGGGGCGACGGCAGCCTCGGCAACGCCGCCACCGTCGGCGTCGACGCGCACTACGGCGTCTCGGTGACCTGGGACTACTACAAGAACGTGCACGGCCGCAACGGCATCGCCAACGACGGCCGCGGCGCGCTCAGCCGCGTCCACTACGGCCGCAACTACGTCAACGCGTTCTGGAACGACAGCTGCTTCTGCATGACCTTCGGCGACGGCGACAACGGGGTGAACTACAACCCGCTGGTCGCGCTCGACGTCGCCGGCCACGAGATGTCGCACGGCGTCACCAGCCACACCGCCGACCTCAACTACAGCGGCGAGTCCGGCGGCCTCAACGAGGCGACCTCCGACATCTTCGGCGCGATGGTCGAGTTCTACGCGAACAACCCCAACGATCCGGGCGACTACCTGATCGGCGAGAAGGTGTACGCGAAGAACCCCGGCGGCACCCGCGCGCTGCGCTACATGTTCAAGCCCAGCCTGGACGGTGGTTCGCCGGATTGCTACAGCGCGTCGATCGGCAACCTCGACGTGCATTACAGCTCGGGCGTGGCCAACCACTTCTTCTACCTGCTCGCCGAGGGCGCGGCGGTGCCGGCCGGCTTCAACCTGACCCCGGGCGCGCTGGTGTGCAACGGCAACACCGCGCTGGCCGGGGTCGGCCGCGACGCCGCGCAGAAGATCTGGTACCTGGCGCTGCGCACGCGCATGACGTCCACCACCAACTACGCCGGCGCCCGCACCGCCACGCTCGCCGCGGCCGCCGAGTTGTACGGCAGCGGGTCGCGCGAGGCGAACGCGGTGGCGGCGGCCTGGTCGGCGGTCGGCGTCAACTGAGTCGTGGCGTCCGGTGCCGATGGCGCCGGTCACCGACGCGACACCGGAACGGCCCGCTTCGGCGGGCCGTTTCCATTGGGTGGGAGACAGCTCAGCCGGCCGCGGTGTGGACCGCCTGCGGCCGCGCCAGCGCCGGCCAGCGCTGCAGCAGCGCGGCGCGGATGCCGATCGCGTCCAGGCCGGCCTCGGCCAGCAGCTGTTCGCGGCTGGCGTGGTGCTGGAAGGCGTCCGGCAGGCCGAGGTGCAGCATCGGCATGGCGATGCCTTCCGCGGCCAGCAGTTCGGCCACGCCGGAGCCGGCGCCGCCGGCGACGACGTTGTCCTCGAGGGTGACGAAACCTTCGTGCGACTCCGCAAGCTCCAGCACCAGCGCGCGGTCGAGCGGCTTGACGAAGCGCATGTTGACCACGGTCAGGCCGAGTTCGGCGCCGACTTCCTCGGCCGCCGGCACGAGCGCGCCGAAAGCGAGCAGGGCGATCCGGCTGCCGCGCCGGCGCAGCTGCGCCTTGCCGATCGGCAGGGTGTCGAGCGCCGGCTGCACGGCGACGCCGGGGCCGGTGCCGCGCGGATAGCGCACCGCGGCCGGGCCCTGGAACCCGAAGCCGGTGGTCAGCATCTGCCGGCACTCGTTCTCGTCGGCCGGCGCCATCACCACCATGTTCGGCACGCAACGCAGGTAGCTGAGGTCGAGGTTGCCGGCGTGGGTCGCGCCGTCCGGGCCGACCACGCCGCCGCGGTCGATCGCGAACAGCACGTCCAGGTCCTGGATCGCGACGTCGTGCACCAGCTGGTCGTAGCCGCGTTGCAGGAAGGTCGAGTAGATCGCGACCACGGGCTTGGCGCCCTCGCAGGCCATGCCGGCGGCCAGCGTCACCGCGTGCTGCTCGGCGATGGCGACGTCGAAGTAGCGCTGCGGGTATTCGCGGCTGAAGCGCACCAGGCCGGAGCCCTCGCGCATCGCCGGGGTGATGCCCATCAGCTTCGGTTCGACGGCGGCCATGTCGCACAGCCAGTCGCCGAACACGTCGGTGTAGGTCGGCTTCTTCGCGCCGCCCTTGGCGACCACGCCCTTCTCGGGATCGAACGGCGAGACCGCGTGGTAGCCGATCTGGTCGCCCTCGGCCAATTCGTAGCCCTTGCCCTTGGTGGTGATGACGTGCAGCAGCTGCGGGCCCTTCAGGCCCTTGAGCGTGCGCAGGGTCTTCACCAGCGCGACCACGTCGTGCCCGTCGATCGGGCCGGTGTAGTGGAAGCCCATTTCCTCGAACAGGGTGGAAGGGACGAACATGCCCTTCCAGTGTTCCTCCCAGCGGCGCACGAACTTCGCGGTCGGGTTGTTCTTGTCGCCGAGCAGCTTCTTGCCGCCCTCGCGGATCGCGTTGAGGGTGCGGCTGCCGGTGGCGCGGCCGAGCATCCGGGTCACGCCGCCGACGTTCTCGCTGATCGACATCTGGTTGTCGTTGAGGATCACCAGGATGTTCGGCTCCGGCTCCATGCCGCCGGCGTGGTTGAGCGCCTCGTAGGCCATGCCCGCGGTCATCGCGCCGTCGCCGATCACCGCGACCACCTTGCGCTCGCTGCCGGCGCGCGCATTGGCGATCGCCATGCCGAGGGCCGCCGAGATCGAGGTCGACGAATGGCCGACGCCGAAGGTGTCGTACTCGCTCTCCTCGCGCTTGGGGAACGGCGCGACGCCGTCGCGCTGCTTGACCGTGTGGATGCGGTCGCGGCGGCCGGTCAGGATCTTGTGCGGATAGGCCTGGTGGCCGACGTCCCAGACGAGGCGGTCGTCCGGCGTGTCGTACAGCCAGTGCAGGGCCACCGTCAGCTCGATCACGCCCAGCCCGGC
>DASRZN010000027.1:0-6960 GCA_035686325.1 Lysobacteraceae bacterium
GAGGGGCAGGCGACCGGCCAGCTGTAAGGACTTCCGCGGACGCGTGGGCGCCCCGCTGTCCGGCTGACCCCGGAACAGCCGCTTCGCCGGCAGTGGCCGCGCGCCGCGCAAATCAGTACAATTTCGGTACTGAATCAACGCGGCCGTCCCGATGCTGCGCGTCACCAAGCTCACAGACTACGCCACCGTCGTCCTGACCGCGCTCGCCGCGCGGCCGGGCGAGGTGCTGAGCGCGCCCGGCCTGGCCGAACTGGCCGGCCTGGAGCTGCCCACCGTCGCCAAGATCCTCAAACCGCTGGCCCAGGCGGGCTTGGTGGAAGGGCTGCGCGGCGCCAACGGCGGCTACCGGCTGGCGCGCCCGGCCGACGAGGTGTCCCTGTTCGAGATCGTCGAGGCGATGGAAGGCCCGCTCGGCATGACCGAATGCAGCATCCACGCCGGCAGCTGCGGCATCGAAGCCTCCTGCGGCGTGCGCGCCAACTGGCGCCGCATCAACGACGTCGTCGCCGATGCCCTGCGCGACGTGACCCTGGCGCAGATGCTGGCGCCGCCCGACGCGGTGCGCTCGCCGCGCAAGCGCATCCCCACCGTCCTGGCCACCGTGTGAGGTCCCGCATGGCCACCGCAACCGACACCATCCCCGTGGAAAACGCCGAAATCCTGCAGCAGCTGGGACGTCGCTACGACGCCGGCTTCGTCACCGACATCGAATCCGACTCGCTGCCGCCCGGGCTGGACGAGGGCGTCATCCGCGCCCTCTCCGCGCGCAAGGAGGAGCCGGAGTGGATGACGCAGTGGCGGCTCGCCGCCTATCGCCACTGGCTGACCATGCCGGTGCCGCGCTGGGCGAAGCTGTCGATCGCGCCGATCGACTTCCAGACGATCAGCTACTACTCCGCGCCAAAGGGCCCGAAGTACAAGTCGCTGGACGAGGTGCCGAAGGAACTGATCGAAACCTACGACAAGCTCGGCGTGCCGCTGCACGAGCGCGCCAAGCTTGCTGGCGTCGCGGTGGACGCGGTGTTCGACTCGGTCTCGGTCGGCACCACCTTCCGCAAGGAACTGGCCGACAAGGGCATCATCTTCTGCTCGATGTCGGAGGCGATCCGCGAGCATCCGGAACTGGTCAAGCGCTACCTCGGCAGCGTCGTGCCGACCGGCGACAACTTCTTCGCCGCGCTCAACTCGGCGGTGTTCTCGGACGGCTCCTTCGTGTTCATCCCGAAGGGCGTGCGCTGCCCGATGGAGCTGAGCACCTACTTCCGCATCAACGCCGGCCACACCGGCCAGTTCGAGCGCACCCTGATCATCGCCGAGGAGGGCAGCCACGTGTCCTACCTGGAGGGCTGCACCGCGCCGCAGCGCGACGAAAACCAGCTGCACGCGGCGGTGGTCGAACTGGTCGCGCTGGACGACGCCGAGATCAAGTACTCGACCGTGCAGAACTGGTACCCGGGCGACGAGAACGGCGTGGGCGGCATCTACAACTTCGTGACCAAGCGCGCCGAGTGCCGCGGCGCGCGCAGCAAGGTCACCTGGACCCAGGTCGAGACCGGGTCGGCGATCACCTGGAAGTACCCGAGCTGCGTGTTGCTCGGCGACGATTCGGTCGGCGAGTTCCACTCGGTCGCGCTGACCCACCACCGCCAGCAGGCCGACACCGGCACCAAGATGGTCCACGTCGGCAAGCGCACCAAGTCGAAGATCGTCAGCAAGGGCATCAGCGCCGGGCGCGGCCAGAACGCCTATCGCGGCCTGGTCAAGGTCGAGCGCACCGCCGAGGGCGCGCGCAACCACACCCAGTGCGACTCGCTGCTGATCGGCAAGCAGTGCGGCGCGCACACGTTCCCGTACATCGAGGTCAAGCACCCCTCGGCGACGGTCGAGCACGAAGCCACCACCTCCAAGATCAGCGACGAGCAGCTGTTCTACTGCCGCGCGCGCGGGATCGGCGAGGAGGACGCGGTGTCGATGATCGTCGACGGCTTCTGCAAGAGCGTCTTCCGCGAGCTGCCGATGGAGTTCGCGGTGGAGGCGAAGAAACTGCTCGAGGTCAGCCTAGAGGGAGCGGTCGGCTGACGCATTCCCTTCTCCCGCGCGGGGGAAGGTGCCCGAAGGGCGGATGAGGGCGCCCTTGCACGCCCCCTCACCCAACCCTCTCCCGCGAGCGGAGAGGTGCCAAGAGACCACACCATGCTGAAGATCGAAAACCTCCACGCCGGCGTCGGCGGCCGCGAAATCCTCAAGGGCCTGTCGCTGGAACTGCAGCCGGGCCAGGTGCACGCGATCATGGGCCCCAACGGTGCCGGCAAGTCGACTCTCGGCAACATCCTCGCCGGGCGGGACGGCTATGAGGTCGCCGCCGGCTCGGTGGCGTTCGACGGCCGCGACCTGCTCGCGCTGGAGCCGGAGGAGCGCGCCGCCGCCGGCGTCTTCCTCGCCTTCCAGTACCCGGTCGAGATCCCGGGCGTGAACAACACCTACTTCCTGCGCTCGGCGCTCAACGCGCAACGCAAGGCGCGCGGCGAGCCGGAGCTCGACTCGATGCAGTTCCTGCGCATCGTGCGCGAGAAGCTGGCAGTGCTGCACCTGAAGGACGAGCTGCTGCACCGGGGCGTCAACGAGGGCTTTTCCGGCGGCGAGAAGAAGCGCAACGAGATCTTCCAGCTGGCGGTGCTGGAACCGAGGCTGGCGATCCTCGACGAGACCGACTCCGGCCTCGACATCGACGCGCTCAAGCACGTCGCCGACGGCGTCAACGCGCTGCGTTCGCCCGAGCGCGCGTTCCTGGTGATCACCCACTACCAGCGCCTGCTCGACTACATCAAGCCGGACGTCGTGCACGTGCTCGCCGACGGCCGCATCGTCGAGAGCGGCGGTCCGGAACTCGCGCTGGAGCTGGAGCAGCACGGCTACGCCTGGATCCGCGACCGCGTCGCGCCGGGAGCGGCGGCGTGAGCGACGCACCCTTCCAGACGGAAACCCCGGCATGAGCGTGCTGCTCGAATCGCTGGCCGCGGCCTTCGACGGCGACGCCGCCGCGCGCGCCACGCTGGACGACGCGCTGCGCGACGGCCTGCCGCCGACCCGCAGCGAGGCCTGGAAGTACACCCCGCTGCGCGCGCTCGAACGGCGCAGCTTCGCGCCGGCGGGCGCGCCGCCCGCGCTCGACGACGCCCTGCTCGCCGCCATCCCGGCGCCGCGCCTGGTGTTCGTCAACGGCCGACCCGATCCCGCGCAGTCGCGGCTGGCGGCGCTGCCCACCGGCGTGCGCGTGCGCCTGCTGCACGAAACGCCGGCGGCGCCCGGCGGGGATTACGCCGGGCCCGACGCGGTCTTCGCCCGCCTCAACACGGCCCTCGCCCGCGACGGCCTGTTGCTCGAGGTCGACTCCGGCGCGCACCTGGACGCGCCGCTGCACCTGGTCTTCGTCGGCGCCCCGGCGGAGGGCGACCAGGCCTGGCACCTGCGCCACCGGATCGCGCTCGGCCGCGGCGCGCGGCTGGCGCTGGTCGAACACCACCTCGCCGCCGGCGCGCACGCGCACCTCGCCAACACGCTGGGCCGGGTCGAACTGGCGGAAGGCGCGCGCCTGCTGCATGCCCGCGTGCAGGACGAAGCCGAGCGCGCCACCCTGGTCGCGCGTACCGAGGTCGCCCTCGCCGCCGGCGCGCGCTATGCGCGGGTGGACCTCGAGCTCGGCGCCGGCCTGTCGCGCCACGAGCTTGAAGTGAAGCTGCACGGCGAGGGCGCCAGCCTCGCCGCCGACGGCGTCCTGCTCGGTAGCGGCCGCCGCCACCTGGACACCCGGCTCGGCATCGCGCACCTCGCTCGCGACACCGCCTGCGAACTGCTCTGGCGCGGCCTCGGCGCCGGCCGCAGCCGCGTGGTCTTCCACGGCGGCATCACCATCCACCCGGGCGCCGACGGCAGCGATGCCAACCTGTCGAACAAGAACCTGCTGCTGTCCGACCAGGCGGAGATCGACAGCCAGCCGGTGCTGGAGATCCACGCCGACGAGGTCAAGGCCGCGCACGGCGCGACCGTCGGCCAGCTCGATCCGACCGCGATGTTCTACCTGCGCTCGCGCGGTCTGCCCGAAGCGCAAGCGCGGCGCACGCTGACCGCCGCGTTCTGCCGCGAGGCGGTGCTGCGGGTGGAGGAACCGGCCTTGCGCCAGGCGCTGGCCGACGCCGTGGACCGCGCCCTGGCGCGAATGGAGAACACATGAACGGACCTCGCATCGCCGCCATCGAAGCCACCGACTGGGATCGCGTTCGCGCCGATTTCCCCTTGCTCGCGCGGGAAGTGCACGGCAAGCCGCTGATCTACTTCGACAGCGCCAACACCGGCCAGAAGCCGCGCGCGGTGATCGAGGCGGTGGACGCCTTCTACCGGCACCACAACGCCAACGTCAGCCGCGCCGTGCACGCGCTCGGCAGCGAGGCCACCGAGGCCTACGAGGGCGCGCGCCGCAAGCTGGCGGCGCACCTCAACGTGCGCGCCGAGGAACTGGTGCTGACCAGCGGCACGACCTTCGCGATCAACCTGGTCGCCTGGTCCTGGGCCCTGCCGCGACTGCGACCGGGCGACGCGATCCTGCTCACCCGGATGGAGCACCACGCCAACATCGTGCCGTGGCAGCTGGTGGCCGAACGCACCGGCGCCACCATCAAGGTCGCGGAGCTGCTGCCCGACGGCGCGCTCGACCTCGACGCGCTCCACGCGGCGATGACGCCCGAGGTGAAGCTGCTCGGCGTCGCCCACGTCTCGAACGTGCTGGGCACGGTCAACCCGGTCGCGGCGATCTGCCGCGAAGCGCGCCGGCGCGGCATCGCCACGGTCGTGGACGGTTCGCAGGCACTGCCGCACATGCCGGTCGACGTCGCCGCGATCGGCTGCGACTTCTACGCCCTCACCGGCCACAAGATGTGCGGGCCGACCGGCACCGGCGCGCTTTGGGGCCGGCGCGAGCACCTCGCCGCGATGCCGCCCTTCCTCGGCGGCGGCGAGATGATCCGCGAGGTGCGCTACGAGGGCACCGTCTACAACGATCCGCCGCACCGTTTCGAGGCGGGCACGCCGAACATCGCCGGCCACGTCGGCCTGGGCGCGGCGGTCGATTACCTCGACGTCGTCGGAATGGCGGCGATCGCCGCGCGGGAACGGGAATTGCTCGCCCATCTGACCGAGGAGATGCGCAAGGTCGACGGCCTGCGCATCGTCGGCGAGGCGCCGGGGAAGGCGGCGGTGGTGTCGTTCCTGGTCGAGGGCGCGCACGCGCACGACCTGGCGACCCTGCTCGACCTGGAGGGTGTCGCGGTCCGCTCCGGCCACCACTGCGCGCACCCGCTGATGCACTTCCTCGGCGTGCCGGCGACCTGCCGCGCCTCGCTGGCGTTCTACAACACGCACGCCGAGATCGAAGGCTTCATCGCCGCGCTGCGCAAGGTGCGGCCGCTGCTCGGCTGACGACGGTCCGCGGCGGTAGACTCGCGCGACGCCCGGGGAACGCCCATGTCCGACGAAACCATCGCCCTGCTCCGCCAGATCGCCGAGAACCAGCGCGAGGCCCTGCAGCTGCAGCGCGAGCACATGCGCCTGTACACCGACCAGCTCGGCCGCGTGGAGCGCATCAACGACCGCGCCGAGGCGATCCAGGCTGGGGCCGGGCGCAGCGTCCGGCTGGTGCTGTGGATCGCCTTCCCCCTGCTGCTGATCCTGATGGGTTTCATGCTCTGGCCCTGGCTGCGCTACGCGCTCGCGACGGCATGAGCGCGGGCCTGGTGTTCCGGCGGGCGACCGAGGCCGACGTCCCGGCCATCGTCGCCCTGGTCGAGTCCGCCTACCGCGGCGACGCCAGCCGGGTCGGCTGGACCACCGAGGCCGACCTGCTCGACGGCCGCCGCACCGGCGCCGACGACGTGGGCGCCTGCATCGGCCGTCCGCACAGCGCGATCCTGCTGGCCGAGGGCGAGGCTCCCGATCCGGACGGCCCGCTCGCCTGCGCGCACGTCGCGATCGAGGACGGCGCCGGCTACTTCGGCATGTTCTCGGTACGCCCGACCCTGCAGGGCAGCGGCATCGGCAAGGCCCTGTTGGCGGAGGCCGAACGCCTGGCGCGCGAGGAATGGCGGCTGCCTGTCATGCGCATGACGGTGATCGACCTGCGCGAGGAACTGATCGCCTTCTACGAACGCCGCGGCTACCGCCGCACCGGCATCACCAGACCCTTCCCCTACGGCGACGAGCGCTTCGGCCTGCCGAAGCGGCCGGACCTGCGCTTCGAGGTCCTCGAGAAGCGGCTGGCCGGCTGAGGACCGTTGCCCGTTTGCGGCCCACCTCCCACCCACTGCGAGCAAGTCGATGTCCGCCTGGATCCGCGTCTGCGCCACCTCCGAACTGCTGCCCGGCGAGAAGACCGTTGCCTGGGACGGAGACACGCCGATCCTGGTGTTCAACCACGACGGCGACTACTACGCGCTCGAGGACCGCTGCACGCACGAGGACTTCGAACTGTCGTCCGGTCCGTTCGACGCCGGGGAAGCGACCATCGAATGCATCCTGCACGGTTCGAAGTTCGACGTGCGCGACGGTCGCGCGCTGAACCCGCCCGCCTACCTGCCGGTGGCCAAGTTCCCGGTCAAGGTCGAGGACGGCGCGGTCTGGACCCGCGACGACCGCTGAGCGGGGCGTGGTTGTGCCTCCCTCCCCTTGCTGGGAGGTCAGGCGGGATGACGCGCCAAGGAATTGCGAATCATTCGCATTTGCGTTCATAATGCGCGCCCGGTCGCGCCCCAGGGACGGCGGCCCTCCCTTCCCAGCTCACGATCCCCATGGCCCACATCACCAGCCGCAAGCACGGTACCGCTTCGTCCCGCGCGCGTTCGCTGCGCGCCGCCACCCTCCTCACCAGCCTCGCCCTCGGCGCCCCGCTCGCGCACGCCGCGCCGGCCGACG
>DASRZN010000028.1:0-2406 GCA_035686325.1 Lysobacteraceae bacterium
ACGGCGTCCTTCGCGCCTTCTGCGATCGCGTCGGCCTCGATCCACGCCGCGTAGCGGGGGCTGACCACGAACAGCCACTTGCCGTCGCGGCTCGCGTGCACGATCGCGACCGGCGTGCCCGGGAACAGCGCGCTTTCCTGGAAGCGGTCGATGTCGGTGTCGTCGTCGCTGGAGAACACCCGCAGCGCGGTCGGGAAGGTACGCAGCGCGGCACGGTGCACCGCCATGCCGTAGCGGGTCGGTTGGCTGGCCGGGATCGCATCCAGCGCGGCGTTGGCGACGATGGCGTCCAGCGCGGACGCGGCGATCGGCTGGTGGTCTTCGCCGTAGAGCGTGCGTGTCGGCCGGCGCGACAGGCCTTCGATCCACTGCGCCACCCGCGTGCGGTCGAGCGTCGCCGGCAAGGCGGCGAGGTCATGCAGGGAGTCGTCCACCTCGACCAGCCGCGCGTTGTTCGCGGCGATCCGCGCGCGGTCGAAGACCAGCGCGTCGGGCTGCGGCAGGCGGGCGATCCAGAAATCCGGCGCGAGGTAGGCGTCCTCGACGCCGATCACGCCGCTGGCGGGGACGGCGAGGGGGGAAGGCGCGGCGCGCGGCGGTTCGCGCGCCGGGCTCGGCGCGGCCAGCAGCGCGAGCGCGAGGGTCGCGGCGAGGGTGGGGAAGGGCAGGCGCATGGCAGGCATCTCGAACGGCCGTCAGGCTGGGGCGAGGGAGGACAACACCGTGGCCACCAGCAGGCCGAAGCCGGTGCCAAGGATATAGCCGAGCAGGGCCAGCAGCACCGCCACCGGCACCAGCGCGGCCGAATAGGTCGCCGCCAGCACCGGGCAGGCGGCGACCCCGCCGACGTGCGCCAGCGAGGAGATCCCGCACAGGTACATGTCGAAGTGGAACGCGCGCGCGGCCAGCAGCATCAGCCCGGCGTGGATGGCGAGGATGGTCACGCCGCACAACAGGTAGAGCGGCGCCGCGCCGATTCCCTCGAAGTTGCTCTGCGAAGCCATCACGGCGACCACGAAGATCAGCAGCACGCTGGAGATCGGGCTGGCGCCGGGGAAACGCGCCAGCGGCGTGTGGGCGACGACCAGGCCGGCGACGGTCGCGACCATGATCGACCAGGTGGTCGCGCCGAGCACGCCGGAGGTCGGAAGGCGCGCGCCGATCCAGGCCGAGCCGGCCGCCACCAGCACCGCCATGCCCAGCCACAGCAGCACCGCGTCGCCGGTCACCGGGGCGGTGGTGCGCACGGGCGCGGAGACCAGGTCGGCGCTGGAGCGCGCGCGGGTCCAGCGGTTGAAGGCGGGCGCCAGCTTGGCCAGCGAGAACAGCAGCGCGACCCACATCGAATAGCAGACCGCATCGGTCAGCAGCGCCAGCGCCAGCGCGTCGTCGTCCATGCCGATCGACTGCTTGACCGCGATCAGGTTGGCGCTGCCGCCCATCCAGCTGCCGCTGACCGCGGCCAGCGGCTGCCAGCCGTCGCCGGCCGGCAGCACGTTGCGGAACATCAGGTAGGTGGCGACGAAGCCGACGAACAGGCTGATCGAGGTGCAGAAGAAGACGGCGAGCACGCGCGGGCCGAGCGCGAAGATCGCGCGCAGGTCGCAGTTGACCATCAGCAGGAACAGCAGCGCCGGCACCAGTTGCAAGATCAGCAGCTTCTGCGCGCCCTGGATCGCCGGCGTCACCTGCCACAGGCCGAGCACCGCGAGCGCGGTCACCGACAGGTAGACCAGCACGATCGGCGGGAACACCGTGAAAAGCCGCCAGCCCGTGCGCCGCTCCAGCGCCGGGTAGATGCCCGCCGCCAGCAGCATGACCGCCAGATAGGGCCAGACCGACTGGATCATGAGTCCCCTCGTTAAACCCCGGCCCGCATTGCATTTTTGTGCAGTGCAGAATAGGTGATTCCAAAAACTTATACGCTAAGAATAAATTATTGACCAGTCTCTTGACGCGTGCTACACAGCAGTCGTTGCCCGTTCCGTGATCCGCATTTCATGTCGACCGGCCCGCAGTCCGCCACAGCTTCCGCACGCCGATGGCGATGGTGCCTGCCATTGACCGTCGCGCTGGCGTCCGCGGGCGTCGCCGGGGCGACGACGGCGCCGGCGACCGAGGTCGCCAACGGCGCGCAGGTCTCCGCCAACGCGATCGTGCAGGATGTCATCGCCCGCATCGACCGCGGCGACTTCCGCGGCGCCAATGCGGCAATCGACGCCGCGCCGGCCGACACCTCCCCCCTCGATCGTGCCGCGCTCGCCTACCAGCGCGAGCGCATGCGCCGGATCCTGCTTGATTTCACCCTTGACGAGGCGGCCGCGAAGGCGCGCGTGCGCAGGCAGGTGCCGGACCTGACCGACGCCGAGTTCGCGCGCTGGGTCGCCGCCGGCCTGCTCGAGCGCA
>DASRZN010000029.1:0-2766 GCA_035686325.1 Lysobacteraceae bacterium
TGCAGACGCTGCACCGCCACGGCGCGCTCGGCCGGCCGGTGTACGGGATGAAGCTCGGCTCGCTCGGCTTCCTGATGAACCACTACCGCGCCGAGGACCTGATGCTGCGCATCGCCGCCGCGGAACCGGCGGTGCTGCGCCCGCTGGAGATGCTGGCGCATACCGAATCGGGCGCCAGCGTCGGGTCGCTCGCCTACAACGAGGTCTCGCTGCTGCGGCAGACCCGCCAGGCCGCGCACATCGCGATCGACCTCAACGGCAAGCCGCGCCTGGAGGAGCTGATCTGCGACGGCGTGATGCTGGCGACGGCCGCCGGCAGCACCGCCTACAACTATTCCGCCGGCGGCCCGATCCTGCCGCTGGCTTCGAGCGTGGTCGCGCTGACGCCGATCGCCGCGTTCCGCCCGCGGCGCTGGCGCGGCGCGCTGCTCAAGTCGGGCACCGAGGTGCGCTTCCGGGTGCTCGATCCCTACAAGCGCCCGGTCAGCGCCACCGCGGACTCGCACGAGGTGCGCGACGTGGTCGAGGTCACCATCCGCGAGTCGCGGGACCGCACGGTGACCCTGCTGTTCGACCCCGAGCACAACCTCGAGGAGCGGATTCTCAGCGAGCAGTTCGTCGTTTGAGCCATGGCGACCAGCCGCGACTTCGTCGACTACGTCATCGAGCAGGCCAGGCTGGGCGAGCGGCTGGACGCGCGCCGGCTGTTCGGCGAGTACGCGCTCTACCTGGACGACAAGGTGGTCGCCTTCGCCTGCGACGACAGCTTGTTCGTGAAGCCCACCGACGCGGTCGCCGAGCGCGCCCCGGACCTGCCGCGGCGGCCGCCGTACCCGGGCGCCAGGCCTTATCCGGTCGCCGACGAACTGCTGGACGACACCGAGGCGTTGCGCGCGCTGCTGCTGGACACGGCGGAGCGGCTGCCCGCGCCGAAACCGCGCAAGGCCCGCAAGCGGGGCTGAGGGGCCAACCGCCCCGGCGTCTCGTCCGCGGAGACCGGGCGCGCGATACTGGCGGCATGCAAGCCCCGCTGCCGCCCGCCGCCGAAGCCGTCGATCCGCTGATCGTCGCGATCTCCTCGCGCGCGCTGTTCGACCTGGAGGACAGCCACGCGCTGTTCGAGCGCGAGGGGCTGCAGGCCTACGCGGAGTTCCAGCGCGCCCACGAGGACGAGCTGCTGGCGCCCGGCATCGCCTTCCCGCTGGTGCGCAAGCTGCTGGCGCTCAACGAGGGCGCGCCGCCGGAAGCGCCGCGGGTCGAGGTGATCCTGCTGTCGCGCAACTCGGCCGACACCGGCCTGCGCATCTTCAACGCGATCGAGCACCACGGCCTCGCCATCCGCCGCGCCGCCTTCTGCAACGGCGCGCCGCCGTATCCGTACATCCGTCCGTTCGGCGCCGACCTGTTCCTGTCCAGCCACGGCGAGGACGTGCGCAAGGCGCTCGCGGCCGGCGTCGCGGCGGCGACCATCCTGCCGGCGAAGGCGCCGCGCCACCGCTTCGACCAGCTGCGGATCGCCTTCGACGGCGACGCGGTGATCTTCGGCGACGAATCCGAGCGCGTGTCGCGCACCGACGGCCTCGCCGCGTTCGCCGAGCACGAGCGGCTGCGCGCGGGCGAGGCGCTGTCCGGCGGCCCGTTCCGCGGCTTCCTCGACGCGCTGCACCGCCTGCAGGAGGCGTTCCCGCCCGGCGAGGATGCGCCGATCCGCACCGCGCTGGTCACCGCGCGCTCGGCGCCCGCGCACAAGCGGGTGATCCTGACCCTGCGCGAATGGGGCGTGCGCCTGGACGAGGCGCTGTTCCTCGGCGGCCGCGACAAGGGGCCGTTCCTGGATGCGTTTGGCGCCGACATCTTCTTCGACGATTCCGAACAGAACATCGTTTCCGCCCGCGACCACGTCGCCGCCGGCCACGTGCCGCATGGCATCGCGAACAGCGGCTGAGCAGATCGCGGAATCGCATCGCAGAAGATATGAAAAGCGGCATTCGTGGGCCCGCGCCCGGGAGGGCGGGGGTATTGCTTTTCCCTTAGCTGGGCATCCATGCCCAGATGCGGGCGCGCGCCATCCATGGCGCGCTGACGCAACACCCCGCCCTCCCGGTCGCTCGGACAGATCCAGCGACTTGCCGTGGAGCGGAGCTTGCTCCGCTCCACGCGACCGCGAGAGTGGTGGGTGCGTGTCGGGTGGGAGAGGTGGGCAGGACCGTATGCGCCATGGATGGCGCATCCGAGCCTCCATGGACGGATTCACGGCGTGTCCTGCCTGCCTCTCCCGCCCGGCGCGCTCGCCAGGAAGCGCTTTTGCTCTCTGCCAAGGCATGGACACGCTCGCGCAAGAGCGTTGCTCCTCACCCGCTGCGCACCTGCAACGGCACCGCCGCCGCGTCTTCGCCTTCGCCCCAGGCGACGATGCGGCCATCGATGCGGCGGAACACCAGGTCGAGCCGGCGCTCGCCGACCACCAGCCCGCGCAGCGCGACCTGGTCGATGCCCAGCGGCAACTGCGGATCGTCGATCCGGATCTCGCCGGCCCAGCCGTCCACCTCCACGCCGAGGCACGCCTGCAGCAGCATGAAGCCGGAACCGGCGGCCCACGCCTGCGGCAGGCAGGCGACCGGGTAGGACACCGGCATCGCCCCGTGCTCGCGCGGGAAACCGCAGAACAGTTCCGGCAGGCGCATCTCGAAATGGGTCGCGGTCTCGAACACCGCGCGCAGCAGCCGCAGCGCGCCGTCGCGGTCGTGGCGGGCGATTCCGGCGGCG
>DASRZN010000030.1:0-5268 GCA_035686325.1 Lysobacteraceae bacterium
TGGGCGCGTGCATGGCCGTCATCCCTGCTCGGCGAGTGCGTAGATCCCCGGCAGGTTGCGCCCCTGCTCGTGGAAATCCATGCCGTAGCCGAACACGTAGCGGTCCGGCACGTCGACGCCGGCGTAGTCGGCGCACAGGCCTTCGACGCAGCGGCCGTGGCGCTTGACCGCCAGCGCGGCGATGCGCACGTCGCGCGCGCCCTGCTCCACGCACCAGGCGCGCACCGCGGCGAGGGTGTGGCCTTCGTCGACGATGTCGTCCACCAGCAGCACGCGGCGGTCGCGCAGCGGGGTCGCCGGGCGGTGCTTCCAGACGAGTTCGCCGCCCGATGTTTCGCCGCGGTAGCGGGTCGCGTGCAGGTAGTCCATCTCCAGGTCGAGCCCGCGATCGCCCAGCGCCAGCGCCAGCTGCGCGGCGAACGGCAGGCCGCCGTGCATCACCGTGAGGAACACCGGCGGCGCGTCGTAGTCGGCGCGGATGGCGTCGGCCATCGCGGCGATCGCGCGCTCGATCGTGGCGCGGTCGTGCACCAGCTCCGCGGTCGGCAGCACATCGGCGAGGCCGGGCGCGCTCATGCCAGGCCGCCCAGGCGCTGCTGCGCGTCGCCGTATCGCGCGTCGGCGAGCAGGCCGTCCCAGCCCATCGCGCCGCGGCCGATGAGGCCGGCCAGCGCCATCGTGTTGAGGCGGCGGCCCTGCACCGCGGCCAGCGATTCCTCGACCAGTTCCGGATGGCAGACCAGCACCACGTCGCAACCGGCGTCCAGGTGCGCGTCGATGCGCGCCTTGACGCCGCCGGCGGAGAACGCGGCGGCCATGCCGATGTCGTCGGAGAAGACGACGCCGCGGAAGCCCATCTCTTCGCGCAGGATCCCTTCGATCCAGCGTTTCGAGTAGCCGGCCGGTTCGGGATCAACCTGCGGATAGACGACGTGCGCCATCATCACCGCGTCGGCCTTCGCCTCGATGCCGGCGGCGAACGGGACCAGGTCGAGCGTGCGGATCGCTTCCAGCGGGCGGTCGTCCACCGCGGTGTCGACGTGGGTGTCCTCGAGCACCGAGCCGTGGCCGGGGAAGTGCTTGAGCGTCGCCGCCATGCCCGCCGCGTGCATGCCGCGCACGTAGGCGCGGGTGAACTCGGCGACGATCGCCGGATCGGCGGAGAACGCGCGGTCGCCGATCGCGCGGTTGCCGCGGCCGAGGTCCACCACCGGCGCGAAACTCAGGTCCACGCCGGTCGCGCGCACTTCGCTCGCCATCAGCCAGGCGTGTTCCTCGGCCAGGCGCAGGGCGGCGTCGCGGTCGCGCCGGTAGAGGGCGTCGAACGTCTCCAGCGGCGGGAACGCGGTGTAGCCCTCGCGGAAGCGCTGCACGCGCCCGCCTTCCTGGTCCACGCACACGAGCTGCGGGCGCGGCGCGGCCTCGCGGATCGCCTGCGCCAGTTCGGAGACCTGCGCCTTCGAGGCGAAGTTGCGGGCGAACAGGATCACGCCCGCGCAGGCGTCGTGCTGCAGCCAGTCGCGCTCTTGCGCGGTGAGTTCGGTGCCGGCGACGCCGATCACGAGCATGCGGTCATTCCTCCACGTCCCGCCCGGCGCGTTCGGCTTCGCTCCATTGCGAATACGGGCGCGAGGCCAGGGCCAGATTGTAGTAGCGCGGCGTGTCGGTGACCTCCACGCCCAGCCAGCCCGGGCGGGCGAAGGCCTCGTCGGCATCCGCCAACTCGATCTCGGCGACGACCAGCCCGGCGTTGTCGCCCAGGAATTCGTCCACCTCCCACAGGTGATCGCCGTGCCGGACCAGGTGCCGGCGCTTGTCGATCGCGCCGCCCACGCACAGCGCCAGCAGGGCGCGGGCGTCGGCGACCGGGATCGGGTAGTCGAACTCCTGCCGGGTGTGGCCGAGCTCGCGCGACTTCAGGTTGAGGAAGGCCTCGGCGCCGGCGATGCGCACCCGCACCGACGCGCGCATGGCGCCGCTGTCCACGGTGGCGAGGTCGTTGAGGTAACCCTGCGCCATCGGCACGACCGCATGCGCGGCCTGCCGCCAGCCGTCGCCGGTGACGAGGAACTTCCGTTCGATTTCGAGGGGCATGCGTGTTTCCGAATGCGTGAATATTGTGAGTGGGGATCCGGCGCATCCGGATGGCTGCCTTAGGCCCGCGCCCGGGAGGGCGGGGGTATTGCTTTTCCCTTAGAAGGGCAGTCCTGCCCTTATGCGGGCGCGCGCCATCCATGGCGCGCTGACGCAACACCCCCGCCCTCCCGGTCGCTCGGACAGATCCTGGCGGCTTGCCGTAGAGCGGAGCTTGCTCCGCTCCACGCGACCGCGAGAGTGGTGGTGGCGTGCCGGGTGGGAGAGGTGGGCAGGACCGTATGCGCCATGGATGGCGCATACGAGCCTCCATGGACGGATTCACGGCGTGTCCTGTCCACCTCTCCCGCCCGGCGCGCATGCGACGGGGCCCTTCCCTGCCGCCTGGCGAAGCCTCACCGCGGCTCGAACATCGCGATCGATTCGACGTGCGCGGTGTGCGGGAACATGTCCATCACCCCGGCGGCGCGCAGCTTCCAGCCCCGCTCGTTGACCAGGTAGCCGGCGTCGCGCGCCAGCGAACCGGGATGGCAGCTGACGTAGACGATCCGCTTCAGGCCCTTCAGCGGCAGCTGCTTCAGCACCACGTCGGCGCCGGAGCGCGGCGGGTCGAGCAGCAGGCGGTCGAAACCCGCGCGCATCCACGGCTTGCCGGCGAGATCCTGCGCCAGGTCGGCGGCGTGGAACTCGGCGTTGGCCAGCCCGTTGAGCGCCGCGTTCGCGCGCGCGCGCTGGACCAGCCCGGCCTCGCCTTCCACCCCGGTCACGTGGTCCGCGACCCGCGCCAGCGGCAGGGTGAAGTTGCCGAGCCCGCAGAACAGGTCCAGCACGCGCTCGCCCGGCTGCACGTCGAGGAGTTCCAGCGTGCGCGCGATCATGCGGCCGTTGAGGCCGGCGTTGACCTGGATGAAATCGAGCGGGCGGAAGCGGAAGTCGATGTCCCATTCCGGCAGCCGGAAGCCGAGTTGCGGCTGCTCAGGCCACAACGGATGCACCGAGTCCAGGCCGCCCGGCTGCAGGAAGATCGCGAAGCCGTGCGCGCGCCCGAACGCGATCAGCGCCCCCCGGTCGCGTTCCGACAGCGGCGCGAGGTGGCGGAAGGTGAGCGCGATGCCGCTGAAGTCGGGCGCCGGATCGCCGGCGATGAATTCCACCTGCGGGATCTCGCGGCGCGCGTCGAGCCCGTCGATCAGCGCCGACAGCGCGCCGATGCGCCCGCCCAGCGCCGGGATCACGGTGTGGCATTCGGTGAGGTCGGCGACGAAGCGCGGATCGTTCTCGCGGAAGCCGACCAGGGTCTTGCCCTTCTTCTCGACGCGGCGCACGGAAAAGCGCCCCTTGCGCCGGTAGCCCCAGGCCGCGTCGGTCAGCGGCTCCAGCACCCGCTCCGGCGCAACGTGGCCGATCCGCTCCAGGTTCTCCAGCAGCACCCGCTGCTTGGCGTGGATCTGCTTCGCCTCGTCCAGGTGCTGCAGCGCGCAGCCGCCGCAGGTGCCGAAATGCGCGCAACGCGGGGCAACGCGGTCGGGCGAGGCCTTCAGCACCTCCAGCGTGCGCGCCTCGTCGAAGGCGCGCTGGCGGCCGGTCTGCTGCACCAGCACCGTCTCGCCCGGCAGCGCGCCGGTGACGAACACGGTCTTGCCGCCGTTGTGGCCGCCCTCGGGGCGGCGGCCGACGCCGCGGCCGTCGTGGCTGAGGTCGAGGATGTCGAGCTGGAAGGGCGTCTGGTCGAGGCGGGCCAAGGGAAAACCGGAGATCGGACGAGCCGCCCATTGTCGCAAATGCGCAAAAGCCGAACGGCCCGCGCGGGGCGGGCCGTTCGGGCAGGATCCAGCCGGCGGTCCGGGGGCCGCCGACACGGTGCCGCTACTTCTGCTTCCAGCCGCCGGAGGCGTCCTGGTACCACCAGCCGCCGCGCGCGCTGGCGATCCACTGCTGCGCGAACACTTTGCGGATCTGCCCCTCCCACTCCGGGTGGCCGTTGGCGACCGCGACCTCGCGGTAGACCGCCTTGCGGTCGCGGTTGTCGTCGGCCACCGCCTGGTTCACCGTGACGCGGTCCTTGAGCTGCAGCTTGGACGCGTCGCGCACCACCACCAGCCCGTCGTTGCTGAAGCCCAGCGCGCCCGAATCGAAGCCCGCGCGCAGGCTGGCGTCGAAGCGCGACGCCATGCGCGCCTGGATCGCCTGGATCGCCGGCGTCTTGATGGTGATGTCGGGCGCGCCCTGCGCGTAGGCCGGGGCGATGCCGATCAGCATCAGCGGGTCGAAGCGCAGCCGCGTCGCCATGCCGCCGTCGTCGCCCTCCGGCGCCTGTTCGGACTGCCTGCCCGGCTGCGCCTCGTCGCCGATCACCTTTTCGACGAACTGCTTGGCCGCTTCCTTGGCCTCCGCGGCCGGGAAGTAGACGTTGATCGTCACGCACGCGGTCAGCGCGAGCGCGGCCATGAGCGGCATTCCCATCCAGCGTTTCATGCGTGCCTCCTCGGCAGGGGTTCGAATGTCATTTCACCACCGGCGTGACGTCGCCTTGGCTGGCGGCCGCCAGCCGTTCGAGCAGGGTCGGCCAGTCCACCCGGCGGTTGAAGCCCACCACCGTCAGGTGCGGGATGCCGGCGCCGGCGACGATGGTAAAGCTGTTCGGTGAACGCGCGCCGTCCGCCGCGTCGAGCCCGCCCATCTCGCAGACCTCGTTGGCCAGCCGGCAGGTGATGCCGATGCGGCTGTAGCCGAAGTCGTCGAACAGGCCGATCAGCCGGCTCTGCAGGGTGGTCGTGAACGAGGCGTCGCCGACGCTGGAGATGTTCTGCACCGCGCGCTGGCTGATGCGCCGGCGGACGTCGGCGGCGGGATCGGTGTGCAACTCGGCGTCGAAGGCGGTCGCGGTCCAGTCCACCAGGCGCAGCCCGTCGATGCGGCCGTCGAGCTTGCCGCTGATCGAACCGAAGTCGAACACGCCGGTCAGCGCCATCAGGTCGATGTCGTCCAGCGCGAGGTCGGCGCTGAGCGAGGGCGCGACGCCGAACGGCCGCTCCAGCGCCAGCGAGGTCACCCGCACCGTGCCGCCGAACAGGCCGAGGGTGAGGCCGCCGTCGAAGGCCAGCACCTGGTCGCGGTAGCGCGCGGACGGAATGCGCCCGCTGAGCTGGCCCTGGAAGGCCGGCAGGTCCAGCG
>DASRZN010000031.1:0-13529 GCA_035686325.1 Lysobacteraceae bacterium
GGCCTCACCGGCTCGCGCTTCGGTCGCGCGCCGGGCGACGCCTACACGCGCCGCTACTACCGCAAGCTCAACCGCTACTCGGCCACGCTGTCGGTGATGGCCGACACCTCGATGCTGCTGCTGGGCGGCAAGCTCAAGTTCAAGGAGTCGCTGTCCGGCCGCCTGGGGGACGTGCTCAGCCAGCTCTACATCTGCAGCGCGATGCTCAAGCGCTACGAGGACCAGGGCCGCCCGCAGGGCGACCAGCCGCTGCTGGCCTGGGCCTTCCACGACGCGATCAACAAGATCGAGACCGCGCTGTCGGGCGCGCTGCGCAACTTCCCGATCCGGCCGGTCGGCTGGCTGCTGTGGGCGCTGATCTTCCCCCTCGGCCGCCGCGCGCAGGCGCCCGGCGACCGCCTCGGCCGGCGCGTGGCCGCGCTGATGATGACCCCCTGCGACGCGCGCGCGCGGATGGCCGAGGGCGTGTTCCTGACCCCGGGCCCGAACAACCCCGCCGGCCGCATCGACAGCTACCTGCCGAAGGTGGTGCTGGCCGAGCCGGTGGAGCGCAAGTTCCTCAAGGCGCTCAAGCACAAGGGCATCGAAGCGCTGGAGTTCGACGCGCAGCTCGACGAAGGCGTGGCCGAGGGCTGGATCACCGCCGAGGAACGCAGGCAGCTCGAGGAGCTGCGCGCGATGACCCTCGACGCGATCACCGTGGACGACTTCGAGTCCTGGGAGCTGCGCGCCGCGTCGTACTACGGCGACTTCGGCGAGCAGGCCGGGGCGGGAGCAGCGGGCGACCGCGCCGTGGCGTAGGAGCCGGGAGCCGGGAGCCGGAAGCCAAAGCGAAACGCGGAACTGCGGGGGCGCGGCGGGTGGGAGAGGTGGGCAGGACCGTATGCGGCATGGATGCCGCATCCGAGCCTCCATGGACGGATTCACGGCTTGTCCTGCCTGCCTCTCCCGCCCGGCGCGCTCGCGCGATGGGCAAGCTTTGTTTTCGCTCGCGACATTTTCAGAGTGGGTTGCCTAAGAGGTCGCGCGCCGTTATTCCAGCTGCAGCCGCGCGTCGCCCGAGAAGGTCTCCAGCCGGATCTCGCCGGCGCCGTTGCCGTAGCGGTGGTCCAGGCTCGCGCCCGGCCCGAACTCTTCCTTGCGCACCTTCGCCCCCGGGGCGGACAGCGTGCCGCTGAAGGTTTCCGCATACACCTCGGCCGACAGCGCCTTCGGCAGCTGCAGCAGGATGTCACCACTGACCGTTTCCGACGACAGCTCGCCGCCATCGGCGAGCGCGACGCGCACGGTGGTGTCGCCCGAGACGGTGCTGGTGGACACGCTGCGGACCGTCGAACCGCGGCTGTCGATGGTCAGCCGGCCGGACACCGTCTCGCCGTGCACTTCGCCTTCCAGGCGACCGCGCAACTCGATGTCACCGCTCACGCTCTCGACCCGCGTCTCGCGCGCGTTGAGGGTCAGCCGCTGGTCGCCGCTCACGCTTTCGATCTCGGCGCTGCGAGGCGCGGCGGCGATCACCACCTCGCCGCTCACCGTGTCCACCGACAGCGACGGCGGCGCCACGCCTTCCACGTCGATGTCGGCGGACACCGACTCCAGGTCCAGGCTGGCCTGCAGCGGCACCTGCAGCAGCAGCGTGGTCGGCTCGCTGCGGTCGCCGCGCCAGGCGCCCAGCTGCTTCGGATAGCGCACGTGCACCGAAAGGTGGCTGCCGCCGCCTTCGATCTCGAGCTTCTCCACGCCCTCGCCGAGGCTGCCGGTGATGCGCACCTCGTTGCGGTCCCAGGCGCGCACCTGGATGCGGCCCTTGAGGTTGTCGACCTCGACCCGCCCGCGCGCATCGAGCGGGCGGGTCTGGTCGATCGGGGTGGCGGCGAAGAGCGCGGGGCTGGCGAGCGCGGCGCTCAGGGCGATGGCGAGGACGTGGCAACGCATGGAAGGTCTCCTGGTCAGGCGAACGCCGCGCGCTGGGTGAGCGCGAGACGCTGGGCGTAGGTGCGGCGCAGCTGGTCGAGCAGGAAGCGCGCGTCGGGGTCGTGCTCGAGGGCGGTGCGGATCTGGGCCCTGGGCGATCCAGACGGGCACGACCTGCGCATGCTGGTCGAGTGCGCGAAGCTGTCGCTGGACCTGCTCGCGCAACCCGCCTTCGACACCTACCGCGGCGCGCCGATCCACCCGCCGCGCACTGACCTGTCCGGGCGCGAGCTGGTCGAGTTCGTGCGCGCGCGCGCGGAAACGGTGTACCACCCGGTCGGCACCTGCCGGATGGGCAGCGACGATCGCGCGGTGGTGGATCCGCAACTGCGCGTGCGCGGCGTCGAGGGCCTGCGGGTGGTGGACGCCTCGGTGATGCCGACGCTGCCCGGCGGCAACACCAACGCGCCGACGATCATGATCGCCGAGCGCGCGGCGGAGCTGATCCGCGGCGAAGCGGCGGCACGGGCTGCGGACCAGCCGGCAGGCGCCGGCGGCATCGTCGCCTAGCGAGCGCCCGCCCCGGCCGGCCACAGCCCGCGGATCGCGGCGATGCCCTGCGCGCCATGGGCGCGCGCCTGCGCGAGGTCATCCGGCCGCAGGCCGCCGATTGCGTACAGCGGGAGCGCGGTGAGTTCGCGCAACGCGGCGAAGCCTGCCCAGCCCAGGGGCCTCGCCCCGGGATGCGACGCGGTGGCGGCGACCGGACCGAGCACGGCGAAATCGCAGCCCAGGCGCGCGGCCTGCTCCAGTTCCGCCGCGTCGTGGCACGACGCCGCGACCGGCAGGTCCGCCGGTAGCGGGCGCTCGCCCAGCGCCATGAGTTGCGCGGCGCGCAGATGCACGCCCGCCTGCAGTTCCGCGGCGAGCGCAACGTCGCCGTTGACCAGCGCTTGCGCGTCGGCCGCGCGGCACAGCCCCACCGCCGCGCCCACCAGCGCGGCCCAGCGCGAGGGCGCGACGTTCGGGGCCGCGCGCAGCTGCACGCGGCGCACGCCGGCATCGAGCGCGCGCTGCAGCGCGGCCAGCCACGCCGTGTCGTCGGCAGCGGGCGCGGGGGTGACGAGGTAGCGGTCCGGCTGCAGGAGGGCGGCGACGACCGGGCGGTCGGCGGACGGCATCGGATAATCGGGCAGCCGGTGCGGCGGCACCCAGGCCAGCGCCTGCCCTTCGTGGCCGCGCGGCGTGCCGCGCCAGGACGCGATCGCGCGCACGTCCAGGCGCAAGCGCTTGTGCGGATACTGCTGCGGCACGGCGATCACCGGTTCCCCGGGTTCTGCCTCGATGCCGAGTTCCTCGCGCAGCTCGCGCACCAGGGCGGCTTCGGCGCTTTCGCCGGGCTCGCGCTTGCCCCCGGGGAACTCCCAGAAGCCGGCGAGGTCGCGCCCTTCGGTGCGGCGCGCGAGCAGGATGCGGCCGCGCGGATCGGCGATCACGCCGGCGATGACGTCGATCGAGGTCGATTCGCCGGCGGAAGCGGCCGGGACGCCGTCCGTCCCGCGCCGTCCCGGCGTTCGGGACTTATCCCCGGCTGCAGCCCGCCCGCTCACACCTCACCGTCAGGCGATCTGCCCGTGGCAGTGCTTGAACTTCTTGCCGCTGCCGCACGGGCAGGGCTCGTTGCGGCCGACCTTGGGCATGCCCGCGGCGGCGCCCGGCAAGGTGCCGGCGAGCGCGGCGCCTTCCGGCGACTGGGCGGCTTCCTCGGCGCTGCCGTAGCCGCCCATGTCGGCGTGCTGGAACTGCATCTGCCGCGCCATCGCCTCGGCGCGCAAGCGCTCCTGCGCCTCGGCCGCGGCGACTTCCTCCTCGCTGCGGATGCGCACCCGCGCCAGCATCGTCACGACCTCGCGCTTGACCTTCTCCAGCATGTCCGAGAACAGCAGGAAGGCCTCGCTCTTGTACTCCTGCTTGGGCTGCTTCTGCGCGTAGCCGCGCAGGTGGATGCCCTGCCGCAGGTAGTCCATCCGCGCCAGGTGCTCCTTCCAGTTCTGGTCGAGCACGTTGAGCATCAGGTGCTTCTCGATCAGGCGCATGGTCTCGCCGCCGACCTGCGCCTCCTTCTCCTCGAACATCCGCGCGACCGCCTGCTGCACTTCCCCGGCGATCTGCTCGGCGTCGATCTCGGTGCGTTCCTTGACCATCTCGCGCAAGGGCAGGCGCAGACCGAATTCGCTTTCGAGCTCGGCCTCCAGGCCTTGCAGGTCCCACTGCTCGTCGATCGAGTTGAGCGGCACGTGGCGCGCGACCATGTCGGCGACCACGTCTTCGCGGATGCCCTCGATGTTGTCGTGCACGCTGTCGGCCTCCAGCAGCTCGTCGCGCTGCTGGTAGATGACCTTGCGCTGGTCGTTGTTGACGTCGTCGAAGTCGAGCAGGTTCTTGCGGATGTCGAAGTTGTGGGCCTCGACCTTGCGCTGCGCGTTGGCGATCTGCTTGGTGACCAGCGGCGATTCGATGATGTCGTCTTCCTTCAGGCCCATCCGCGCCATCACCTTCTGCACCCAGTCGGCGGCGAAGATGCGCATCAGGTTGTCCTCGAGGGACAGGTAGAAGCGCGAGGAACCCGGGTCGCCCTGGCGGCCGGAGCGGCCGCGCAGCTGGTTGTCGATGCGGCGCGACTCGTGGCGCTCGGTACCGACGATGTGCAGGCCGCCGGCGGCCTTGACCGCGTCGTGGCGCTGCTGCCACTCGGCCTTGAGGCGCGCCTTCGTCGCCTCGTCCGGCGGCGCGCCGGTGGCCGCCTCGATCGCGGCCAGTTCGGCCTCGAGCGAGCCGCCGAGCACGATGTCGGTGCCGCGGCCGGCCATGTTGGTGGCGATGGTCACCGCGCCGGGGCGGCCAGCCTGGGCGACGATCTGCGCCTCGCGCTCGTGCTGCTTGGCGTTGAGCACCTCGTGCGGGATGCCGGTGGCCTTGAGCTGGTCGCTGAGCATCTCCGAGACCTCGATCGAGGTGGTGCCCACCAGCACCGGCTGCTGGCGCGCGTGGGCCTCCTGGATCTCCTTGAGCACCGCGCGGTACTTGCCGGCGCGGTTGAGGAACACTGCGTCCGGATGGTCCTTGCGGATCATCGGCCGGTGGGTCGGGATGACCACGACCTCGAGCCCGTAGATCGACTGGAACTCGAACGCCTCGGTGTCCGCCGTGCCGGTCATGCCGGCCAGCTTGGCGTACATCCGGAACAGGTTCTGGAAGGTGATCGAGGCGAGCGTCTGGTTCTCGCGCTGCACCGGCACGCCTTCCTTCGCCTCCACCGCCTGGTGCAGGCCGTCCGACCAGCGCCGGCCGGTCAGGGTGCGGCCGGTGAATTCGTCGACGATGACCACCTCGCCGTCGCGGACGATGTAGTCCACGTCGCGCTGGTAGATCCCGTGCGCGCGCAGGCCGGCGTTGAGGTGATGGACGACGTGGATGTTCTGCGGCGCGTACAGGCTGTCGTCGCCCTCGAGGATGCCGGCCTCGCGCAGCAGCGCCTCGGCGTGCTCCTGGCCTTCCTCGGACAGGTGCACCTGCTTGGACTTCTCGTCGACCCAGTAGTCGCCCGGGCCGTCTTCCTGCTGCTGGCGGACCAGCTTGGGCACGACGCGGTTGACCTTGATGTACAGCTCCGGCGATTCGTCGGCCGGGCCGGAGATGATCAGCGGGGTGCGCGCCTCGTCGATCAGGATCGAGTCGACCTCGTCGACGATCGCGTAGTTGAGGCCGCGCTGGTAGCGGTCGTCCTTCGACAGCGCCATGTTGTCGCGCAGGTAGTCGAAGCCGAATTCGTTGTTGGTGCCGTAGGTGATGTCGGCGCCGTAGGCGGCGTGCTTGTCCGAGTGCGGCATGCCCGGGTAGACCACGCCCACCGACAGCCCCAGCCAGTTGTACAGCCGGCCCATCCAGCCGGAGTCGCGGCGCGCCAGGTAGTCGTTGACGGTGACCACGTGTACGCCCTTGCCGGCCAGCGCGTTGAGGTAGACCGGCAGGGTGCCGACCAGGGTCTTGCCCTCGCCGGTGCGCATCTCGGCGATCTTGCCCATGTGCAGGACCATGCCGCCGATCAGCTGCACGTCGTAGTGGCGCATGCCGAGCACGCGGACCGAGGCCTCGCGGCAGACCGCGAAGGCCTCCGGCAGCAGCTTGTCCAGCGACTCGCCGTTGGCGGTGCGCTGCTGGAACTCGGGGGTCTTGGCCTGCAGCTCGGCGTCGCTGAGCGCCTGCATCTGCGGTTCGAGGGCGTTGATCTTCCTGACGATGCCGGAGAGCTGGCGCAGGAGGCGGTCGTTGCGGCTGCCGAAGACGCTGGTGAGCAGGCGATTGAGCATGGGTTCGGACCCTGGGATTTGGAAACGCGCGCGGAACCGGGGCCCCTGACGCAAAACAGGGCGCGTGGGCGCCCTGTGGCAACAGCCTATTCTAACGTAGGGACGCCGGACCGCTTATCAAGCGCCCCTCAGCCCCGCTTCGGCGGGCGGTTGGCGCCGAGGAAGCGGCTCGGGTTGACCACCCGGCCGTCGCGCCACACCTCGAAGTGGACGTGGGCGCCGGTGGAGCGGCCGGTGGAGCCGGCGCGCGCGACCTGGTCGCCGCGATGGACCAGTTCGCCCACCTTCACCAGCAGCCGCGAGTTGTGCGCGTAGCGGGTGACGTAGCCGTTGCCGTGGTCGATCTCGACGACGTTGCCGTAGCCCGAGCGCGTGCCGGCGTAGCTCACCACGCCGTCGGCCACCGCCATCACCGGGTCGCCGAGGCTGGCGTGGAAGTCGATGCCCTTGTGGAAAGCGGCGCCGCCGCCGAACGGATCGGCGCGGCCGCCGAAGCCCGAAGTGATCCAGGTATGCGCGATCGGCATCCGCGAGGGCGTCGCCGCCTGGTCGAGGCGGCGGGTGAACAGCAGCGACTCCAGCACCGACAGCTGTTCGCCGGACGCCGAGAAGCGCGCGTCGAGCCGGTCGAGCCCGTCGCGCAGTTCGCGCGCCGGCATGTCGCGCACCTGGCCGACACCGCCGATGCCGACCGGCTGGTCGAAGTCGAACTCGCCGTCGTCGAGCTGGGCGGCCTCGGTCAGGCGTTCGCCGAGCGCGTTGAGCCGGTTGGCCTGCGCCTGCAGCTCGGCCAGCCGCGCGGCCAGCGCGTTGACCTCGCGCTGGGCGGCGTCGCGGGTCGCCGCGATCGCCTGCCGCTGGGCCGCGGCATCCGCGCGCAGCCGCGACAGTTCCACCCCGGCCACGCCGGCGCGGGCGCCGGCGCCGGCCGCGACCCCGGCCGCCAGCAGCACCACCGCCGCCAGCGCGGGCTGCCGCGCAAGCGCGGTGCGCATGCGCCGATGCAGCCAGCCGAAGCCGGCGCGGGTATCGTTGAGCCAGTCCTGCAAGATCATCGCGATGTCCGCCTCCCGTAAGTTGCCGCCGCGCCCCGCGGGCCCGGCCGCGCCGCGCGCCGCGCTCGATGCGCTGCTCGCCGGCGCCAGTGCCGATCCGATCCGCCGCGCCCTCTGGCTCGACGCGCTGGACCAGCGCCTGCGTCCCCTCCTGCCGCCGGCCCTGGCGCCGCACGCGCGGCTGGCCAACGTGGATGGGTCCCGCCTGGTGTTCCTCGTCGATGCGCCGGTGTGGCACGCGCGGCTGCGCCTCGCGTCCGCCCAGCTGATCGACGCGGCCCGCTCCCTCGGGCTCGAGGTCGGCGAAGTGGCCGTCAAGGTGACGACCGCGCCGCTGCGACCGGACGCCCCGGCGCAGTCGGCGCCCCTGCCGATGCCGGCGGCCGCGCGCGATGCGCTGGCCGCCCTGGCGCCCCCGCGGGCCAAGCCGGACGGGGACGGGTCCTGATCCGCCGGGTGGGCGAAAGCGCCCGCGACGGAAGCCCGGCATGCTACCGGCGGGTGGCGCGGCGCGCGTTAACCGATGCGGTCACGGGGATAAGAAAACGTTCGGATTGCGTTAAACCGGCGCCGTCCGTCGGATCGCCGGAATGGCCCGCCCGTGGCGCCCGCGCTCAGGCGGTCAGCAGCTGGCCATAGGCCGCCGGCGCGGCCGCGGCGTCCTCGAACACCACCTCGTCCCAGGCCTCGCGCTCGGCCAGCAGGGCCCGCACCAGCTTGTTGTTGAGGGCGTGACCGGACTTGTAGCCCTCGAAGGCGCCGAGGATCGGGTGCCCGGCGAGGTACAGGTCGCCGACCGCGTCGAGGATCTTGTGGCGGACGAACTCGTCGGCGTAGCGCAGGCCGTCGTCGTTGAGCACGCGGAACTCGTCGAGCACGATCGCGTTGTCCATCGAGCCGCCGAGGCCGAGGTTGCGCTCGCGCATGAACTCCAGGTCACGCATGAAACCGAAGGTGCGCGCGCGGCTGACCTCGCGGATGTACGAGGTCGTGGAGAAGTCGACCTCGGCGCGCGACAGCGCGCGCGGGATCGCGGGATGGTCGAAGTGCACGGTGAAGCCGATGCGGAAGCCCTCGAACGGCTCGAAGCGCGCGACCTTGTCGCCCTCGCGCACCTCGACCGGCCGCTTGATGCGGATGAAGCGTTTCGGCGCCGCCTGCTCGACGATGCCCGCCGACTGCAGCAGGAACACGAACGGACCGGCCGAGCCGTCCATGATCGGCACTTCCGGCGCCGACAGCTCGATGTAGGCGTTGTCGATGCCCAGGCCGGCGAGCGCCGACATCAGGTGCTCGACCGTCATCACCTTGCCGCCGTCGCGCGAGAGCCCGGTGCACAGCATCGTTTCGGTGACCAGGCCGGCGTCGGCCGGGATCTCCACCGCCGGCTCGAGGTCCACGCGGCGGAACACGATGCCGGCGTCGACGGGAGCCGGGCGCAGGGTGAGATAGACCTTCTCGCCGCTGTGCAGGCCCACGCCGGTGGCGCGGATCACATTCTTGAGTGTGCGCTGCTGGAGCATCGGCGGGGATGGGGCGCGGAGCCGCGCGCAGGGGCCGTGAGGGCGGCGAAGGGGCGAAAGCGTAGCACGCGGGGGGCTGAACCTGAACGGAAGCGGGCGCGGTCGGGAGCGGGGTTCATGGGCGCCTGCCGTTGGAGAAAGCCGCCGGGCCGAAGCCCGGCGAAAGGGACATGGAGGGACGCAGTCGCGCGGACGCCGGCACCCGCCAGGGGGTCCCGGCTTCCGCCGCGCGACGGCGCGCGGTCAGTCCGCCTGCCGGCGCAGAAATGCCGGGATGTCCAGGTAGCTCTCCCCACCGAAGTCCGCCACCGCCGGCGTCGCCGCCGGGGCCGGGGCCGGCTCGCTGGCGCCGCGGCGCAGGCCCGAGGCCAGGCTCGCGCCCGGCTGGTACGGGTCGGCGACCGCGTCGATCAGCATGCCGGTGGTGCCGTCGCGGCGGCCCTGGCTGTGGATCAGCTGGACCTGCGGGCGACGGCTCTCGCCGAAGTCGGCGCGGCCCTCGCCGCCGGTGCGAACCGTCTGCCGGGCGACCGCGCGGTTGAGGCCGGTGGCGACCACGGTGACCTTGACCTCGTCCTGCATGTCGGGGTCGAGCACGGTGCCGATGACGACCGTCGCGTCCTCGCTGGCGAAGTGCTCCACGGTGCGGCCGACCTCGTCGAACTCGGCCATGGTGAAGTCGGGGCCGGCGGTGATGTTGACCAGGATGCCGTTGGCGCCGGCGAGGTTGACGTCGTCCAGCAGCGGGTTCTGGATCGCCGCCTCGGCGGCGGCCTGCGCGCGGTCGTCGCCGCGGGCGCTGCCGGTACCCATCATGGCAAGGCCCATCTCGCTCATCACGGTGCGCACGTCGGCGAAGTCGACGTTGATCAGGCCGGGGCGCACGATCAGGTCGGCGATGCCCTGCACCGCACCGAGCAGCACGTCGTTGGCGGCGCGGAAGGCCTGGATCATCGTCGCGTTGCGGCCGAGCACGGTGATCAGCTTCTCGTTGGGGATGGTGATCAGCGAATCGCAGTGCTGGCTCAGTTCCTCGATGCCCTTGAGCGCGACCTGCATGCGCCGGCGGCCCTCGAACGGGAACGGCTTGGTGACCACCGCGACGGTGAGGATGCCCATCTCCTTGGCCAGCTGCGCCACGACCGGCGCCGCGCCGGTGCCGGTGCCGCCGCCCATGCCGGCGGTGATGAAGACCATGTCGGCGCCCTGCAGCGCGTCCATGATCCGCTCGCGGTCCTCGAGCGCGGCCTGGCGGCCGACTTCCGGGTTGGCGCCGGCGCCGAGGCCCTTGGTGACGTTGCTGCCGAGCTGCAGCTGCAGCTTGGCGCCGCAGTTCTTGATCGCCTGCGCGTCGGTGTTGGCGGTGATGAACTCCACGCCGTCCACGCTGCCGTTGACCATGTGCGCGACCGCGTTGCCGCCGCCGCCGCCCACGCCGACCACCTTGATGACCGCGTTCGGGGCCATCTTTTCCACCAGTTCGAAGTGCGCCATGTCCGTGTCCTCTTGTTATGTGTTGCTGGATGTCCGATCGGGGTATCGCAAACGCCTTGCAATCGCCTTCCGCCCTCGCCCGCCGCGCGCGCCCTCGCGCCCGGCGCTGAATCAGAATTCGCCGCGGTACCAGTTCTTGAGCTTGTTGAGGAAGCTGCCCGCGCGCCCGGTCGGCAGCACCGGCCGCCGCGGGTACTCGATCTGGGTGCCCATCAGCAGCAGGCCGACGCCGGTGGCGTGGACCGGGTTGCCGACCACTTCGCCGAGCCCGGTCACGTGCTGCGGGATGCCCACCCGCACCGGCATCTGCAGCATTTCCTCGGCGAGCTCGACCACGCCTTCCATCTTCGCGGCGCCGCCGGTCAGGACCATGCCGGCGCGCACGTGCTGCTCGAAGCCGGAGCGGCGCAGTTCCGCCTGCACCATCTCGAAGATCTCCTCGTAGCGCGCCTGCACCGCCTGCGCCAGCGACTGCCGCGGCAGCCGGCGCGGCGGCCGGTCGCCCACGCTCGGCACCTGGATCGATTCCTCCGAGGTCGCCAGCTGCGCCAGCGCGCAGGCGTAGCGGACCTTGATCTGCTCGGCCTCCGGGGTCGGCGTGCGCAGCATGTGCGCGATGTCCTCGGTGACCTTGTCGCCGGCGATCGGCAGCGACGCGGTGTGCGCGATCGCGCCCTGCACGAACACCGCGATGTCGGTGGTGCCGGCGCCGATGTCGACCAGCACCACGCCGAGCTCGCGCTCGTCGGCGGTCAGCACCGCCTGGCTGGACGCGAGCACGCCGAGGATCAGGTCGTCCACCTGCAGGCCGCACTTCTGCACGCACTTGCTGATGTTGGTCGCCGCCGACTGCGCGCAGATCACCAGGTGCGCGTGCACCTCCAGGCGCACGCCGGTCATGCCGACCGGGTTGCGGATGCCTTCCTGCGAGCCGTCGAGCACGTAGTCGCGCGGGATCGCGTGCAGGATCCGCTGGTCGGCCGGGATCGCGACCGCCTTGGCCGCCTCCAGCACGCGGTCCAGGTCGGCGTGGGTGACTTCGCCGTCGCGGATCGGCGCCACACCCTGCGAGTTGCGGCACTGGATGTGGTTGCCGGAGATCGAGGCGTAGACCGAGCGGATCTCGCAGCCGGCCATCAGCTCGGCCTCCTCGATCGCGCGCTGGATGGACTGCACGGTGGAGTCGATGTCCACCACCACGCCGCGGCGCATGCCGCGCGATTCGTGCGAGCCGATGCCGATCACCTCGATCGGGTTGCCCGGCGAATACTCGCCGACCAGCGCCACCACCTTGGAGGTGCCGATGTCGAGTCCGACGATGAGGGACTTGTCGCCTTTGCGGTTCATGCTGCGCTGCCGTGCTGCGGAATTCGGAATGCGATGGGCGTCGCCCGGCGCCTGGATGGGGCGGCTGCGAGCGGCGTGGCGTGCGCGCCGCCCTGCGCCTCGGGGTCGGCCGCGGCCTTGTCGCCGGATCGCGGTTCGGCCCAGCTCAGGGCGAAGCCGTTGGTGTAGCGCAGGTCCGCGCGCGCCAGCGGCAGCTGCTTCTGCGCCAGCAGCTGCGGCAGCAGGCGGGCGAAGCGGGCCAGCCGCGCGCGCGGTTCCTGGCTGCCGACCACGACCTCGGTGCCGTCGGCGAGTTCGAGCGACCAGCTGCCGCGGCGGTCGAGCTCGACCCCGCGCACGCCGATCCCGCCGGGCGCGAACAGCTCGCGCGCTTCGTTGTAGAGCGCGACCACGTCGGCCACGCGCGCGTCCGGGCCGTCCAGCAGCGGCAGCCCGCGCGGCACCGCGCCGCGCGACGGGAACAGGCGGCCGTGCTCGGACAGCAGCCGGTCCTCGCCCCAGCGCGCGAACGGGCGGTGCTCGACGATGCGCACCTCCAGCACGTCCGGCCAGCGCTTGCGCACTTCCGCGTGCTCGACCCACGGCAGCCGCGCCACCGCCGCCTGCGCGGCGCCCAGCTCGACCGCGAAGAAGCCGGCGTGCGCGTAGGGCAGCAGCGTCTCGCGCACCCGCGCCGCGTCCACCCGCGCGAGGTCGCCCTGCACGCGCAGGGTGCGCAGCGGCCAGCGGTCGGCGCCGATCCAGCCGTTGAGCACGGCCACCACCGGCGCGGCGACCAGCGTCACCGCGAGCGTCCAGGCCAGCAGGCGCAGCAGCGCGTTCATGCCGGCTGCACCTCCAGGGTCTGCTCGAGGATGCGCCAGCACAGTTCATCGAATTCCAGGCCGAGCTGGCGCGCGGCCTTGGGCACCAGCGAGTGGCTCGTCATGCCCGGCGCGGTGTTCGCCTCGAGCAGGAAGAAGCGGCCGCTGGCGCGATCGCGCATCACGTCCACCCGGCCCCAGCCGCGGCAGTCGAGCGCGCGGAAGGCGGCCAGCGCGAGCTCGCGGATCTCGTCCTCGGCGCCGCCCTCCAGGCCCGGGCACAGGTACTGGGTGTCCTCGGCGACGTACTTGGCGTGGTAGTCGTACCACTGCCCCTTCGGCACGATCCGGATCGACGGCAGCGCGACGTCGCCGAGCACGCCGACGGTCAGTTCGTCGCCCTCGATCAGCTGCTCCATCAGCAGTTCGCCGGGATACTCCGCGGCGAGCGCGACCGCGTCGTCGAGGTCGGCTTCGGTGAACACCCGCGAGACGCCGACGCTGGACCCCTCGCAGGCCGGCTTGACGATCACCGGCAGGCCGATCCGGCGGGCAGCCGCGTGCACGTCGTCGCGCGCGTTCTTTTCGGAGCCGGACAGGCGCACGTAGGTCGGCGTCGGCAGGTCCAGGCTCAGCCAGACCTGCTTGCTGCGGATCTTGTCCATCGCCAGCGCGGTGCCGAGCACGCCGGAGCCGGTGTACGGCACCCGCAGCGCCTCCAGCAGGCCCTGCAGCACGCCGTCCTCGCCGCCGCCCTTGTTGCCGTGCAGGATGTTGAAGACGCGGTCGAACTGGCGGTGCACCAGCGCCACCGCCAGCGCCGGGATGCCGTCCACCGCGTGCGCGTCCACGTCGCGCGAGCGCAGCGCCTCGAGCACGTTGCGCCCGGAATCCAGCGACACCTCGCGCTCGGCGCTGGTGCCGCCCATCAGCACGGCGACGCGGCCGAAGGCCTTGGCGTCGTCGGTTCGGCGCGGCGGGAAGACCGATGCGTTCACGCGGCTGCTCCTTCGAATCCCTGTT
>DASRZN010000032.1:0-11568 GCA_035686325.1 Lysobacteraceae bacterium
CCCCGCCGCGCCGGCCCCGTCTGCGACAATGGCGTCCCGCGCTCGGCCGGCATTCAGCGGCACCGCCGCACCCTGCGCCGTTTGTCGCGAAACCGCCCCGAAATGACCGAGCCCGCGCCCGCCGTCCGCCTGTCCGCCGTCCGCCTCGCACGCGGTGGCCGGACCGTGCTCGACGGGCTCGACCTGGCGGTGCCCGCCGGCAGCATCACCGCGGTGCTCGGCCCGTCCGGCAGCGGCAAGTCGACCCTGCTGGCGGCGCTCACCGGCGAGCTGGCGCCGGCCGCGGGCACGGTCGAAGTCTTCGGCCGGCCGGTGCCGCGCGATGCGCGCGCGCTGCTCGCGCTGCGCAAGTCGATCGGCGTGCTGCTGCAGGGCAACGGCCTGCTCACCGACCTCAGCGTCGCCGAGAACGTCGCCCTGCCGCTGCGCACCCACACCGAGTTGCCGGCGCCGGTGATCGCGCGCCTGGTGGCGATGAAGCTGCACGCGGTCGGCCTGCGCGCCGCCGCCGACCTGTATCCGCGCGAGTTGTCCGGCGGCATGGCCCGCCGGGTCGCGCTGGCGCGCGCGCTGGCGCTGGACCCGCCGCTGATGCTGTACGACGAACCGCTGACCGGGCTCGACCCGATCGCCAGCGGCGTGGTGATGGCGCTGGTGCAGCGGCTCAACCGCACCCTGGGGCTGACCAGCATCGTGGTCAGCCACCACGTGCGCGAGACCCTGCCGATCGCCGACCACGCGGTGGTGGTCGCCAACGGCGGCATCGTGTTCGCGGGCACGCCGGCCGAGCTGGAGGCGAGCGGCGATCCGCTGGTGCGCCAGTTCCTCCACGGCGAGCCGGACGGGCCCATCCCGTTCGACAGCCGTGCCTTCGACAACAGCACGCCCGTCGACGCGCGAGTGAAGGCGGCATGAAGCTCGTGCTGCCGAGTCCTCGTCGCGCGCCGCGCGCCCCCCTCCCGGCCTCCCCCCGCACGCGCGGGGAGGCGCTTGTCGTGGAGGCCCACTGATGCCCTTCGTCGCCGCCACCCGCTCGCTCGGACGCGCCGGCCTGTTCTCGCTGGCGGTGCTGCGCGCGTCGGTGCCCACCCGCGACTTCCTCGCCGAGCTCGTGCGCGAGATCTACAAGATCGGCGCGCGCTCGCTGCCGATCATCGCGGTCGGCGGCGCCTTCGTCGGCCTGGTGCTGACCCTGCAGGGCTACCGCACGCTGGCCACGTTCGGCGCCAGCAACTCGCTGTCCACCCTGCTCGGGCTGTCGCTGTACCGCGAGCTCGGGCCGGTGCTGACCGGGCTCTTGTTCATCGGCCGCGCCGGCTCCTCGATCGCCGCCGAGCTCGGCCTGATGCGCGCCACCGACCAGATCACCGCGCTCGGCCTGATGGGCATCGATCCGGTGCGCAAGGCGGTCGCGCCGCGCTTCTGGGCGGCGGTGCTGACGGTGCCGCTGCTGACCGCGTTCTTCTGCAGCTTCGCGATCGCCGCCAGCTACCTCGAGGCGGTGCACGTGATCGGGCTGGACGCGGGCTACTTCTGGTCGGCGCTGAAGGACAACGTGGACTTCGTGGACGACTACTGCGTCGCGTTCCTGAAGTCGGCGGTGTTCGGCGGCACCGCCGCGCTGGTCGCGGCGTACGTCGGCTACCACGCCGAACCGACCATCGAGGGCACCTCGGTGGCGACCACCCGCGCGGTGGTCAACGCCTCGCTGCTGATGCTCATGCTCAACTTCGTGATGAGCGCGTTGCTGTTCCAGTGACGCCGCTCCTGACTTCCCAACGGTGAACACCATGTCCGTGCGCGGTCCCCGTCTCGAATTCGCCGTCGGCGCCTTCCTGCTGCTCGCGCTGGCGAGCCTGCTGGTGCTGGCGATCGCCTCCACCAACGGCCGCTGGGGCTTCGGCCAGTCCAGCTACGAGCTGAAGGCGCGCTTCACCAACCTCGGCCAGCTGCGGCCGTCCGCCCCGGTCAAGATCGGCGGCGTCACCATCGGCACCGTGTCCGACATCACGCTGGACCCGGTGAAGTTCGACTCGGTGGTCACCCTCGCCATCGACAGCCGCTACAAGGACCTGCCGATCGACACCTCGGCCAGCATCCTCACCGGCGGCCTGCTCGGCGAGAGTTACATCGGCCTGCAGCCGGGCGGCGACATGGAAAGCCTCGAGCCCGGCGAGGAAATCGCCTTCACGACCCCGGCGGTGGACCTGATCCAGATGGTCGGCAAGTACATGTTCAGCGGCGGCAAGCCCGCGGCGTCGGACAATGGCGCCCAATCCCCCGACTCCACGGAACCGACGCCATGAAGCGCCCGATCCCGAAGCTCGTCCTTCCTTTCGCACTGTCGGCCGCGCTGCTGGCGGGCGCGCCGCTCGCCGCGTCCGCGCAGGCCGCCCCCGCCGCGGCCGCCACGCAGGCCTCGCCGAGCAAGATGGTGCTGGACAACAGCCAGCGCATCCTGACCACGCTCGAACAGCGCCGCGCGGAATTCACGAAGAACCGCGCGGCGCTCGAGGCGTTCGTGTCCGGCGAGTTCAACGCGATGTTCGACCGCGACTACGCCGCGCGCCAGGTGCTCGGCCGCCACGGCCGCGGCGCCTCCGACGCCGACGTGAAGGCCTTCGCCGACGCGCTGGCGGACAGCCTGATGCGTCGTTACGGCTCCTCGCTGCTGGACTTCAACACCCGCCTGAAGGTGCGGATCAAGTCGGAGACGACGCTGCCGCGCGGACTGGGCGTGAAGGTGTCCAGCGAGATGCTGCGCCAGGGCGGCGAGCCGATCCCCGTCGACTACCTGATGCGCCGCTCGGGCGGCACCTGGAAGGTGTTCGACGTGATGGTGGAGGGCGTGTCCTTCGTGCAGACCTTCCGCCAGCAGTTCGACGCCGAGTTGCAGCACAAGTCGATCCGCCAGGTCGCCGCCGAGCTGAGCGGCGGCAAGCTGCAGGCCGATGCCAAGCGCTGAGGCGCGGGTCGCGCGCGATGGCGAGGCGCTGCGCTTCGCCGGCGCGCTGCTGCGCGCGCAGATCGAGCCGCTGTGGCGGCAGGCCCGGCCGCTGGTCGCCGGCGCGCGCCGCTTCGACCTGACCGGCGTCTCCCGCGTGGACAGCGCCGGCGTGGCCCTGCTCGCCGAGCTGGCCCAGCGCGCGGGCGGCGCTGTCGCGATCCTCGGCGAACCGGAAGGCTACGAGGCCCTGCGCGCGGCTTACCGGCTGGCGTCCGGGCTGGAGTTCGCCGCCTAGGGGCCGGTTGCCCCGCGAGCACCCGGCGCGCGCCGGTCTGCAGAATCCCGCGCCGCGGTCCCGATCGGCCCCGGCCGATCCCCTAGAATTCACCGCATGCGCCTCCCACCCCGCCTGCCGTCCGCACTGTTCCTGTGCGTCCTTGCCCTGTCCGCGCCGGCCTGGGCGCAGGACGTCCCCGACGTGCCTCCCGTGGAAGTGCCCGCCGATGTCGCGCCGGTCGATCCCGCCGCGCCGGCCGCTGACGAACTGCCCGCGGCGCCGGAGTCCGGCAGCGCGGCGACTCCCATGGAAGCCGCGGATCCCGCGACGGAGGCCGCGCCCGCCGCCGAAGCCGGCGAGCCGGCGCCCGCCGGCAGCCCGACCCAGGCCGAAGAGGACTACGCCGCGATCTACGGCGGCCAGGTCTACGACCCGATCGCCGATCCGACCCTGCCGCCGCCCGCGCAGCTGCCCACCAGCTACGACCCGTGGGAGAAGTGGAACCGGCGCATGCACCGCTTCAACAACGCGGTCGACCGCCGCGTCGCCAAGCCGCTGGCGGAGGCGTACGTCGCCGCGGTGCCGCGGCCGGTGCGCCTGGGCGTGCGCAACTTCTTCCACAATCTCGGCCAGCCGCTGAGCGCGCTCAACGCGCTGCTGCAGGGCCAGCCCAAGCGCGCCGCGCAGGCGCTGGGCCGGTTCGCGCTCAACAGCACGCTGGGCATCGGCGGCCTGTTCGACCCGGCGACCGACGCCCATCTGCCCAACCACGGCGAGGACTTCGGGCAGACGCTCGGCGTGTGGGGCTGGAAGCGCTCGCGCTACGTCGAGCTGCCGCTGTTCGGCCCGCGCACCGTGCGCGACGTGTTCGGCATGGCCGGCGACGCGCCGCTGTCGCCGGTACGCCAGGTCGACAACGACCCGACCCGGGTATTCCTGCAGGGCCTGCAGCTGGTGGACATCCGCACCCAGCTGTTCGCGGTGGACAGCATGCGCGAGGGCGCAACCGACGACTACGCGCTGGTCCGCGACGCCTGGCTACAGCGCCGCAACTACCAGATCTTCGGCGACCGCGACCGCAAGCAGGATGCGGCGCTGCCCGACTACCTGCAGGACGACACCGCCAACCCGGTGGTGCCGGTGGACGCGATACCGGTGCCGCAGCCGAAGTAGGCGCGGCACCGACGCCGGCGGCGCCGCTCCTGGCATCGGGAAGATGGCGCGCCCGGAGGGATTCGAACCCCCGACCAATGGCTTCGGAAGCCACTACTCTATCCGGCTGAGCTACGGGCGCGTCGCGCACGCCGCGTGCCTTCGGCACGGGCGGGCGCGCATTCTCGCACGATCGGCGCGGGCAGCGAAGCTGCGTCCTGGCCCCCGACTGGCGGGACGCGCGGCACCGGCGCTTGCTACGCTGATGCGATGGCCTACGAGCGCGACTACCCGCCGATCCCGGATCCGATGCCGGCGTGGCGCGAGCGACTCGGCCAGTACTGGCGGCTGGTGCGCGGCGACCGCCCGATCGGCTGGCTGCTGCTGCTGTGGCCGACCTGGTGGGGGCTGTGGCTGGCCGCGGGCGGGATGCCGCCGCTGGGGCCGCTGGTGGTGTTCACCCTCGGCGTGTGGCTGACCCGCTCGGCCGGCTGCGTGATCAACGATTACGCCGACCGCTGGCTGGATCCGCAGGTCGAGCGCACGAAGCAGCGGCCGCTGGCGACCGGCGCGGTGTCCGGGCGCGAGGCGCTGCTGGTGTTCGCGGTGCTGATGCTGGTCGCGTTCGCGCTGGTGCTCACCCTGAACCGCCTGACCGTCTACCTCAGCATCGTCGGCGTGCTGCTGGCGATGAGCTATCCCTACCTCAAGCGCTACACGTACCTGCCACAGGTCTACCTCGGCATGGCCTTCGGCTGGGGCATCCCGATGGCGTTCGCCGCGGTGCAGGGCACGGTGCCGGCGATCGCCTGGGTGCTGTACGCGGCCAACATCCTGTGGTCCACCGCCTACGACACCTGGTACGCGATGGTCGACCGCGAGGACGACATCCGGATGGGCGCGAAGTCCACCGCGATCCTGTTCGGCGAGCTCGACCTCGTCGCGCAGGGCGTGCTGTACGCGGCCTTCTTCGCCGCGCTGGCGCTGGTCGGGCGCGACGCGGACCTCGGTGCGTATTACTGGCTCGCGCTGGGCGTCGCGGTCGTGCTGGTCGCCTGGGAATTCGCGATCGCGCGCCACCGCGACCGCGCGGCCTGCTTCCGCGCCTTCCTGCACAACCACTGGGTCGGCGCCACCGTCTTCGCCGGGTTCGCCGCGGCGCTCTGGGCGCGCGGCGGGTGAGCCCGCGCGAACCCTGGCCGGTGCGCGTGGCGCTGCGTTGCGCGGCCTTCGCCGAGCGCTGGTTCCCCGACGCCTGGGTGTTCGCGGTGGTGGGCGTGGTGCTGGTCGCGCTCGCCGCGCTCGCCTTCGGCGCGACCCCGCAGGCGACCACCCAGGCCTTCGGGCATGGTTTCTGGAGCTTGATTCCCTTCACCATGCAGATGGCCTTCGTGGTCATCGGCGGCTACGTGGTGGCGAGCGCGCCGGTGGTGGCGCGGCTGATCGAACGGCTGGCGCGGGTGCCGCGCACGGGCCGCGGCGCGGTCGCCTACGTCGCCGCGCTGAGCATGCTCAGCTCGCTGCTGAGCTGGGGCTTCTCGCTGGTGTTCGGCGGCCTGCTGGTACGCGCGCTGGCGAAGCGGCGCGCACTGCGCATGGACTACCGCGCGGCGGGCGCGGCGGCCTACCTCGGCCTCGGCGCGGTGTGGGCGATGGGGCTGAGCTCGTCGGCGGCGCAGCTGCAGGCCAATCCCGACAGCATGCCACCGGCGTTGCTGGCGATCACCGGCGTGCTGCCCTTCACGCAGACCATCCTGCTGTGGCAGTCGCTGCTGCTGACCGCGCTGCTGATCGCGGTGTCGGTGCTGGTCGCCTGGCTGAGCGCGCCGCAGGGCGCGGCGGCGCGGCCGGCGGAGGACTTCCTCGACGACGTCGACGCCGGGGTCGGCGCGCCGGCGCTGCCGCCGCGCACGCGCCCGGGCGAATGGCTGGAGTACAGCCCGCTGCTGACGCTGCTGCTGTCGCTGCTCGCGTTCGGCTGGCTGGCCGGGCAGTTCCTGGCGAAGCCGGCGACGGTGGCGATCGCCGACCTCAACACCTACAACCTGCTGTTCCTCTCGCTCGGCCTGCTGCTGCACTGGCGGCCGCGCAGCTTCCTCGACGCGGTCGCGCGCGCGGTGCCGGGCACCACCGGCGTGCTGATCCAGTTCCCGCTGTACGGCGGCATCGCGATGATCCTGACCGGCGCCGCCGGGGCCGACGGCGCGACCCTCGCCCACCGGTTGTCGCACCTGTTCGTGCAGGTCGCCACCCGCGACAGCTTCGCGCCGGTGATGGGCGCGTACTCGGCGGTGCTCGGTTTCTTCGTGCCGTCCGGCGGCGGCAAGTGGATCGTCGAGGCGCCGTACGTGATGCAGGCGGCGAACGAACTGCGCGTGCACCTCGGCTGGGCGGTGCAGGTCTACAACGCCGCGGAGGCGCTGCCGAACCTGATCAACCCGTTCTGGATGCTGCCGCTGCTCGGCATCCTCGGCCTCAAGGCGCGCGACCTCGTAGGCTTCACCTTCCTGCAGCTGGTGGTGCACGTGCCGCTGGTGCTGGCGCTGCTGTGGCTGCTCGGGCTGACCCTGGCGTACGTGCCGCCGGTGATGCCTGGCGGCTAGGGCACCCGCGCGCAGACCCAGGCCTCCACCCGCGCCACCCCGGCGCGGCGCAGCGCATGCGCGGCCGCGTGCAGGGTCGCGCCGGTGGTCATGACGTCGTCCACGAGCACGACGTGCGCCGGCAGCGCGGCGCCCGCGCGCACGGCGAAGGCGCGGCGCACGTTGCGCCGGCGCGCCGCCGCGTCGCGCTCGGACTGCGGGGCGGTGGCGCGCACGCGCCACAGCGCGTCGGCGCGCAGCGGGATGCGCAACGCGCGCGCCAGCGGCTTCACCAGCTCCAGCGCCTGGTCGTAGCCGCGCCGGCGCAGGCGCGCGCGGTGCAGCGGGACCGGCACCAGCGCATCCGGACGGGGCAGGGCGGCGAAGGCCTCGACCATCAGCTGGGACAGCAGGCGGCCGGCGGCCAGGTCCTCGTGGAACTTGAAGCGCGGCAGCAGGCGGTCCAGCGGCGGCCGGTACAGGCAGGCCGCGTGCACCGCGTCCAGCGGCGGCGGGGCGACCAGGCAGGCGCCGCAGACTGGCGCGGGCGCGCCGTTGGCCGGGGCCGGCAGCGGCAGGGCGCAGCGCGCGCAGGCCACGCCGGTCCAGGGCAGGGCGGCGGCGCAGGCCGGGCACAGGTCCCAGGCCTCGCCGCCGGGCTCGCCGCAGGCCAGGCAGCGGGTCGGCCACAGCAGGCGGGCGGCGTCGTTGCGCAGCCAGAAGCCGAGCCGGCGGCGCAGGCCGTCAACTTCGGCGGGGCGGGTTTGGTTGACAGCCACGGACATGCTTTCCAGACTGCCCGCCCTGCCTGTCCTCCGCCGTCGGAAAACGCCCATGCCTGCCGTCAGCCCGCTCCCCGAAGCCGCCGCCCTGCGCCACGACTGGTCGCGGGAGGAGGTGCTGGCCCTGTTCGACCTGCCGTTCCCGGAGCTGGTGCACCGCGCGGGCGAGGTCCACCGCCGCCACTTCGACCCGGCCGAGGTCCAGGTCTCGACCCTGCTGTCGGTGAAGACCGGCGGCTGCCCGGAGGACTGCGGCTACTGCCCGCAGGCGGCGCGCTACCACACCGGCGTCGAGGCGACCAAGCTGATGGCGACCGAGGCGGTGGTCGAGCGGGCCAGGCAGGCCAAGGCCGCCGGCGCCTCGCGCTTCTGCATGGGCGCGGCGTGGCGCTCGCCGAAGGACCGCGACATCCCCAAGGTCGCGGCGATGATCCGCGAGGTGAAGGCGCTCGGCCTCGAGACCTGCGCGACCCTCGGCATGCTCAGCGGCGAGCATGCGCAGGCGCTGAAGGACGCCGGCCTGGACTACTACAACCACAACCTCGACACCGCGCCGGAGTTCTACGGCGAGATCATCCACACCCGCGAATACCAGGATCGCCTGGACACCCTCGCGCACGTGCGCGACGCCGGCATGAAGACCTGCTGCGGCGGCATCGTCGGCATGGGCGAGTCGCGCAACCAGCGCGCCGGCCTGCTGCAGACGCTGGCGAACCTGCCGGCGCACCCGGATTCGGTGCCGATCAACCGCCTGGTGCAGGTCGAAGGCACCCCGCTCGCCGGCACCGCCGAGCTGGATCCGTTCGAGTTCGTGCGCACGATCGCGGTGGCCCGCCTGCTGATGCCGCGCTCGATGGTGCGCCTGTCGGCCGGCCGCGAGACGATGAGCGACGAGCTGCAGGCGCTGTGCTTCTGCGCCGGCGCCAACTCGATCTTCTACGGCGAGAAGCTGCTGACCACCGGCAACCCCGACACCGGGCGCGACCAGGCGCTGTTCGCGCGCCTCGGCCTGCGCGCGATGGAAGTGGCGGAGCAGCACGGCGACGCCGCGCCGGCCGGCCTGTGCGGCGAGACCGTGCACGCGGCGATCACCGCGGACGCGGCGGCCTGACATGGCGCGCGCGCGCCTGGGCGAGCGCATCGCGGCGCAGCGCGCCCAGCGCGAGGCGCGCGACCGCGTGCGCGTGCGCCGCACCGTGTCCCGCCGCGACGGCGTGCGCGCCGAGGTCGACGGCCAGTGGCTGGTCAATTTCTGCAGCAACGATTACCTCGGCCTGGCGACCCAGTTCGCGGTCGGCAGCGCGCTGCAGGACGCGGCCGCGCAGCACGGCGTCGGCAGCGGCGCCTCGCACCTGGTCAGCGGCCACCACGCGCTGCACGACGCGCTGGAGAAGGAGGTCGCGGACTGGCTCGGCGCGCCGCGCGCGCTGCTGTTCGGCAGCGGCTACCTCGCCAACCTCGCGGTGGTGCAGGCGCTGCTCGGCGACGACGACCTGTGCGTGCAGGACCGGCTCAACCACGCCAGCCTGATCGACGCCGCGCGGCTGGCCGGCTGCCACCTGCGCCGCTATCCGCACGCCGACGCCGAGGGCGCGGCGCGCCAGTTGCGCGCCTCGCCGGACGCGGCCGCGCTGCTGGTCACCGACGGCGTGTTCAGCATGGACGGCGACGTCGCGCCGCTGGAGCCACTGGCGCAGCTCGCGCACGAGCAGCAGGCGACCCTGTACGTGGACGACGCCCATGGCGTCGGCGTGCTCGGTCCGGACGGGCGCGGCAGCGTCGCCGCCGCCGGCCTCGACATCGCCGACGTGCCGCTGCAGCTGGCGACGCTGGGCAAGGCGCTCGGCGGCTACGGCGCGGTGGTCGCCGGCGACGACGCGCTGATCGCGCACCTCGCCGAGACCGCGCGACCGTACATCTACACGACGGCGCTGCCGCCCGCGCTGGCCGCGGCGTCGCTGGCGGCGGTGAAGCTCGCGCGCCGCGAGCACTGGCGCCGCGAAAAGCTGCAGGCGCTCATCGCGCGCTTCCGCGAAGGCGCGCAGCGGCAAGGCCTGCAGTCGACGTCGGACACGCCGATCCAGCCGCTGGTGGTCGGCGACGACCGCCAGGCGCTGGCGCTGGCCGCGGCGCTGGAAGCGCGCGGCTACTGGGTCGCCGCGATCCGTCCGCCGACCGTGCCCGAGGGCGGCGCGCGCCTGCGCGTGACCCTGTCCGCCGCGCACACCGAGGACGACGTCGACGGCCTGCTTGGCGCGCTAGCGATCGCGCGCACCGAGCTCGGCGTGCTCGGCGCGGCCGACGCGCGGCCGACGCGATGAGCGATCCCGCTCCCCACCGCCGCGCGCTCGCGGCGGTCGGCCTCGGCGTGCTGTCGGCGCTGTTCTTCAGCCTGACCTACGTGCTCAACCGCGCCGCCGCGAACGACGGCGGCGACTGGGCGTGGACGGCGTCGCTGCGTTACCTGATCACCCTGCCGCTGCTGCTGCCGCTGATGCCGTGGCAGGGCGGCGTCGCGCCGGTATGGCGTGCGCTGCGCGCGCACCCGCTGCCGTGGCTGGCCTGCAGCGCGCTCGGCTTCGTCCTGTTCTACGTGCTGCTGGCGTACGCGGCGGCGAGCGGGCCGTCGTGGCTGGTCGCCGGCAGCTTCCAGTTCACGGTGATCGCCGGAATGCTGTGCGCGCCCTTCCTGTACCGCGACGCGCGCCGGCGCATTCCGCCGCTGGCGCTGCTGGTCGGGGTGGCGATCGTCGCCGGCGTGCTGCTGATGCAGTACGGCCATGCGCAGGGCGCGCTCGGGCGCGCCGGCTGGATCGCGCTCGCCTGCGTGCTCGGCGCGGCGGTGCTGTATCCGCTCGGCAACCGCCTGCTGCTGTTGCACCTGGAGCGCAGCGGCGAGGATCTCAACGCGACCCAGCGCGTGTTCGGCATGACCCTCGCCAGCCAGCCGCTGTGGTGGCTGCTGGCGGCGTTCGCGTGGACGCGCGCGGGCGCGCCGCCGCCGTCGCAGGTGTGGCTGGCGGGCGGCGTCGCCCTGAGCGCGGGCGTGGTCGCGACCATCCTGTTCTTCCAGGCCACCGGCCTGGTGCGGGAACAGCCCGCGGCGCTGGGCGCGGCCGAGGCGATGCAGGGCGCGGAGATCCTGTTCGCCAGCGCGCTCGGCGCATTGCTGCTGGGCGAACCGTGGCCGCACGGCGTCGCGCTGTGGGGCGTGGCGCTGGTGGTCGCGGGGATCGTCGCGTTCGCGCTGCTGGTCGCGCAGCCCGGCGCCGCGGTGCCCGCGCGGGTCGCGCGCACGGATCGCGGCGCATGAGCGCGCGCCTGCACGTCGAGGTCGCCGGCAGCGGTCCACCGCTGGTGCTGCTGCACGGCTGGGCGATGCACGGCGGCGTGTTCGCGCCGCTGGTCGCGCGCCTGCGCGACGCGCACACCCTGCACGTGGTCGACCTGCCGGGACATGGCCTGAGCCGCGAGGCCGGCGTGCCGCTCGCGCTCGACGCCTGCGTCGACGCGATCGCGGAGGTCGTGCCGGCCGCGCCCTGGTGCGGCTGGTCGCTGGGGGGACTCGTCGCGCTGCATGCGGCGGCGCGCGACCCGGCGCGCGTGCCCGCGCTGGCGATGCTGTGCGCCAGCCCGCGCTTCGTGCGCGGCGAGGACTGGAAGCACGGCGTCTCGGCCGAGATCTTCCGCGACTTCGCCGGCGGCCTGCGCAACGACTACCGCGGCACGCTCGACCGCTTCGTCGCGCTCGAGGCGTTCGGATCGGACCATGCCAAGGAAGAAATCCGCGCGCTGCGCGACGAACTGTTCACGCGCGGCGAACCGGCG
>DASRZN010000033.1:0-4690 GCA_035686325.1 Lysobacteraceae bacterium
GAGGTGCGCGACGCGATCGACTGCAACTGCTCGATGTGCCGCCGCCGCGGCAGCCTGCTCGCCTTCTTCCCGCGCGCGGCCTTCCACCTGGACAGCAAGGAAGGCGATTACGCGACCTACCGCTTCAACAAGGAAGCGATCGCGCATCACTTCTGCCCGACCTGCGGCATCGCGCCCTTCAGCGAAGCGCGCAACCCGAAGACCGGCGAGGACACCGTCGCCGTCAACGTGCGTTGCCTGCCCGACGTGGACCTGGCCGCGTTGAACGTGCGCCAGGTCGACGGCGCGAGCTTCTAGGCATGGCCGCGACGGCATCGCGGCACGGAGCCGCGTCGTGGACATGAACTGGTACGACTGGATCGGCCTCGCCGGCACCCTGATGGTGCTGGTCGCCTTCTTCCTGCTGCAGGCGGGGCGGCTCGCCGGCGACGGCCTGCGCTACCAGCTGCTCAACCTGCTCGGCGCCGGCGGCGTGCTGGTCACGCTGGTGGGCAGCTTCAACCTGTCGGTGTTCGTGCTGGAAGCGACCTGGGTGCTGATCAGCGCCTATGGCATCGGCCGTTCGCTCATGGCGCGGAAGGCGACGGCCAGGCGTTGACGATCCTGCAGAACAGCTCGGCGGTGCGCTCGGCATCGTACACGGCCGAGTGCGCTTCCTCGCCGTTCCAGGCCAGGCCGGCCGCGTGCATCGCGCGGCCGAGCACGGTCTGGCCGTAGGCGACGCCGGCCAAGGTCACCGTGTCGAACACGCTGAAGGGATGGAACGGGTTGCGCTTGTGGCCCGTGCGCGCGACCGCGGCGTTGAGGAAGTTCAGGTCGAAGTGCGCGTTGTGGCCAACCAGGATCGCGCGCTGGCATTCGTGCCGGCGCAGCGCCGCGCGCACGGCGGCGAACACGTGGTCGAGCGCTTCCTTCTCCGGCTTGGCCATGCGGAACGGATGGTCGATGCGGATGCCGGTGACTTCGAGCGACTTCGGATCGATCGCCATGCCGGGGGCCGGCTCGAAGTGCGCGCAGGCGACCTCGCCGGGGACCAGGCGGCCGGTGGCGTCGAGTTCCAGCGGGATCGCGGCGAGCTCGAGCAGGGCGTGGCGGTTCCAGTCGAAGCCGCCGGTTTCTGCGTCCACCACCACCGGCAGGTAGCCGCGGAAGCGTTCGGCCATGCGCCGCACGGGCGGCGTGGCGGCGGCGTCGGGCGTGGCGGCGGGCGGCTCCTGCGTCATCGCGCAAGGGTAGCAAAGCGGCGCAGGCGCGCCGCGCGCGCGGGCGCCGGCGAATCGTTCCTCACGGAAACTGCGGGAGCGATGCGTCGTCGCGTTTCTCGCGCGGGGGCAGGGCGTCGTCGCCTTCGACCAGGAAACACACGCTCTCGGCGATGTTGGTCGCGTGATCGCCGATGCGCTCCAGGTTCTTGGCCATGAACAGCAGGTGGGTGCCCGGCGACACCGCGCCCGCGTCCTGTCGCATCCAGTCCAGCAGCTCGTGGAACAGCCCGGTGTGCAGCAGGTCGAGTTCGGCGTCGGCATCCCGCACGCGCTGCGCGGCGACCGCATCGCGTGCGCGGTAGGCGGCGAGCGCGTCACGCACCTGGCGAACCGCGCGCCGACCCAGGGTCTGCAGGTCTTCGCGCGCGACCGGCCAGGCCCGGGTCAGGGCGCGCGAGCGCTTGGCGAGGTTCGCGGCCAGGTCGCCGATGCGTTCCAGGTCGGATGCGATCCGCAGCGCGGCGAGGATCTCGCGCAGGTCGCGCGCCAGCGGGCCGCGCAAGGCGAGGTGCATGACGTCCTGGCCGATTTCGCGCTCCAGCGCATCGATCGCCTCGTCGTTGGCGACGATGCGCGCGGCCATCCCTTCGTCCGGGCGGTCGAGCAGGTCGAGCGCCGCCTCGAGCTGGGCGGCGGCCATGTCGCCCATGCGCAGCAGGGCGTCCAGCAGGTGCTGCTGACCTTCGTCGAGGCTGCGGACGGTGTGGTCGTGAAGTCGGGAAGTCGTCATCGTGTTGTTCCGATTTGTCGGTGGTTGCCGATCCGGCGCTGTGCCGTCGGCTCCGGATCGCCCGGCCTGGACCTCCCCGGCCGGGCGTCGCCTGGCCGCGCGGCGCGGCCTGAAGCGGCCTGGCTCACCCGAACCGCCCGGTGATGTAGTCCTCGGTCTGCTGCTTCGCCGGGTTCGAGAAGATCGTGTCCGTCGGCCCGTGCTCGACCAGGTCGCCGAGGTACATGAAGGCGGTGAAGTCGGACACCCGCGCCGCCTGCTGCATGTTGTGGGTGACGACGACCAGGGTGTATTCGCGCTTGAGCTCCTCGATCAGCTGCTCGATGCGGCTGGTGGAGATGGGGTCGAGGGCGGAGGTCGGCTCGTCGAGCAGGAGCACCTGCGGCCGCAGGGCCACCGCGCGCGCGATGCACAGGCGCTGCTGCTGGCCGCCCGACAGGGCGAGCGCGTTCTGCCTGAGCTTGTCCTTGACCTCGTCCCACAGCGCGGCCTGGCGCAGGGCCTGCTCGACGCGCCCGGCCATGTCCTCCTTCGACAATCGCTCGTGGTGGCGGACGCCGTAGGCGACGTTCTCGAAGATCGTCATCGGGAACGGCACCGGTTTCTGGAACACCATGCCGATCCGGCTCCGCAGCCGGTTGAGCGGGTAGCGCGGATCCAGGATGTCCTCGCCGTCGAGCAGCACCGTGCCGTGCGCCGCCTGGCCGGGGTACAGCGCGTAGATGCGGTTGAACACGCGCAGCAGGGTCGACTTGCCGCAGCCAGAGGGGCCGATGAGCGCGGTCACCCGCTTTGCCGGGATCTCCAGGCTGACGTTCTTCAGCGCCTGCGCGCGGCCGTAGAAGAAGTCGACTCCGCGCGCGGAGAGCTTGGCGGGCGTGCCGGCGACTGGGTGCGCCGTGGCGGGGAACGGGGTGGCAAGCATGGCGTCGGGCATCGGAATCTGGCGTGGCGGGGTGCCGCGGGAGGGGGACGGGGGCATGGCGTCCATGCGGACGGGGGCGAGCAGCTCAGTCATGGGACATGCGCCTGCTCGCGACCACCGCGCGCGCGACCAGGCCGACGGCCAGCACGAACAGGGTCAGGACGAAGGCGCCGGCCCAGGCCAGCGTGTGCCAGCTCTCGTACGGGCTCATCGCGTACTGGAAGATCACCACCGGCACGTTGGCCATCGGCTGGGTGACGTCGGTGGTCCAGTACTGGTTGTTGAGCGCGGTGAACAGCAGCGGTGCGGTCTCGCCCGCGATCCGCGCGAGCGCCAGCAGGATGCCGGTGACGATGCCGGGCAGCGCCGAGCGGTACAGCACCTGCAGGGTCACCTTCCATTGCGGCACGCCGAGCGACAGCGCCGCCTCGCGCATCTGCGCCGGCACCAGGCGCAGCATCTCGTCGGTGGTGCGCACCACCACCGGCAGCACGATGAAGGCGAGCGAGATCGCGCCGGCCAGCGCCGAGAAATGGCCCATCCGCGCCACCACCAGCGCGTACACGAACAGGCCGAGCACGATCGACGGCGCCGACAGCAGGATGTCGTTGACGAAGCGGATGGTCTCGCCGATCCACGACCGGCCCGAGTACTCGGCTAGGTAGGTCCCCGCCAGCACGCCGACCGGCGCGCCGAACGCAATGCCGAGCAGGCTCATCAGGGCGCTGCCGAAGAAGGCGTTGAGCAGGCCGCCCGCATCGCCCGGCGGCGGCGTCATCAGCGTGAACAGTTCGACGTTGATCGCGGCCAGGCCCTTGCTCAGCGTGGTCCACAGGATCCAGGCCAGCCAGAACAGCCCGAACACGGTGGCGAGCACGGCCAGCGCTTGCGCCGCCAGGTTCTTCGCGCGGCGGACGCCGTAGAGGGCCAGCCGGCTCATGCGCGGCCCTCCTTCTTCGCCAGCTGGCGCAGCATCAGGCGGGCGACGGTCAGCACGACGAAGGTCACCAGGAACAGCACGAAGCCGAGCGCGATCAGGGCGGAGCGGTACATCTCCGAGTCGGCTTCCGCGAATTCGTTGGCGATGGTCGCCGCGATCGAGTTGCCGGGCATCAGCAACGAGGCCGTCAGTTCGTGCGCGTTGCCGAGCACGAAGGTCACCGCCATGGTCTCGCCCAGGGCGCGGCCGAGGCCGAGGAAGATGCCGCCGATCACCGCCGAGCGGGTGTAGGGCAGGACCACGTCCCACACCACCTCCCAGCGGGTGGAACCGAGCGCATAGGCGGATTCCTTCAGGCGCCCGGGAACGGTCAGGAACACCTCGCGCATCACCGAGGCGATGAACGGGATCACCATGATCGCCAGCACCAGCCCGGCGGTGCCCATGCCCAGGCCGAGTGGCGGGCCGGAAAACAGCGCGCCGACCAGCGGCAGCCCGCCCAGGTGCGCGTCGACCCACGGGTACACGTGTTCGGCCAGCACCGGCACCAGCACGAACAGACCCCACATGCCGTAGATGATCGACGGGATGCCGGCCAGCAGTTCGATCGCCGCGCCCACCGTGCCGCGCATCCACTTCGGCGCGATCTCCGTCAGGAACATGGCGATGCCGAAACTGACCGGCACCGCGATCAGCATCGCGATCAGCGCGGTCACGACCGTGCCGTAGATCGGCACCAGCGCGCCGAACACCTGGTTCACCGGATCCCACGCGTTCGACCACAGGAAGCCGACGCCGAAGCGCTCGAACGCCGCGCGGCCGCCCCACAG
>DASRZN010000034.1:0-2599 GCA_035686325.1 Lysobacteraceae bacterium
CGGCTGGCGCCGTGCTCGCGCAGGTCGGCGAGCACGTCGCGCAGCAGCGCCTCGGTGTCGCCCTCGGACAGCAGCGCCGGCACGCCGCGCAGCAGCAGCGCCTGCGGACCGCTGCGCGAGACCTCGAAGCCGAGTTCCGCCAGGGTCGCGGCCTCGCGCTCGGCGACCTCGGCCTCGCGCTCGGACACCGCCACCGGTTGCGGCACCAGCAGCGGCTGCACGCGCACGCCGGCGCCGTCGTGCGCCGCCTTGAGCTTCTCGTAGCCGATCCGCTCGTGCGCGGCGTGCATGTCCACGACGACCAGTCCGTCGGCACTCTCGGCGAGGATGTAGATGCCGTGCAGCTGGGCGATCGCATTGCCGAGCGGCGGCAACGTCGCGTCCTCGCTCGCGGGCAGCGCGGGCGGCGCCCAGGCCGCGGCCGCCTGCGGCGTCGCTGCGGGAGCACCGTACAGCGCCGCGTAGGCGCCGCGCGCCTCGTCCACGCGCAGGCCCAGCGGCGACTGCGCCGGTTGCCACGCGACATGCCCCGGTTGCGCGACGGCGACCTGCGGCGCCAGCCCCGCGCGCGTTTCCGCCAGCGCCTGCTGCAGCGTGCGATAGACGAAGTCGTGCACCAGCCGGCTGTCGCGGAAGCGCACCTCGTGCTTGGCCGGGTGCACGTTGACGTCCACGCCGCGCGGGTCCAGTTCGAGGAACAGCACGAACGCCGGATGGCGGCCATGGAACAGCACGTCGCTGTAGGCCTGGCGGACCGCGTGCGAGACGTTGCGGTCGCGCACGCTGCGGCCGTTGACGTACAGGTACTGCTGGTCGGCGCTGGCGCGGTTGTAGGCCGGCTGCGCGATCCAGCCGTGCAGGCGCAGGCCGGCGCCGGCGTGGTCCAGGCGCAGCGCGTTGCCGGCGAAGTCGGCGCCCAGCGTCTCGTGCACGCGCTCGGGCGAGGCCGCCGCGCCGTCGCCCCGGTAGCGCCGCGACGGCTTGCCGTTGTGCGACACCCGCAGCTCGACCTCGGGTCGCGCCAGCGCGAGCGAACGCAGCCACTCCTCGATGTGGCCGAGTTCGGTGCGCTCGGCGCGCAGGAACTTGCGCCGCGCCGGCACGTTGTAGAACAGGTCGCGCACCTCGACCGTGGTGCCGGGCGGATGCGGCTTCGGCACCACCTCGCCGATGCGGCCGCCGTCGACCTGCAACGCCGCGCCGTGCGCGCTGCCGGCGTGGCGCGAGACGAGCTGGAAACGGCTGACCGAAGCGATCGACGGCAGCGCCTCGCCGCGGAAGCCGAGGGTCGCGACCGCCTCGAGGTCGTCCAGCGAGGCGATCTTGCTGGTGGCGTGGCGGGCGACCGCGAGCGGCAGGTCGCCGGCGGGGATGCCGCCGCCGTCGTCGCGGATCCGGATCAGGCGTACGCCGCCTTCCTCGAGCTCGATGTCGACCCGGCGCGCGCCGGCGTCGAGCGCGTTCTCGACCAGTTCCTTGACCACCGACGCAGGGCGTTCCACCACTTCGCCGGCGGCGATCTGGTTGATCAGGGTGTCGGGCAGCTGGCGGATCGGCAAGGCGGCGACGCGATGCGGGATCGCGATGCGAACGGCCCGTGATGATAACGGAGCGCGCGCCCGGAACGCGGCGCGTGCGGCGGGGCTACTGGCTGCCGGCGGCGCTGGCGGCGGCCTCGGCGCGCGCGGCGTACAGCGTGCCCGGCGGCGGCTGGCGCGAGAAGTAGCCGGTGACGCCGTTCAGGATGGCGCGGGCGAGGTCGGCCTGGTGCTTCGGATCGTTGAGCCGGCGCTCCTCCTCCGGATTGGAGATGAAGGCGGTCTCGACCAGCATCGACGGCACGTCCGGCGAGCGCAGGACCACGAAGTTGGCCCGCTCGACCTCGTCCTTGTGGGTCTTGCCGAGCCGCTTGAGGCCGTCCAGCACGGCGCTGGCCATGTCCTCGGAGGCCTTCATGGTCGCGCTCTGCGACAGGTCGAGCAGGACCGAGGCGAGGGTGTCGTCCTTGTCCTGCAGCTTGACGCCGCCGACCAGGTCGGCCGCGTTCTCCTGGCTCGCCAGCCAGCGCGCGGCCTGCGAGGAGGCGCCGCGCTGCGACAGCACGAACACCGAAGAGCCGCGCGCGGTCGGGCTGGTGAACGAATCCGCGTGGATCGAGACGAACAGGTCGGCCTTGGCCGCGCGCGCCTTCTGGTAGCGCTGCGCGAGCGGGATGAAAACGTCCGTGTCGCGGGTCAGGTAGGCCTTCAGCCCCGGCGTGGCGTTGACCTGGCGGGCCAGTTCGCGGGCGATCTTCAGGGTGATGTCCTTCTCGCGGCTGCCGTTGGCGCCGCGCGCGCCGGGATCCTGGCCGCCGTGGCCGGCGTCGATCGCGATGACCAGCGGGCGCATGCCGGCGCGGCGGGCGATGTCCTGCACGGTCTTGACCGGCGGCTGGCCGGCGACGGCAGGCGCGGGCGCCGCCGCCTGGGCGGGCGCGGGCGCGACCGGCTCGCCGGCGAGGATGCGGGCGGGATCGACCGCCGTGCCGGTGGCCGTCGCCTGCGGCGCCGCGGGGGACGCCGCGCCGCCGGTGGGCAGCGTGGCGATCAGGCGCGCG
>DASRZN010000035.1:0-2820 GCA_035686325.1 Lysobacteraceae bacterium
CTGGCGGACCACGCGTCGGAAGTGCTCTAGCCGGCGCCGCCCGCGCCGCGCGCCGACACGTGGCGCAGCGCTTCGGCCAGGTCCCTGAAATACGACGGGTCGTCGCGGCGCACGATCTCCGCGCGCACCAGCTTGCGCAGCACGCGCAGGCTGGCGCCGCTCAGCAGCACCTGCACGCCGCGCTTGCGCAGGCGACCGATGGTGGACTCCAGCCGCTTGAGCCCGGTCGCGTCCATGAACGGCACCCGCTCCAGGCGCAGGATCACGTAGCGCGGGGCCTCGCGCGACCACGACAGCGCGCGCTCCAGCGAGTCGACCGAGCCGAAGAAGAACGGCCCGTCGATGCCGTACACCACCACGTCGCGCGGCAGTGCCTCCAGCCCGGCCTCGGCCAGTTCGTGGCGCAGGCTGGCCTGGCCGTGCTCGACCACCTCCACCGCCGCGCTCATCCGGCGCAGGAACTGGAACATCGCCAGGATCACGCCGATGTTCACCGCCACCACCAGGTCGGTGAGGATGGTCAGGACGAAGGTGATCAGCAGGATCGCCACGTCCGCGCGCGGCGCGCGCCGGACCAGACGCAGGAAGCGCGGCGCCTCGCTCATGTTCCAGGCGACCACCCACAGGATCGCCGCCAGCGCCGCCAGCGGCACCTGCCCGGCGTAGGGCGCGAGGAACACCAGCACGGCGACCAGCAGCATGCAGTGCACCAGCCCGGCGAGCGGGCTGGTGGCGCCGTTGCGGATGCTGGTCGCGGTGCGCGCGATGGCGCCGGTGGCGGCGATGCCGCCGAACAGCGGCGACAGGATGTTGGCCACGCCCTGCCCGACCAGCTCCTGGTTGGAATCGTGTTTCGTCCCGGCCATGCCGTCGGCCACCACCGCCGACAGCAGCGACTCGATCGCGCCGAGCATGGCGATCGTGAACGCCGACGGCAGCAGGGTCAGCAGCAGGTCGAACGACAGCGCCGGGAACTGCAGGCTCGGCAGGCTGCGCGGGATCTCGCCGAAGGTGGAGGCGATGGTCGCCACGCCCGGCGGGTGCCAGAGCGCGACCGCGGCGGTCGCCGCCAGCATCGCCAGCAGCGGCCCCGGCACCTTCGACAGGCCCGGGATGCGCGGCCCCCACAGCGCCAGCAGCAGGCTGCCGGCGGCCAGCGCGGTGGTGGCCGGGTGCAGCGACGGCAACGCGCGCAGCAGCTGCCCGGCCTTGACGTAGAACGCTTCGCCGGCCGGTGCCGGCAGGCCGAAGAAGTACTGCCACTGGCCGACCCAGATGATCACCGCGATGCCGGCGGTGAAGCCGACGATCACCGGATCGGGAATGAAGCGGATGACCGCGCCCAGCCGCGCCAGCCCCATCGCCACCAGCATCACGCCGGCCATCAGGGTTGCGACCAGCAGGCCCTCGACGCCGAACTTCGCGACCACGCCGGCGAGGATCACGATGAAGGCGCCGGTCGGCCCGGCGATCTGGATCCGCGAACCGCCGAACAGGGCGACCGCGGCGCCGGCGACGATCGAGGTGTACAGGCCCTGTTCCGGCTTGACCCCCGAGGCGATCGCGAACGCCATCGCCAGCGGCAGCGCGACCACGCCGACGATCAGGCCGGCGACGATGTTGGACGACCAGTGTTCCCGGCGCAGCAGGCCGGCCCGGGCGGCTTCAACGATCGCGATCAAAGCGTGGCCTCCGCGGTCTGCCCGGTGCAAAGGCGACGGACAACCCGCATGATACCGCCATGCAAGACATCCGCCCGATCAGCGCGCTCACCATCGCCGGTTCCGACTCCGGCGGCGGCGCCGGCATCCAGGCCGACCTGCGCACCTTCGCCGCCCACCGCGTGCATGGGCTGGCCGCGATCGCCGCGCTCACCGCGCAGAACACCCAGGGCGTCACCGCGGTGCACGTGCCGCCGCCGGACATGCTGCGCGCGCAGATCGACGCCTGCTTCGCCGACTTCCGGATCGGCGCGGTCAAGCTCGGCATGCTGGCCAACGCCGACGTGGTGCGCACGGTGGTCGACCGGCTGGAAGTGCACCGCCCCTCCTTCGTCGTGCTCGACCCGGTGATGGTCGCCACCAGCGGCGCGCGCCTGCTCGCCGAGGACGCGGTGCAGGCGCTGCGCAAGCGGCTGCTGCCGCTGGCCAGCGTGGTCACCCCCAACATCCCCGAGGCCGAAGTCCTGCTCGGCCACGCGATCGCCGACCTCGACGCGATGCGCGCCGCCGCGCGCGAATTCCTCGACCGCGGCGCCCACGCGGTGCTGCTCAAGGGCGGCCACCTGGAGGGCGAACAGGTCGTGGACCTGTACGCCGATAGCCACGGCAGCCGCGAGATCGTGCATCCGCGCCTGGACCTCGTCGCGCACGGGACCGGTTGCACCCTGGCCGCGGCGATCGCCGCCAACCTGTGCCGCGGGCGCAGCCTGCCGGCGGCCTGCGTCGCCGCGTCCGATTACGTGCACCGCGCGCTGGAAGGCGCCTACCGCCCGGGCCGCGGCGAAGTGGTGGTGCTCGACCACCTGACCGGGACGCTGCCGGCGCGCGCCTAGGCCACCGCGCGCCGCGGCCGCATCGCCAGCACCGCCGCCAGCACGCACAGCACCACGCCGGCACCGAAGGCCGCGCCGGCCCCGAACGCGTCCCACACCGCGCCCGCGCCCGCGCTCGCCAGCACCAGCGCGACGCCGCACGCGAGGTTGAACACGCCGAACGCCGTGCCGCGGAATTCCGCCGGCGCGGTGTCCGCGACCAGCGCCGCCAGCACGCCCTGGGTCAGGCCCATGTGCAGTCCCCACAGGCCGATGCCGGCGAACAG
>DASRZN010000036.1:0-3166 GCA_035686325.1 Lysobacteraceae bacterium
CGCGCTGGTTGAAGCGCAGGTCGCGCGAAGCCTCGCCGACGATCGCGGCGACGGTGTCGAGGTGCCCGGCCTCGCGGCGGGCGGCGTCCAGCAGCACGCGCGCCGAGGCCGAGCCGAGTACCGCGGCGAGCTCGCGCTCGACGCGCGCTTCCGCCTGCGCGCCGACCGCGCCGGCCTCGGGCGCGTCGCGCAGCAGCTCCGCCACGCGCTCGCGCGGCAGGAAGCGCTGGCTGGCGTCGCGCAGGGTGCGCGCGTCGAGGCCGCGCCAGGCGCGGCGCGGGGCCTCGCGCCGCCACGCGGCGACCAGCAGCGTCGCCAGCGTGCCGACGAACAGGCTGGCGCCGACCGCGCGTCCGAGCCGGGTCCAGCCGGTCAGCCCGAACAGGCCATCGGCCGACAGCCACGCAATGCCGAAAGGCCCGTGCAGCAGCCAGTCCGGCGCGCCACCGCGCAGCGCCAGCGCGGTGGGCAACAGCAGCACCCAACTCCAGGTGGCGAAGCCGGCGAGGATGCCGGCGACCACCGCGCGCGGCGGCGTCTGCGGCCGCCACACCGCGAAGCCGAGCGCGGGCAGCAGCGTCGCCAGCGCGGAAAAACTGACGGCGCCGACGTCGGCCAGCGCCTCGCTGCCGGCGACAACGCGGCCGTAGGCCCAGGCCAGCAACATGATCACGACGATGCCGGCGCGACGCAGGGCGAGCACCGCCCCGCGCAGGTCTCCACCATCCTGGCGCGACCACGCGCCGCGCAGCAGCCCGGGCGCGAACCAATGGTTGCCGATCATCAGGCTCAGCGTCAGCGTGCTGACCACCACCATGCCGGTCGCCGCGCTCAGCCCGCCGAGGAACGCGAACAGCGCCAGCGCCTGCTGTCCCTGCGCCAGCGGCAGCGCCAGCACGTACAGGTCGGACGGCACGTCGCTGCCGGCGAACAGCGCCTGCCCGGCGCGCGCCAGCGGCAGCACCGGCAGCGCGATCAGCAGCAGGTACAGCGGGAACAGCCAGCGCGCGGTGCGCACGTCGCCCTCGTCGCGACATTCCACCACCGCGATGTGGAACTGGTGCGGCAGCAGGAACATCGCCAGCGCGCCGAGCAGCACCAGCGGCGCGAAGCCGCCGGGCGACGCCGCCGGCAATGGCGCTGCGGGGACTTCCGGGAGGGCTTCGAGCCCGAACCAGACGAATGCGCCCAGCGCCAGCATCGCCGCCAGCTTGAACAGCGATTCGAAGGCCATCGCCAGCACCAGCCCGCGGTTGTGCTCGGCGGCGCTGACCCGACGGGTGCCGAACAGCATCGCGAACAGCGCCATCGCCAGCGCGACGTACAGCGCGCTGTCCTGCCACGCCGGCGCGGCGTCTCCCTGCCCGCGCGCGGTGAGCATGGCGAAGCTCATCGCCATCGCCTTGAGCTGCAGCGCGATGTAGGGCACCAGGCCGAGCGCGGCGACCAGGGTCACGGTCGCCGCCAGCCATGCGTCCTTGCCCAGTCGCGTGGCGATCAGGTCGGCGATGGAGGTCGCGTTGGTGTCGCGCGCGAGCCGCACCAGCCGCAGCATGAACGCGCCGGCGAGCACGTACAGCAGGATCGCGCCGAGGAAGGTCGGCGGCAGCACCCAGCCGTGGCGCTCGGCCTGGGTCACCGTGCCGTAGAAGGTCCACGAGGTGCAGTGCACCGCCAGCGACAGCGCGTACACCCAGCGCCAGCGCGCGGCCAGCACGCCCGGATGACGCTCGCCGTAGACGCCGGCGGCGAACAGCAGCGCCAGCCACGCCAGCGCGCCGAGCACGACCAGGCCGACGCTCAGCATGGGCGATGGGCGCCGGGGCGGCGCGGGCGGACTGGCATGGCACCCCCTGCGGAACTACAGGGCAAAGCATACGGCAGCAGCGGGTCCGCGCCGCGGTCCCGCGACAGAAAGGAGCGTCGCTTTCCCGAGGGGGACGGAAAGCGGAGCGGCGCCCCGCCGCAGCGCGTTCCCGCACAAAAAAGAAACGGCGGACCGAGGCCCGCCGTTGCCCACCAGACCAGGGCGGGACCGGTCAGAACTTGTAGCGCAGGCTCAGGCTGTACTGGCGCGGGGCACCGTAGAAGCCGGTCCGAACACCCAGCGCCGGGATCACGTAACCGGTGGTCAGGTATTCCTTGTCCGCCAGGTTGCTGCCCTGCAGCGACAGGCTCCAGTTCTTGTCGACGTTCCAGATCACGCCGGCGCCGATCAGCCCGTAGCCATCCTGCTCGATCGGATCGGTGACCACCCCGGTGATCGGGTCGCGGGTGATCTCGGTCGTCGCCACCACAGAGCTCTGGTAGCTGTAGCCGACGCGCGCGGTCACGTCGCCGCCGTTGCCGAGGTCCGTGCGGTATTCCAGGTTGATCGCGCCGGAGAACTCGGGGGCGTTGGTGAATTCCTGCTGGTCGGCGATGTCCACGCCCTTGTAGCGGTACTCGTCGAACTTCGCGTCCAGCCAGGCCACGTTGCCCGTCAGGCCCCAATTGCGGTTGGGCCGCCACTGGTACTCGACCTCCGCGCCGTTGACGGTGCCGGAGCCCGCGTTGGTGAAGTCGCCGAAGAACGCGTCGTCGGTGCCGTCACCGTTGCTGTCGTAGGCGGTGAACACCGACAGCTGCATGTCCTTGTACTTGTTGTGGAACAGCGCCAGGTTGAGCATCAGCGTCTGGTCGAGGAAAGCCATCTTGCTGCCGACCTCATAGCTGTCCACCGACTCGTCGTCGAAGGGGTCCGCCGAGCGCGGCACGAAGGTGGACTGCGCGCGGATGTTGTAGCCGCCCGACTTGAAGCCGCGGCTGGCCAGGCCGTACACCAGGATGTCCGGCGTGGCCTGGTAGTCCAGCGAGACCTTCGGCGAGACGTTGCTGAAGGTCTTGGTCTTGTCGAAGTCCGCCACCACCGAGATCGGCACGGTGTAGGTCCCGTCGCTGTAGCCGCGGTTGAGCACGACCGCGTGCTTCTCCTCGCGGGTGTAGCGGGCCCCGAGGTCGAGGCTGAGCTTGCTGGTCAGGTCGAAGGTCCAGTCGGCGTAGGCCGCCACGCTTTCGGTATAGACCGTGCCCTGGGTGTCGCCGAACAGCAGCCCGAAGAAGTTGTTGAGCACCTGGCCGCCGGCCTCGCCGTCGAACGCGTACAGGCCCATCACGCCGCGCGCGC
>DASRZN010000037.1:0-2535 GCA_035686325.1 Lysobacteraceae bacterium
CTGCGCCACGTCAAGAAGATGGTGCCGGACAGCGACATCCCCGGCGAGATCCGCTTCCGCGACGCGCTGGCGCGCGGCGCGACGCTGCCGCTGCCGGCGGTCGAGGTCGGCCCGGAGGACATCGCCTTCCTGCAGTACACCGGCGGCACCACCGGCGTGGCCAAGGGCGCGATGCTCACCCACCGCAACCTGGTCGCCAACATGCAGCAGTCGGCGGCCTGGGTGCGCAACAACGTGCGCGAGGGCGAAGAGGTCATCATCACCGCGCTGCCGCTCTATCACATCTTCTCGTTGACGGCGAACGGCCTGATCTTCATGAAGATCGGCGGGCTCAACCACCTCATCACCAATCCGCGCGACATGAAGGGCTTCGTCAAGGAGCTCGGCAAGGTGCGCTTCACCGCGATCACCGGCGTCAACACGCTGTTCAACGGCCTGCTCAATACGCAGGGCTTCGACAAACTCGACTTCTCGCGCCTGCGGCTCACGCTCGGCGGCGGCATGGCGGTGCAGCGCGCCGTGGCCGAACGCTGGAAGCAGGTGACCGGCTGCACCCTGGTGGAGGCCTACGGCCTGACCGAAACCTCCCCCGCCGCCTGCATCAACCCGATGGATCTGGCCGAGTACAACGGCGCCATCGGGCTGCCGATCCCATCCACCGATGCCTGCGTCAAGGACGACGACGGCAACGCGCTGCCGGCGGGCGAGGTCGGCGAGCTGTGCATCCGCGGCCCGCAGGTGATGAAGGGCTACTGGCAGCGTCCCGACGAGACCGCCCAGGTCATCGACGGCGACGGCTGGCTGCACACCGGCGACATGGCGCGGATGGACGAGCGCGGTTTCTTCTACATCGTCGACCGCAAGAAGGACATGATCCTGGTGTCCGGTTTCAACGTGTACCCGAACGAGGTCGAGGACGTCATCGCGGGAATGCCGGGCGTGCTCGAGGTGGCGGCGATCGGCGTGCCCGACGAGAAGTCGGGCGAGGCGGTGAAGGTCGTGATCGTGAAGAAGGATCCTTCGCTCACCGCCGAGCAGGTCAAGGCCTACGCGCGCGAATACCTCACCGGCTACAAGCGGCCGCACTACGTCGAATTCCGCAGCGAGCTGCCGAAGTCGAACGTCGGCAAGATCCTGCGTCGCGAGCTGCGCGACGCGCCCACCGCACCTTAGCGGGGCGCGCCTCGAAGGACGGTCATCGCGCCCGCAGCCCCGTGGTTTGCGGGCGCGTCGTTTTGCAGGCATAGAATCGGGGGGTCGGGCGCAGCGCACACCCCTTGCCGTCTGATCCCCCGACCGGCCGGACGGCGCCTTCGGAGGTACCTGCCATGTCAGCCGTTCACCCGTTCTTCCCCGCCGAACCCCGCCGCACCCTGCGCGTAGCCGAGGACGCCGCGCGCAACGTCCACTGGTGCCACATGCATGCCGACCTGGTCGGCCGGCCGGGCCGGGCCTGCTTCTCGACCCGCCTGGTCGACGACATCCTCGGCTACCAGCAGGGACTGGCGACCCGGCTGCGCGCCGCCAAGCCGGACGCGGACGACCCGCCGCACCTGGTGCTGGCCTCCGACAACCCCGGCGTCTTCAACCTCGGCGGCGACCTCGAGCTGTTCTGCCGGCTGATCCGCGCCGGCGACCGCGAGGGCTTGCTCGACTACGCGTACAAGTGCGTGCGCGGGGTGCACGCCTTCCACGCCGGGCTGGGTGTCGGCGCCCACACCATCGCGCTGGTGCAGGGCGACGCGCTGGGCGGCGGCTTCGAGGCGGCGCTGAGCTGCCACACCATCGTCGCCGAGGAAGGCGCGCTGATGGGGCTACCCGAAGTGCTGTTCGACCTGTTCCCGGGCATGGGCGCCTACTCCTTCCTGTGCCAGCGGATTCCGCCCAAGGCGGCCGAGCGGCTGATGCTGGAAGGCAACGTCTACCCGGCCGAGGAGCTGCACCGCATGGGCCTGGTCGACGTGCTCGCTCCGCGCGGCGAAGGCGCGCGCGCGGTCGAGGACGTGATCCGCGCCGGTCGCCGCATCCCGCACGCGCGCGCGGCGATGCAGCAGGTGCGCGGCCTGGCGCACCCGGTGACGCTGGAGGAGATGCTGCGGATCACCGAGATCTGGGTGGACACCGCGCTGCAGCTCGGGGAGAAGTCGCTGCGCACGATGGAGCGGCTGGTGCGCGCGCAGTACCGTCGCCAGGACGGACGCGAGGCGCTCGCTTGAGTCCCCGCGCAGGCGGGATCAGGGGGGATCGGAACCGGGCAGCGGGGTACCGTGGTGCGACTGCGCGAGCAGTTCCCGCACCTCGCCCCGCGCCCGGCGCGCCGTCGTTTCCACCAGCACGCCGAGGTCTGCGGTCAGCCTGACCCCGTCGCGCACCAGGGTCTGCGTGTCCAGGCGCATCAGCTCCCGGCAACGCTCGACCAGCGGCCCGGCGCCGAGGTTCTCGGCGACGCCGCGCATCGCATGGGCCGCCTCGTGCAGGCCCTCGCCGTCCGCCGCGGCCGCGGCCTGCTGGGCGCCGCTCATGCAGCGGCCGAGG
>DASRZN010000038.1:0-6374 GCA_035686325.1 Lysobacteraceae bacterium
GACCTGCCGGTGGCGAAGATGGGCGCGCAGGTCGAGCAGACCCGGCAGGCGGTCGCCGCCGCGCTGGTCGCCGCCAACCGCGCGCTGGACAAGGCCGCGACCACCCGCATCGCGACGCTCGAGGCCCGCCAGACCCTGACCATCGCGATCGTGCTCAGCGTGCTGCTGCTGACCGGTTACCTGTTCCTCGGCTTCACCCGCAACACCCGGCGCTCGCTGCACGAGATCGAGGACGCCGCCGGCCTGCTCGCCCGCGGCCAGTTCCCGCAGGCGGTCGCCGTGCGCAGCCGCGACGAGCTGCGCGGCATCGCCGACAGCCTGGAATCGGCGATCGGCACCCTGCGCAACTTCGAGCAGGCGCAGCGCAGGCTGTTCGAGGCGCACCAGGCCGGCCAGATCAGCGAGCGCCTGGAGACCGAGTCCTTCGAGGGCGCGTTCGGGGTGATGGCCGACGAGATCAACACCCTGGTCGGCTCGCACATCGACGTGAAGATGCGCGTGATCGACATCGTCAGCGCCTACGCGCAGGGCGACCTGTCGCAGGACATCGAGCGCTACCCGGGCGAGAAGGCGCGCGTCACCGAGGCGGTGGACGCGGTCAAGGCCGGCATGCTCGCGGTCAACGCCGAGATCAAGGCGCTGGTGGACGCGGCCGTGGCCGGCGACTTCAGCCGTCGCGGCGACGCGCAGCGCTTCGCCTTCGTCTACCGCGAGCTGGTGGACGCGCTCAACACCCTGATGGCGACCGCCGACGGCGGCCTCGCCGAGGTCGGCGCGCTGCTGTCGGCGATCGCCGACGGCGACCTCAACCGCCGCATCGAGACCGACCTGCCCGGCCAGTTCGGCCGCCTCGCCGCCGACGCCAACCGCACCGTCGAGCAGCTGACCCAGATCGTCGCCCGGATCCGCGTCGGCAGCGACGCGATCAACGCGGCCGCCGGCGAAATCGCCGCCGGCAACAACGACCTGTCGCAGCGCACCGAGCAGCAGGCCGCGTCGCTGGAGGAGACCGCGTCGTCGATGGAGGAACTGACCTCCACCGTGCGCCAGAACGCCGACAACGCGCGCCAGGCCAACCAGCTCGCGCGCGGCGCCACCGACGTCGCGGAACAGGGCGGCGCGGTGGTCGGCCAGGTGGTCGACACCATGAGCGCGATCAGCCACTCGTCGAAGAAGATCGCCGACATCATCGGCGTGATCGACGGCATCGCCTTCCAGACCAACATCCTCGCGCTGAACGCCGCGGTCGAGGCCGCGCGCGCCGGCGAGCAGGGCCGCGGCTTCGCGGTGGTCGCCTCCGAGGTGCGCTCGCTGGCGCAGCGCTCGGCCAACGCGGCCAAGGAGATCAAGGCGCTGATCACCGATTCGGTCGGCAAGGTCGAGGAAGGCTCGGCGCTGGTCGACCGCGCCGGCCGCACCATGGGCGAGATCGTGCAGAGCGTGAAGCGCGTGACCGACATCATCGCCGACATCGCCGCCGCCTCCGCCGAGCAGAGCGCCGGCATCGAGCAGGTCAACCAGGCGATCGCGTCGATGGACGAAGGCACCCAGCAGAACGCGGCGCTGGTCGAGGAAGCCTCGGCCTCCGCGCGCAGCCTTGAGCAGCAGGCCGAACAGCTGGTCGACACCGTGGCGGTGTTCCGCGTGGACGCGGCGCGCCTGGCCGAGGTCGACCGTCCGCAGGCGGCGGTGGTCGAAATGCCGGCGCCGCGACCGCGCCGCGCCGCCACCCCGCCGGCGCCGACCCGCGCCGCCAGCCGCGCGCGGCGTCCGCAACCGGTGATGGCCGGCACCGAGGACAACGCCTGGCAGGAATTCTGATCCACCGCAGTTCCGCGGCGGCGCCGGCAACGGCGCCGCCCGTTCCCCCTCACGGATGATGTCCATGGCGCACGACCCGATGTCCGACCCCCACCCCGCGCCAGCGCCCGCCGACGACGACAGCGCGTCCGCCGCGATGCAGCCGCACGACGAACTGGACGATCTGGTGGGCATGGCGGCGCGCCTGCTGGACACGCCCTTCGCCACCATCGCGATCGCCGCCGGCGACCACTTCCGGGTCGCCGCCCAGCGCGGCATGGAAGGGGTCGTCGCGATCCCGCGCGAGCACGCGATCTGCCGCGCGCTCGGCCCGCGCACGCCGCTGCTGCAGATCGGCGACGCCCGCCTGGACGCGCGCTTCCGCAACGACGCGATGGTGCTGCGCGAGGACGGCGTGCGCTTCTACCTGGGCGCTGCCCTGCTCGACGCCCAGGGCCGCACGCTGGGCGTGCTCAACGTCGCCGACCGGCAGCCGCGCGCGGCGGTGGATGCCGGCGCCCTCGCCGCGATCGAGCAACTGGCGCGGATCGCCGCGCGGCTGGTCGAGCAGCGCCTGCTGCAGCGCCACCAGCGCATCGCCGAGCGGCTGGCGCGCGACGACTACCGCGCGGTGGTCGTGGCCGACGCCGACGGCACGGTCTGCCACGCCAACGCCGCCGCGACCGAGCTGTTCGACGGCGCGCTCGCGCCGGGCATGACGCTGGAGGCCCTGTTCCCGGTCGACCTGCAGCGCGACGCCGACGGCCTGCCGGACTGGCTGACCGCGGCGCTGCGCACCGGCGTGGGCGCCGACGTGCCGGACACGCGCGACCTGCGCATCGCCGGCCGCGACGGCGGCGTGCGCACCCTGGAGGCCGCGCGCCGGCCCTGGCAGGCCGACGACCAGCGCGGCATGGCGCTGCTGCTGCGCGACGTCACCGGGCGCCGCCTGCTGCGCGCCCGCCACGAGCGCATGGCGCAGAAGGACGAACTGACCGGGCTGGCGCGGCGCGGCGCGTTCCTGTCGGCGCTGACGGCGCTGCTGGCCGAGGGCGCGCACCCGCTCGGCGTGGCCCTGATCGGCCTGGACAGTTTCCGCACCATCAACGACACCCTCGGCCACACCATCGGCGACGCCGTGTTGCAGGTCGTCGCCGCGCGGCTGCAGTCCGGGCTGCCGGCGGGCGCGCAGCTGGCGCGCTTCGGCGGCGACGAGTTCGCGCTGCTCTATCCGCGCACCGACGGCGAGGCGATCGACGGCCAGTTGCGCACGGTGCTGCTCGACCTTGCCCGTCCCTGCCAGGTCGACCAGCACCTGGTCCACATCGAGGCCAGCGTCGGCGCGGCGATGGCCGAGGCCACCGCCGGCAGCGACGAGCTGATCGCGCGCGCCGACCTCGCGATGCAGCGCGCCAAGCGCAACGGCGGGCGCCAGCTGCGCTACTTCGAGCCTGGCATGCGCACCGAGGCGCTCGACCGCCGCCAGCTCGACCTCGAGCTGCGCCGTGCCTGCCGCGACGACGAGTTCGAGTTGCACTACCAGCCGCAGGTCTGCCTTTCCACCGGCGTCCCCACCGGCGCCGAGGCGCTGCTGCGCTGGCGCCATCCGCAGCGGGGGTTGCTGACCCCGGACAAGTTCATCGACGCGCTCGGACAGAGCTCGGTCGGGCCGGCGGTCGGCCGCTGGATCCTCGAGCGCGCCTGCCAGGACGCGGCGACCTGGCCGATCGTGGACGGCCGCCGGCTGGCGGTCGGCGTCAACCTGTTCCCGGTCCAGCTCGACCACGAGCGGCTGCCGAACGAGGTCGAGCACGCGCTCAACCGCAGCGGCCTGACCGCCGCGCACCTGGAGCTGGAGCTGACCGAGAAGATCGCGCTCGGCGACGACGACGGCAGCGCCGCCGACGCGCTGGCGGCGCTGCGCGCGCGCGGCATCCGCGTCGCCTACGACGACTTCGGCACCGGCTACGCCTCGCTGTCCATCCTGCGCCGGCTGCCGGTGGACCGGGTCAAGATCGACCGCTCCTTCGTGCGCGACATCCTGGCCAACCGCGGCGACGCGGCGATCGTGCGCTCGATCCTGCTGATCGCGCGTAACTTCGACCTGCGGGTGATCGCCGAGGGCGTGGAGACGCCGGAGCAGGCCGAACTGCTGCACGGGCTCGGCTGCCAGGAGGCGCAGGGCTACCTGTATTCGCCGGCGCTGCCGCCGCGCGAGTTCTCGCGCTGGCTGGCGGCGCGCCTGCGCAGCGCCTCGCTGCAGCAGATGTCCGTCGCCGGACATGCCTGAGGTCCTCGCCGGCGCGCGTGCGGACGCGGTGGCGCAGGCGCGGGACCAGCGCGCCTTCGCCTTCCACGAGCGCGATTTCCGCCGCATCGCGGCGCTGATCCGCGCGCGCGCCGGCATCCATCTCGGCGACCACAAGCGCGACATGGTCTACAGCCGGCTCGCGCGCCGCCTGCGTGCGCTGGGGCTGGCCGACTTCCGCGCCTACCTCGACCTGGTCGAGGCGGACGAGACCGAGGCGCAGGCGTTCGTCAACGCGCTGACCACCAACCTCACCGCGTTCTTCCGCGAGCCGCACCATTTCGACGCGCTCGGCGACCTGTTGCGCGCGGGCGTGCGCACGCCGGCCACGATCTGGTGCTGCGCCGCGTCCACCGGCGAGGAGCCGTACTCGATCGCGATGACCGCCTGCGAAGCCTTCGCCAGCGCGACCCCGCCGGTGCGCATCCTCGCCACCGACATCGACACCCAGGTGCTGGAGACCGCCGCCGCCGGCGTGTATCCGGTCGAGCGGATCGCCTCGCTGTCGCCCGCGCGCCGGCGCCGCTTCTTCCTGCAGGGCACCGGCGCCAACGCCGGGCTGTGCAAGGTCAAGCCGGAGCTGCGCGCGCTGGTCGAGTTCCGCCCGCTCAACCTGCTCGACGACGACTACGGGCTGCGCGGCGGCTTCGCCGCGGTGTTCTGCCGCAACGTGATGATCTACTTCGACAAGCCGACCCAGCGCGCGGTGCTGGCGCGGATCGTGCCGCTGCTGGCGGCGGGCGCGCCGCTGTTCGCCGGCCACTCGGAGAGCTTCACCCACGCGGCCGACCTGGTCGCGTCCCGCGGACGCACCACCTACCACGCGGTGGCCGGGCGATGAGCGCGGTCGCCGCCAGGACAGTGCCGGGGCGCTACTACGACAGCGCGCTCAAGACCGAGGCGATCAAGCTGCTGCCCGCCGACTACGCGGTCAGCGACGAGCCGCTCGCCCTGGTCACCCTGCTCGGCTCCTGCGTCGCCGCCTGCGTCTACGACCCGCTGCTCGGGGTCGGCGGCATGAACCACTTCATGCTGCCCGACGGCGGCAACGGCAGCCGCGTCGCCGACGGCAGCGCCCGCTACGGCGCGCACGCGATGGAGCTGCTGATCAACGACCTGCTCAAGCGCGGCGCGCGCCGCGCGCGGCTGCAGGCCAAGGCCTTCGGCGGCGGCAACGTGCTGCGCGGCATGCAGGATCCGATCGGCTCGCGCAACGCGCGCTTCGTGCTCGACTACCTCGCCGCCGAGCGCATTCCGCTGCTGGCGCAGGACCTCGGCGACATCCACCCGCGCAAGGTCGCGTTCTTCCCGCAGACCGGGCGCGCGCTGGTGCGCCGGCTGCCGGCGACCCGCCAGCACGAGCTGGTGGACATCGAGCGCGCCTACCGCGAACGCCTGTCCCGCACGCCGGCGGCGGGCAGCGTCGAACTGTTCTGAGTCCGGCCCGCCGTGCGCATGTCCGATCCCGTCAACGCCCCGGTCCGGGTCCTCGTCGTCGACGATTCGCTGCTGATGCGGCAGCTGCTGGGGGAACTGCTCGCCGCCGACCCGGGCATCGAAGTGGTCGGCGTCGCCGCCGACGCCTACGCCGCGCGCGAGGCGATCAAGCGCCTGGCGCCGGACGTGATCACCCTCGACATCGCCATGCCCGGCATGGACGGGCTCACCTTCCTGCGCAACCTGATGCGGCTGCGGCCGATGCCGGTGGTGATGGTGTCGACCCTGACCGCGCAGGGCGCGCCGGCCGGGCTGGAGGCGCTGGCCCTGGGCGCGGTGGACGTGATGGCCAAGCCGCAACCGCTGGGCGAGCGCGGGCTGGGCGACTACGCCGGCGTGCTGCGCGCGAAGATCCGCGCGGCCGCGCGCGCCCACGTGCAGCCGGTCGGCGGCAGCCTGCGCTGCGCGCCGCTGCCCGCCGGCGGCGCGCGCGCGGATCGCAAGCTGATCGCGATCGGCGGCTCGGCCGGCGGCACCGAGGCGATCCGCGCGGTGCTGGCGGCGATGCCCGCCGACGCCCCGCCGACGGTGATCGTGCAGCACATCCCCGCCAGCTTCAGCGCCGCCTTCGCCGAGCGCCTGGACCGGCACAGTCCGATGCGGGTCGTGCACCTGGAGGACGACCGCGCGCTGCAGCCCGGCCACGCCTACGTCGCGCCAGGCGGCCGCCACCTGCGGGTGGTGCGCAGCGGCGGCCAGTGGTGGGGCCGGCTGGGCGACGACCCGCCCCAGCGCCGGCACCGGCCGAGCGTGGACGTGCTGTTCGAGT
>DASRZN010000039.1:0-2291 GCA_035686325.1 Lysobacteraceae bacterium
CCGCCACGGCCGCGGCGGCGCGGCGTGCTCGCGCTGCCAGGCGCTGATCGGCCGGCCGCTGGCGCGGTAGACCTCCAGCGCGCGCTGGATCCGCTGCGGATCGGTGGCGTGGATGCGCGCGGCGGCCTCGGGATCGACCCGCGCGAGTTCCGCGTGCAGCGCTGGCCAGCCGCGTTGCGCGGCCTCGGCGGCGATGGTCGCGCGCAACGCGGGATCGGCCTGCGGCATCGGCGACAGGCCCTGCTGCAGCGCGCGGAAGTACAGGCCGGTGCCGCCGGCGAGGATCGGGATGCGGCCGCGCGCGAGGATGTCGTCGATCGCTTTGTGCGCGGCAGTGGCGAAGTCGGCGGCCGAGTACGGCTGCCAGGGATCGCGCACGTCGACGAGGTGGTGCGGGACGGCGGCGCGCTCTTCGGCGCTGGGCTTGGCCGCGCCGATGTCGAGCCCGCGATACACCAACGCCGAGTCCACGCTGACGATTTCGCCGCCCAGGCGCCGCGCCCATTCCAGCGCGAGCGCGCTCTTGCCCGAGGCGGTCGGGCCCATCAGGGCGATGGCGGGCGGGCGGTGGTCGGCGGGCATCGGTGCGGTTCGCGGGTGGGGGTGCATTGCACCACAGCGGCGTGCGCCGCTCCGCGCGGCGCTTCCCCCGCTCCCGCCTGCGGGAGAGGGCCGGGGTGAGGGCGCCTTGCGCCCCCGCCGCAACCGCCGTACACCCGCCTGCCGCTACACTGCGGCCCCTTCGCGCTGGCGCGTTTACGCGTCCCGGCGCTGCCCGTCTTTTCCCCGACAGCTCTCGATGCCCGATCCCGTCCTTCCCGTCCCGCCCCTGCCCCAGCCCGGCCAGCAGCGCGCCTGGTGGAGCGCGCCGGCCTCGCCCTCCGCGCTCGCGCTGCACATCGGCCGCGCCGCCGCCGCGCACGCCGGCCCGCTGCTGGTCGTCGCCCGCGACAACCACGGCGCGCAGCAGCTGGAAAGCGACCTGCGCACCCTGCTCGCGCGCGACCACCAGGCGACGTGGCCACCGCTGCTGCATTTCCCCGACTGGGAAACCCTGCCCTACGACCAGTTCAGCCCGCACCCCGACATCGTCAGCCAGCGCCTCGCCGCGCTGCACCGGATGCCGACGCTGGAGCGCGGCATCGTCGTCGTGCCGGTGCAGACGTTGCTGCAGCGCCTGGCGCCGGTGCAGCACATCGCCGGCGGCAGCTTCGACCTCGCGGTCGGCGCGCGGCTGGACCTCGACGACGAGAAGCGCCGGCTGGAAGCGGCCGGCTACCGCAACGTGCCGCAGGTGCTCGATCCGGGCGATTTCGCCGTGCGGGGCGGCCTGCTCGACGTGTATCCGATGGGTGCCGAGCAGCCGTTCCGGGTGGAGCTGCTGGACGAGGAAATCGACACCATCCGCGTGTTCGACCCGGAGTCGCAGCGTTCGCTGGAGAAGATCGAGCGCGTGCACCTGCTGCCGGGCCGCGAGCTGCCGCTCGACGAAGCCGCGCTGCAGCGCGCGCTGGACGCGCTGCGCGAACGCTTCGACATCGACACCCGGCGCAGCGCGCTGTACCAGGACCTGAAGGCGGGCGCCGCGCCGGCCGGCATCGAGTACTACCTGCCGCTGTTCTTCAAGCAGACCTCGACGTTGTTCGACTACCTCGGCGCGAACGCCCTGCCGGTGCTGTGCGAAGGCGCGCTGGAAGCCGCCGAGCAGTTCTGGGCGAACACCCGCGAGCGTTACGAGCAACGCCGTCACGACGTCGAGCGCCCGCTGCTGCCGCCCGACGCACTGTACCTGTCGCCGGAACAGCTGCGCGAGCGCCTCAACCAGGGCGCGCGGGTGGAAGTCTGCGGCCCGCAGCATGCGCAGCGCGAGCGCGCCGCCGACCTCGGCGACCAGCCGGCGCCGACGCTGCCGCTGACCGTGCGCGACCACGCGCCCGCCGATGCGCTGAAGTCCTTCCTCGGCAGCTATCCCGGCCGCGTGCTGATCGCCGCCGACAGCGCGGGCCGGCGCGAGGCGCTGCTGGAGATCCTGCGCGCGGCGGCACTGGAGCCGGAGGTGCTGCCGGACTGGGCGGCGTTCCTGCCGCAAGCGGAAGAAGTGACGCTGCCGAAGTTCGCGCTCGCGGTGGCGCCGCTGGAGGACGGCTTCGCGCTCACGGCGCCCGCGCTGGCGGTGCTGACCGAGCGCCAGCTGTTCCCCGAGCGCGCCGCGCAGCCGCGCCGGCGCAAGCGCGCCGGGCGCGACCCGGAAGCGATCATCCGCGACCTCGGCGAGCTCAGCGAGGGCGCGC
>DASRZN010000040.1:0-3801 GCA_035686325.1 Lysobacteraceae bacterium
GAGGAGATCGCGATCATGCCCAGCTTGATGTCGGCCTCGAGGTCGCCGACGATCTGGTAGGTCTTCTCTTCGTCGGTCTCGGTGTCGGCGAGGTCCACCGTGGCGCCGAACACGACCTTCGAGCCGGCGTTGAGGGTCGCCACGTCGATGACCTGCGCATGCGACAGTTCGGCCTCGAGCTGCTTGATGCGGCCCTCGATGAAGCCCTGCTGCTCGCGCGCGGCGTGGTACTCGGCGTTCTCCTTGAGGTCGCCGTGCGCGCGCGCCTCGGCGATCGCCTGGATCACCGCGGGACGCTTGACCGACTTCAACTCCTCAAGCTCGGCGCGCAGCCGCTGCGAACCCTTCAACGTCATCGGCGCTCTCATGCCGTCAGTTCCTCGTGCAATTCCTGCAGCGACCATACCGGGCCGCTGTCGCGGTAGTCGAGCGAGTGCAGCAACGCCTTCGCCCCGGCGATCGTGGTCGAGTAGGTCACCCGCTGCTGCAGGGCCTCGCGGCGGATCGAGAAGGAGTCGGCGATGGCCTGCCTCCCCTCCGTGGTGTTGACGATGTAGGCGATCTCGCCGTTCTTGATCAGGTCGACGATGTGCGGCCGGCCTTCCATCACCTTGTTGATCACCTCGCAGGCCACGCCCTGCCCCTGCAGGAAGGCGGCGGTGCCGCGGGTGGCGACCAGCGCGTAGCCGCGCCGCAGCAGTTCGCGCGCGACCGGCAGCAGGCGTGCTTTGTCCGGCTCGCGCACCGACAGGAACGCCTTGCCGCCGGCCGGCGCCTTGATGTTCGCCGCCTCCTCCGCGCGCGCGAACGCGGCGCCGAAGCTGCGGCCCACGCCCATCACCTCGCCGGTGGAGCGCATCTCCGGGCCGAGGATCGGGTCCACGCCCTGGAACTTGGCGAACGGGAAGATCGCCTCCTTGACCGAGAAGTACTCCGGCACGACCTCCGCGGTCGCGCCTTGTTCCTCCAGCGAGCGCCCGGCCATGCAGCGCGCGGCGATCTTGGCCAGCGGCACGCCGGTCGCCTTGGACACGAACGGCACCGTGCGCGAGGCGCGTGGATTGACCTCGAGCAGGTAGATCGTGGCCTCGCCGGCGTCGTCGGTCTGCACCGCGAACTGGGTGTTCATCAGGCCGACCACGTCCAGCGCGCGCGCCAGCGCGACCACCTGCTCGCGCAGGCGCGCCTGCACCGCCGGCGTCAGCGAGTACGGCGGCAGCGAGCACGACGAATCGCCGGAGTGCACGCCGGCCTCCTCGATGTGCTCCATCACGCCGCCGATCAGCACCCGGCCGGACTTGTCGGCGATCACGTCGATGTCCACCTCGACCGCGTTGTCGAGGAAGCGGTCCAGCAGCACTGGCGAGTCGTTGGAGACCTTCACCGCGTCGCGGATGTAGCGCGACAGGTCAGCGTCCGAATGCACCACCTCCATCGCGCGGCCGCCGAGCACGTAGCTCGGGCGCACCACCAGCGGATAGCCGATCTGGCGGGCAAGCGCGAGCGCCTCGTCCGGGTTGCGCGCGGTGCGGTTGGGCGGCTGCTTCAGGCCGAGTTTCTCGACCAGCTGCTGGAAACGCTCGCGGTCCTCGGCGAGGTCGATGGACTCGGGCGAGGTACCGATGATCGGCACCCCGTTGGCCTCCAGCGCGCGCGCCAGCTTGAGCGGGGTCTGCCCGCCGTATTGCACGATCACGCCCTCGGGCTTCTCGACCTCGACGATCTCCAGCACATCCTCGAGCGTCAGCGGCTCGAAGTACAGGCGGTCGGAGGTGTCCGAACTCGAAGCCGTACTGGAAGCCCGAGCAGCCGCCGCCCTGGATGTACACGCGCAGCTTGAGCGCGGGATTGCCTTCCTCCGCGATCAGCTCGCGCACCTTGTGCGCGGCGGAGGCGGTGAAGTCGAGCGGGCGCTGCAGCGACTGGTAGTCGGGCGCGACGGGCGTGCTGTCCATGCGGACAGGATGGGGCGCCGGCAGCGGCGATTCAACCGGTTGCGCGCAACGCTGCGGATCGCGGCGGCGCGCGGTTCAGCGGCGGCCGTCGGCGGCCGGCGCGGTGGTCGCTTCGGCCCAGGTGAAGGACTGCTCGACCGGCTGCCCGCGCTGCGGCCGCAGCCGGGCGGTGATCCGGATCGGCTGCAGGCCCGCCGGCAGCAGGATGTCGCCTTCGACCTGCTGGAAATACTTGAACGAGTACGCGACGCCCGGCGGATCGGCCTGCTGGCGCAGCGTGGGCCAGTCGAGCTCGCGCATGCGACCGCCCTGGCTGCCCTCGACGGAAAGCACCAGCGTGCCGCGGTTGACCGCGTCGCGGCTGGCGTTCTGGGTCAGGGTGGCGGTGAAGTGCCAGGCGCGGCCGCCCTCGTTGCGCAGCTGCAGCGCGTGCACGCCGAGCGCGTGGCGCTGCGCGGTGGCGCCGACGAAGCGCTCGTAGAAGGCGATGTCGGCGCGCAGGCTGGCGATCTCCTCGTCGCGCTCGGCGAGGGTGCGCTGCAGGTCGCGGTTGGCGTCGCGGCTGATCTGGTCGGAACGCTGCAGGCTGACCGCCTGCTGTTCCAGCTCGGCGATGCGCGCCTGCTGCGCGCGCAGGCGTGCCGCGGCGTCGTCCGGCGCCGGCGCGACCACCTTCCACAGTCCCCAGGCGCCGAAGGCCAGCGCCAGCACGAACAGCGCGATCGTGGTCCACGCCAGCGCGTGGCCGCGGGCCGGCACCCTGCCGTCCGACGGTCGCTCGCTGGCGCTGGAAGGGGCCATGCCGGCAATTTGGCTAGGGCGGCGGCGAGCGTCAAGGCCGGATCATCCGCACGGGCCGGCCCGGGTCGCCGGCGTGACGAAGCTTGCGGACGGATGAACGACCGGCGCGCCGCCGGATCCGCCAGGCACGCGACGCTTCGCGCTACCCTCCCCGCATCGCTTCACCGGGATCCGCGCATGTCCGCTGCCCAGCTGTTCGCCCTCGGCGTGGTGCTCGCCTGGCTGGCGGGCGTGCGGGTCTACCTGACCGTGTTCGGGGTCGGCCTGGCCGGGGTGCTCGGCTGGGTCGACCTGCCGCCCGCGCTCGAGGCGACCGAATCGCCGTGGGTGCTCGGCGTGTCCGGCGCGCTCGCGCTGGTCGAGTTCTTCGCCGACAAGATCCCCGGGGTGGATTCGCTGTGGGACCTGCTGCACACCCTGCTGCGGGTGCCGGCCGGCGCCTTCCTCGCCGCCTCGGCGATGTCGCCCGACGGCCAGCTCGCCGCCGGCGCGCTGGCGACCGGCGCCGGCGTCGCCCTGGTGAGCCACACGCTGAAGGCCGGACCGCGCGCGCTGATCAACGCGTCGCCGGAACCGGTCAGCAACTGGACCGCCTCGGCCGGAGAGGACGCACTGGTGCTCGGCGGCCTCGCCCTCGCCTTCGCCCATCCGTGGCTGGCGCTGTCGCTGGTGGTCGCGATCGGGCTGACCATCGCCCTGGTGGTATGGTGGTTGTGGCGAACGCTGTTCCGCCGGCGCGCGCGAGGCGGCGCGGGCTAGCCACCGCGACGCCTTTGCGGCGATTGCCTTCCTGAGCCGGACCGTACGCGCGGCTGGCCGCTGCCGCCTCGACAATCCGTCCATTTCCTTGTCAGGGGGAGTCCGCACGCCGCTGCGGCTCAGGAGTGCCATGTCCGTTCCATCCACGCTGTCGCCCGCTCCCGCGCCGTCGGGCGCACGGGCCTCGGAATTGCGTGCCGAGGTTCCGCCGCCGCACTACTGGCGCCGCTGGTGCGGCGATGCCCCGCCGCCGTCGGCGCCGACGGCACCCGCACCGGCGCCGGCC
>DASRZN010000041.1:0-4025 GCA_035686325.1 Lysobacteraceae bacterium
GCCGGTACTGGGCCAGGTGGCCGCCGGGCTGCCCATTGGCGCGGATATAGGCAGCGATGAAGTGCTGCTGCTCGACCGCGTGCTGTTCTCGCCGGCGCCCGACTACCTGCTCAAGGTCAAGGGCGACTCGATGCGCGACGAGGGCATCTTCGACGGCGACCTGATCGGCGTGCACCGCACCCGCGACGCGCGCTCCGGGCAGATCGTGGTTGCCCGGATCGACGAGGAGATCACCGTGAAGCTGCTGAAGGTCGGCAAGGACCGCATCCGCCTGCTGCCGCGCAATCCCGACTACCCGCCGATCGAGGTGCTGCCCGACCAGGACTTCGCGATCGAAGGCCTGTACTGCGGCCTGGTGCGGCCGAACCGGCACGTGGCGCGATGAGCGCGAGGCCGAGGGTCGCCGCGTTGTTTTCCCACCTTCCAGCGCGCCTGCGGACGATGTTGCCCGCGCGCCCTGCAGGGCTAGTTTCATGGCGTGGTCGCGGCGTCTCAGCCTGAGCGACCGCGTTCCACCACGCTTTCCACCATACCGCTGACCACCGAGGACTCCACGATGGACGAGAACAAGAAGCGCGCCCTGTCGGCCGCCCTGGGCCAGATCGAAAAGCAGTTCGGCAAGGGCTCGGTGATGCGCATGGGCGACCGCGTCGCGGAAGTCATCCCGGTCATCCCGACCGGCTCGCTGATGCTGGACATCGCGCTCGGCATCGGCGGCCTGCCCAAGGGCCGCGTGGTCGAGATCTACGGGCCGGAGTCCTCGGGCAAGACCACGCTGACCCTGCAGGCGATCGCCCAGTGCCAGAAGCAGGGCGGTACCGCCGCCTTCATCGACGCCGAGCACGCGCTCGACCCGACCTACGCCGCCAAGCTCGGCGTCAACGTCGAGGACCTGCTGGTGTCGCAGCCCGACACCGGCGAGCAGGCGCTGGAAATCGCCGACATGCTGGTGCGTTCCAACGCGGTCGACATGGTGGTCGTCGACTCGGTCGCCGCGCTCACCCCGAAGGCCGAGATCGAGGGCGAGATGGGCGACCAGCTGCCGGGCCTGCAGGCGCGCCTGATGAGCCAGGCGTTGCGCAAGCTGACCGGCAACATCAAGCGCAGCAACTGCCTGGTCATTTTCATCAACCAGCTGCGCATGAAGATCGGCGTGATGATGCCGGGCCAGAGCCCGGAAACCACCACCGGCGGCAACGCGCTCAAGTTCTACGCCTCGGTGCGCCTGGACATCCGCCGCATCGGCTCGATCAAGAAGGGCGACGAAATCATCGGCAACCAGACCCGGATCAAGGTGGTCAAGAACAAGATGGCGCCGCCGTTCAAGCAGGTCATCACCGAGATCCTGTACGGCGAAGGCATCTCCCGCGAGGGCGAGCTGATCGACATGGGCGTGGACGCCAAGCTGGTCGAGAAGTCCGGCGCCTGGTACAGCTGCGACGACGAGCGGATCGGGCAGGGCAAGGAGAACGCCCGCCAGTACCTCAAGGAAAACCCCGCGGTCGCGGCCAAGCTGGAAGCCGCCCTGCGCGAGAAGTTCGTCCCGGCCGAAGTGGCCGCGGCCGAGGCCGGGGACGACGAGGCCTGAGCTGGGGTCGGCGACGGATGACGGAAGAGCAGGGCACGGCTGGAACCGGCGGCGGGGCCATCCCCGGCGGGGAAGGCGGGACGGGGCGTCCGAAGCGGCGCCGTCCGGAACCCACGCCGACCCAGCGCGCGCTCGGCCTGCTGGTGCGCCGCGAGCATTCGCAGCGCGAGCTGACCCGCAAGCTGGTCGCGCGCGGCGTGCAGGCGGAGGACGCCGCCGACGCGGTCGGCCGCCTGCGCGAGGCCGGCTGGCAGGACGATGTCCGCTTCGCCCGCAGCCTGGCCCGCTCGCGGGCGCTGGGCGGCTACGGCCCGCTCTACATCCGCGCCGAACTCGGCACCCACGGCCTGTCCGCGCAGGCGGTGAGCGCGGCGTTCGAGGCCTTGGCGGACGCCGGCGAGGACGACTGGCCGCGGCTGGCGGCCGGCCTGGTGCGGCGCCGTTTCGGCGCGCTCGACGACGCCCCGGCGCGCGCCCGCAAGGCCGCCGATTTCCTCGCCCGTCGAGGTTTCGACGGCGACAGCATCCGCGCGGCGGTGCGCGGCCTGCCGGACGACACATAGGGAGGGCGCGCGACCGGGCGAAGGCCCCGACGCGACGACCTCCGGCATTTCTTCATGGCTCCACCCTTGTCATCCCGGCGCAAGCCGGGATCTTTTTTTGGGCGTCCGCCGCCCGCGGCCTGCTACCCTTGTCGCTCCCCGGTCGAGCGTTCGGCCCATGCCCGCATCCGCGGCGCCGGCCCGCTCCCCGTGTCCGCCTTTCCCGTCGCAGACCCATGAAGACCACTGCCGAAATCCGCAGCGATTTCCTCGAATTCTTCCGCGCCAAGGGGCACACCATCGTGCCGTCGGCGCCCCTCGTCCCGGGCAACGACCCGACCCTGCTGTTCACCAACTCCGGCATGGTCCAGTTCAAGGACGTGTTCCTCGGCGCCGAGAAGCGCAGCTACGTGCGCGCGGCCGACGTCCAGCGCTGCCTGCGTGCCGGCGGCAAGCACAACGACCTCGATTCGGTCGGCTACACCGCGCGCCACCACACCTTCTTCGAAATGCTGGGCAACTGGTCCTTCGGCGACTACTTCAAGCAGGACGCGATCGCCTGGGCGTGGGAGCTGCTGACCCAGGTCTGGAAGCTGCCGCCCGAGCGCCTGCTCGTCACCGTCTACCACACCGACGACGAGGCCTACGCGCTGTGGCGGGACATGGTCGGCCTGCCGCCGGAGCGCATCGTGCGGATCGGCGACAACAAGGGTGCGCCGTTCGCCAGCGACAACTTCTGGCAGATGGCCGACACCGGCCCGTGCGGCCCGTGCACCGAGATCTTCTACGACCACGGCCCGGACATCGCCGGCGGCCCGCCCGGCTCGCCGGACGAGGACGGCGACCGCTACATCGAGATCTGGAACCTCGTGTTCATGCAGTTCGACCGCCAGCCGGACGGCACCCTGCTGCCGCTGCCGGCGCCCTGCGTGGACACCGGCATGGGCCTGGAGCGGCTGACCGCGGTGCTCCAGCACGTGCACAGCAACTACGAGATCGACCTGTTCCGCCACCTGATCGCGGCGGCGGCACAACTCACCGGCACCGCCGACCTCGACCACAAGTCGCTGCGCGTGATCGCCGACCACATCCGCGCTTGCAGCTTCCTGATCGTGGACGGCGTGCTGCCTTCCAATGAAGGTCGCGGCTACGTGTTGCGGCGGATCATCCGCCGCGCGATCCGCCACATCTGGAAGCTCGGCGGCCTCGATGCCGAGGGTACGTTCTGGAAGATGGTCGCGCCGCTGGTGGAGGCGATGGGCGAGGCCTATGCGGAGCTCGCCGGGCGCCGCGCCCTGGTCGAGCGCGCGCTCAAGGCCGAGGAGGCTGCGTTCGCGCAGACGCTGGACGCCGGCATGCAGCGCCTGGATGCGTACCTCGAGCGCAACGATGGGCAAATCGACGGCGAGCAGCTGTTCCAGTTGCACGACACCTACGGCTGCCCGCCGGACCTGATCGCCGACATCGTGCGCGAGCGCGAGGGCGCCAGCCTGACCCCGTCGGCGATGACCGACTACGACCGGCTGATGGAGCAGCAGCGCGAGCGCGCGCGCGCCGCCGGCAAGTTCGGTGGCGGCACCACGCTGCCGGCCGAACTGGTCGCGCAACTGCAACCCACCGAATTCCTCGGTTACGACGAACTCGCCGCCGGCGGCCTGCAGGTCGTCGCGCTGCTGCGCGACGGCCGCCCGGTCGACGCGATCGCGGCGGGCGAGGAGGCGATCGTCCTGCTCGACCGCACGCCGTTCTATGCGGAGAGCGGCGGCCAGGTCGGCGACGCCGGGGAACTGGCGGACCAGGGCGTGCGCTTCGTCGTGTCCGACACGCTCAAGCTGGCCGGCCAGTTCCACGGCCACCTCGGCGTCCTGGAAGCCGGCGCGCTCAAGCTGGGCGAC